>CANQTX010000016.1 GCA_947626885.1 uncultured Clostridia bacterium | reverse complement strand
GAAAATTATATCACGAAAGTGACATAATATAAAGTTTTGGGTAACTTTAAAACCCTAAATATATTATACAAGGAGGAAAAAGATTATGTTAAAAGAATTTAAGGAATTTGCTACACGTGGTAATATTATAGATTTAGCAGTTGGTGTTGTCATTGGTGGTGCTTTTCAAGCTATTATCAATTCTTTGGTTTCTGATATTATTATGCCATCTATTTCTATTTTCACTGGAAAGGTAGATTTTTCAGATATGATGTTTACTGTGGAAGGTGCCTCTATTAAATATGGTAATTTTATCACTGCTATTGTTAATTTCTTAATCATTGCTTTTTCTATTTTTCTAGTTGTTCGTTATATTAATAATTTTAATAAGAAGATGGAAAACATTAAGTTAGGACAATTCGATAAAATTAGTAAAAAATTTGAAAAGAAAACAGCAAAAGAACCGGTAGCAGAACCTACCATAAAAATTTGTCCATTTTGCTATAGTGAAATTAATTACAAAGCTACTAGATGTCCACATTGTACTTCAGAGCTAGAAAAAAAAGAAATTACTCATGAAAATTAATTTTTGCAAATATAAACAAAACATAAACTTTCTAATAGTGTTATTGGGAAAGTTTATGTTTTGTTTTTTACATTATTCTCTTTTTTACTACTTTTAATCTTGCAAATTCTTCTCGCTCTCTTTCTTCTAATTCCTCTCCTATGTTTTTAATAATTTTTTCATTTTCTGGTATAACAATATTTTCCAAAGCATTGGAGCGTTTCTGTACTTTCTCTATTGCTCTTTTTAAACGAAAAACTGTATTTTCTAATATGGCTAAATCAATAAGGCCCTCTTGTATTTCATTAAATTTCAAAATGGCCTCATCTACCATATTCGTTGTATTATAAAACCCATAATTTCTTTTAACAATTTCTTTTTTATGAACCGCAGAAGGTATCTCTGTACCAAATATCGTTAGGTCCTTAATATCGATATATTCATCTTCCTTAACACCATTAGAAATATTCGTAAGATTATCAATTCCTATGTCAATATTGGCTGTTTGAATGAGTACTTTTCCTTCTTCCATTTCATCAAATATTTTATTTTGCAAAGCTTCTACTTTGTGTACATATTTCTCTAATTCTTTTGTTAAAATCAATCTTTTTCTTTCTAAAAGCTCTTGACCTTGTTTAGTAATCTTTAAGGACTTTTGTAATTTAATATAATTATTTTTAGTAGGCAAGTAAGTTGTGTCCATCTACTATTTATCCTTTCCATCAAAATTTGAAATTACTTTTTTATTTGCTGTCTTACAATTTTTTTAGATTTTATCTAATTCTTCTTCTGGTAAAATTCTTAAAACTTCTAAAGCTAAATCTAAAGTTTGTATAATATTTCTACTTTCAAATTTGCCTTGATTTAAAAATCTTTGTTCAAATGCTTCACCAAATGCCAAATATTTTTTATCTGTATCTGATAAATCTGATTCTCCTAAGACTTTTGCTAAAGCACGTACATCTTGAACCCTTGCGTAAGACGAAAAGATTTGATCTGATATACTTCTATGATCTTTTCTTGTATATTCTTCTCCTATACCATCTTTCATTAATCTAGATAAGGAATCTAAAATATTAATGGGAGGTGTAATTCCTTTTTGATATAATTCTCTTCCTAAAACAATTTGACCTTCTGTAATATATCCTGTTAAATCCGGTATTGGATGAGAGATATCGTCATTTGGCATTGTAATAATAGGAATTTGTGTAATAGATCCCTTTTTATCTTTTAATATTCCTGCTCTTTCATAAATAGATGCTAAATCACTATATAAATATCCTGGATAACCCTTTCTACTTGGTATCTCTCCTTTTAGTGTAGAAATTTCTCTTAAGCTTTCAGCATATGCTGTCATATCTGTTAAAATCACCAATACTTGCATATCCAAATCAAATGCTAAATATTCTGCACAAGTTAGTGCTACCTTTGGTGTTAAAATTCTTTCTATAGAAGGATCATTTGATAAGTTTTGAAAAGTAACAACTTTTGATAACACACCATTTTCTTTAAAACTTTTTTTGAAAAATTCTGCTGTTTCGTATTCTGCACCCATTAATCCAAACACAATAGCAAAATTACTATCATCTTTAATATTGGCCTGTCTAATAATCTGTTCTGTTAAATCATTGTGATTAATACCACTTCCTGAAAAAATAGGTAATTTTTGGCCTCTAATCAATGTCATTAATCCATCAATTGCTGAAATTCCTGTTTCAATAAAATTTCTAGGATATTTTCTAGCAATGGGATTCATAGCCACTCCATTAATATCCCTTTCTAAATCAGATTGTATTTCTCCTAATCCATCAATTGGCCTTCCTATCCCATTAAAAACCCTGCCTAAACAATCTTGCGAAAGCTTTATTTGTAGTTCTTTTCCACTTAATTCTGTTTTTACGCCATTAATATCAATACCATCACTACCTTCATAAACCTGTATAACTGTTACATCTTCATTTAAGGTAATCACGTTTCCAATTCTTCTTTCACCAGATTTTAAAATCAACTCTACTTGTTCATTATAAGAAATATTTTCCGGTGTTTTTAAATAAACCAATGGTCCATTAATATGTTCTAAACCTAAATATTGTACTTTCAAGATTTCACCTCTTCTCGTCCATGATAGCTTTTACATATAATCTTTATATTCTTCATCTAATTGTTTCAATTTTTCTAATACATTTTGATCAAATTCATCAAATTTAAAAATTTCTTCATTCTTTACATTAAATTTTAGTTTAATATATGCTTCAAATAATCCTAATGCTTTAATTTTGGAAATAGGAATTCCTTTTTCCACCAACTTGGCACTTTCTGTGTATAAATTCAGAATCGATTTTAGCATTCTATATTGTTTCTTTAAAGGAACATACGTATCAATATCACTTAAAGCACTCTGTTGTAAAAAGCCCAAACGAATGCTTTTACAAGTTTCTAATACTAGTTTTTTCATATCTGAAAGAACATCTTGTCCCACTACTTTTGCAATTTCCTGAAGCTCATTTTCCTCCTGTAACAATTTCACTATTTCTAATCTATCATCAACAAAATGTTCATCCACATTCTTTTCGTACCAGTCTTGTAATGTATCAATATATTCACTATAACTGATTTTCCAATTAACAGATGGATAATGTCTTGCATAAGCAAGTTCTCTATCTAATCCCCAAAAAACATGCACAAATCTTTTAGTATTTTGTGTTACTGGTTCTGAAAAGTCTGACCCTTGCGGAGATACGGCACCAATAATACTAACAGATCCTATATTCCCATTATAACTTTTTGTTATCCCTGCTCTTCCGTAAACCTGTGATAGTCTTGATGGTAAATAAGAAGGATATCCTTCCTCTGCTGGCATTTCTTCTAGTCTACCAGAAATTTCTCTTAATGCTTCAGCCCATCTGGATGTAGAATCTGCCATAATTGCTACATGATACCCCATATCTCTATAATATTCAGCAATCGTAATTCCTGTATAAATTGATGTCTCTCTAGCAGCTACTGGCATATTAGAAGTATTTGCTATTAAAATTGTTCTTTCCATCAATGGTCTATTGGTTTTGGGATCAATTAATTTGGGAAATTCTTCTAAAACTTCAGTCATTTCATTTCCTCTTTCCCCACAACCAATATAAACTATAATATCCGCATCTGACCATTTTGCCATTTGATGCTGTAACATTGTTTTTCCTGTTCCAAATCCTCCAGGAATCATTGCTGTACCACCTTTTGCGATTGGAAACATGGTATCTATAACTCTCTGTCCTGTTATAAGAGGTTCCCTTACAGTTAATCTTTCTTTGTACGGCCTTTGTATTCTTACAGGCCATTTCTGAACCATTGTAATATTATATTCTTTCTCATTATCACGAATCTTGGCAATAGTATCTTTGGCAGTATATTCACCCTCTGGTGCAATGTAAATTACTTCCGCTTCTATATGGTTAGGATTCATAATCTTATGATCAAAGAATTCCGACTCTTTTACTGTACCTACAATCGTATTGCGACTTATCTTCTCCCCTAAATTGACACTTGGTATAAAGTGCCATTTTTTTTCTAAATCAATAGCATCAATATTGCATCCCTTTTTCAAAAAATCTCCAGAATATTCTTGTAATTTACTAAGTGGTCTTTCTATTCCATCAAATACATTTCCTATCATTCCTGGTCCGAAGCATAATTGATAAAGGTGCTTCTGTTCCTTCAACAACTTGACCTATTCTAAGACCACTTGTTTCTTCATAAACTTGAATGGTTGCTATATCTTTACTTAATTTTATCACTTCACCAATCATTTTATTACTACCAACATAAACCATGTCATGCATAGCAAAATCTCCCTCTCCTCTTGCCTCTATAACAGGTCCATTAATGGAAATAATTTTTTTATACTGCAACTAAAACACCTCTATTCTTTTATAATGGATTAAAACATACGTATAAAAATGGTCAAAAATGTCCATTGATTAACGTCCCTAATTGGTCACCTAGTTGGTCAATATTAGTTTTAATAGTATTATCAATGGAAATTTTATTTTTTTCATTAATAACCATACATCCGCCGATGTAATCATTATTTATTCTCTCTAACATAATCGGAAATATTTGAAGAATTTCATTTTTATATTGATAGTAATCCTTTTCTACAATCAAAACTTTACATTTTTCATTTTCCGCATAAGCCTTTTTCATTGTATTTTTAATGTGGCTTATTAAATAGGATTTGTATGTCTCTGAGTTTGTAAATTGTATCATTGCTGTTTCTACTTTTGTCTTTATATTATGCATTAAGCTTTCTTGAAATTGATTTATACGTATTTTTTGGCTTTGTTCATAATCGTATACATCCATATTATATTCTTTTTCTAATCGATTTACTTCTTTTTCATATTTTTTTGCTAAATCTTTTTTGTACGTTTCTAGCTTTTCATTTAATTTTATATTACTTGTATCTCTAATAATAGCTTCTAATTCTTGGGCTTCTCTATGAGCAGTTTCTATACAACTTTCCTCTATGCTTTTTAATTTTTTTTCAATATTCATTTTTATTACCTTTCTAACAATATTTAGTTAACAATATTTAAATGCAGAATTTGGAATTGTTACTACAAGTGGCAATTTTTGTGTTTCTGAAATTTCTGTTAACTCTTTTTTTGCTACTTCATAAACATCTTCTGTAACATTTAATATACCAACATCTTTATTTTTAGCAATCTCTTTCACTTTGGCAATAATCTGTTCATCGTTTCTTATATAAAAACTCTCTACACCTGCTAAGCGTAATCCTATAGCAATATCATTACTTTTACTGATACAAACCATTTTCATATCTACTTTTATTCCTCCCAAGACATTACATCATACATCTTTTTCAAAACATTTTCTTTATCTTTATATAATTTATTAAATTTTATTTAAAATCATAATAGAAATAATTAATCCATAAATGGCAATACCTTCTGCTAATCCTGCAAATATAATTGTTTTTCCCAGCAAAGATGGATTTTCACTAATTGCACCTACAGCACTTGAAGCAACTACAGCAACAGCTATACCAGATCCTATACAAGCAAGTCCTGTAGCAATGGCTGCAGCAACTAATCCTAATCCATTCGTCTTTTCTTCTCCTTCAGCTACTTCCGTTGTTTGATTGGTTTGTATTTGTGTTACTGCTCCTTGAATAGCTGTATTGACTTTTTCGTCTACCATTGTTTGTACCATTTCTTCTGTTATCTCATTTTGACTTGTTTGCTTTTTCGTTGACGTTGCGTAACAACTTGTTGCTAATATTCCCAACATTATCACAATAGCAAAAATAATTTTTAAACATTTCTCTCTCATATCTTATCTCCTTTTCCTCTTTTTGGATTCACATGTTTTTTAGTAATAAATAAATTATTTGGCATAAAGTATCTATATTTTTTCTTTTAATGGTTTATATTCTTTTCCATTTCCAGAATAAAATCGACTAAACAATTCATAATACTCTAATCTCAACACTTGTATTCCTACAATTAATCCTTCTAATACAATAACAATAGCATTTCCTATAATCGTAATCACCATATTAGCACTGCCATTTACCATATTCGCTAAAATATATATTGCCATACATAAACCAACATGATTAATAGCAAAAGCAGCAATTCTAACAAAGGAAATGGTATTACTTGCAAACGATAACAAAATTTCAATAATTTCAAATACTTTTTCTACAAAAGAAGTTTTTTCTACTTGTTTGTTTTTGAATAATTTCTCTGAAATAGTATCTTTAAACATAATAGCAAGTAATGGTAATACAACAAATACACTAAGAACACTCATAGAAGCTATCATCTTGCCATTGATTAAAAAATATACACCACTTACCAAAACAGTTATATAAAATAGCAAACCCGCTATTCCATTTGTTTCAAAAAATATTTTCTTTTTGTCTTTATTAACAATACCATTCCTAATATTTAACATCATGGCTATGATAATAAAAATAATTCCTACTGCAATTCCGTAGATAAGCATGGTCTGAATATTTTCCATAGGACTTATTAGTATTGCTGGAATGATTTCTTCATTTCCAAAAATGCTACCATATAGCACACCAAACACCATAGAAGCAATTCCTCCTGCTTGAAAAACTGGTCCCATAGCTATCTTTTTCCTGCTCATAAATAATCCTATGATAAATATAACTAATCCATGTCCTACATCTCCAAACATAAAACCAAATAATAAAAATGCTGTAATTGCCACAAATAATGTAGGATCTAATTCATTATAATTTGGTAAACCATACATTTTAACAATTGTTTCAAATGGCTGAATAATTTTATAATTTCTTAATTTGGTTGGTGGTATACTTGCAACTTCATCATGATTTTTAACAACAAATTTTATTTCTTTCTCTTTTGATAATTTCGGTAATATTTGTTTTAATTCCTTTACAGGAATCCAACCTATTACATAAAATAAACCATTTTCATCATGTGCCATAAATTTTTTTACAGTATTAATTTTCATATATAAATTTAATTGTCCATAAAGCATAATCAAATCGCTTTTATATTTATCTTTCAATGTTTGAATATCTTTTTTATTATACTCTATTTCAAAACCGATTTGTTGCATTTCATTTTGATTTTGCGTTAAAATAAATTTAGGATTTCCTGCCAATTCTTCTGGAATCCATATTCTCTCAAATTTAAATACATTTAAATAACTATCTACTTTCGCACTAATTTCTTTTGTTGTGATACACATAATCCAAATATTCTCTTCGTCTTCTTCTATTTTTAATAAGAAAGCATCTAAATCTGATAAACTTCTTTCCAATTTAGAAAAATTCTCTTTCAGAATTTTTCCATAACGAAATCTTAAGTATTTCAAATGATAAAGGCTTTCAATATTAACGTCTAAGTTTTTTGTATGTTCTAAAATTCTTACTTTTTCTCTTATTTCTTCCCATGCATGTTGTTTTTCTTCTATTTTCGTTTCTACTACTTGAAATTCTTGTTTTATTGTTTCTATATCTATGTGTATTTCTTCTAACGTTTTTTCTATATTACTTCCTTCTAAATCTTTATTATATGGTATTTGATATTTCTCTAATATATTGATACATTCTTTTAATAAATCTTTTGCTGTCGCGTCATATTGAAAATTTGTTAATTTCCAACCTTTCTCAAACACTTTAACTGCATTTTCTGTTTGTAGTCCACTCTCTAAGAGGTATTTTACAATAAAAGTATCAATATTCTCCTCTCTTCCTGTAATACTCAGTAATTTCATACGCTCAATTGCCACTTTATTTGTACACCTCCTTACATAATCAATCGTGCTTGTATTTGTTTTCTATCAATATTATATCGTATTCCCTCTATAACATTGATAATATTTTTTATTTCTATATCGATTAAATTCATATAACAAAATATAGTACATATATTAAACATTTTCGTATGAAAATATTGTTTATAGATTTTATATAAATATTGATTTTTATCCCTTTCAATAGTTTCTTCTGTCTGAAATACATGTTGATATATTGTTTGATTGATAATTGCTTTTATTTCTTCGAAATTATCCGCATGTAATAATGCATCTTGTATATGTTTACTAATTTTATAACGAACTGGAATTAATATTGCTTGAATTTGTTCTACATTATATTGAAAATATTTTTTTGCCCTATATATCCAAATAATATTTAATAAATCAATTTCTTTTCCAATCATTTCTGTTAGCTCATGATTAACCTTTTTTGCTAATGTAAATATTTTTTCAAAATAATATTGATCAAGCTTTACTTCAATCTCTTCTAAAGGTGCATTCTCAATAATTGCTTCATATGCTTCAAAAATTTCATAATATTCTTCCTGATGGATCATTGATAAAAATTCCGTTTCCTCAGTAATATGATTAATACCATCTATACTAGAAAATATCTTATTTGTCCAATTATCTATATTTTTCAAAGTAGTATCAACATCTTTATTAGTAGTAACATTTCGAAAAACATTTTTAACACAGTTTATTTTATATTTTAAAATAAACTGTGCAAATATTTTATTTTCTTGGTAATCTAAGTATTGATATAACTTTAAAATATCTATAATAAATACATTATTTAACTCTTGTTCCAATACTCTTCTGCTCATGCTTTCATGAATATTTTCTAAACCTTTTAATTTTGTCTTCAAAAAGTAAATTGCTTCTCTCAAATTACCTTGTTTCATTAACTCTTCAATATCTTCTGGATTTAATGTTTTTGTATACATACCTTTCATTTTTGCATTTAAAGCAGGATACTTCAATAGATTTGTCATCTATTACGCCTCCTCTTTCATCTTATCAATCATTTGCTGTATGATTGTTTCTTCTTGCTCATGATAATGCTTTTCTATTTCTTGCAATTTTTCTTGTATGCTTATATCAATCTCTTCTTTCTTTCTCTGTAACATTATTTCATATTTTTGATTTTCTTTGGTAATTTCTTTTTGATATATTTTATCAATCTCTATTTTTTTTCCTTGAAATTCTCTTTCAATTTGCTCTTCCATGTTTTTTTCTTTTTGTTTTTGTATATTCCAAATACTTTTCGCTTGATTATCAATCGCAACAATTTTATTAATAATTTCTTCCAAAGTAACACCTCTTATCCTTTATAATATTATCATATCGCTAACACCAAATTTATGCAATATACTATATACATATTTTACACTTTCTTTCTATTGTATCCATTTGGGGTACAGATTATTGTAATATTGAATAAATTTTTATGATTCCTATACACACATTATTTTAAAATTTCATCTGCTTCTGACTGCGTTAAATATTTATATTTTACCATTTTTTTTAATACTTGAGCTTGTCTTTGTTTTGCTATTTCTGGATTTTTGGTTGGTGCATAAACGGACGGTGCATTAGGAATTCCTGCTAACAATGTACTTTCATATAAGTCCATATCTTTTGGCTCTTTATCAAAATACCCTTCGGCAGCATCTCCTACACAATAATAACCATCACCAAAATAACTTGTATTTACATACAACTCAAATATCTCATCTTTCGTGCAATTTCTTTCAATTTCAAATGCCATAAAAATTTCAGCAATTTTTCTAGTTAATTCTTTTTTTTGGGTAAAATAAATATTTTTCGCTAACTGCTGTGTAATTGTACTACCGCCTTCTATTAATTCCATTGATTGTATATCTTTCATGATAGCTCTTAAAATAGAAATCATATCAATCCCATTATGTGTGTAAAACCTTCTATCTTCAACTGCTATAACAGCATTTACATAATCTTGTGGCAATTCGTCTATTGTTTTATAGTTTGTCTTTTCTTCTTTAATTTCTACTACTTTATCTTTTACACTCATTTCATTTAATGCTTTTTCATATACTTTGTAACCTTGATACGTAGCTATTGAACCAAGAATAATACCACATACTAGCAATAATAATAGTACTCTTTTAATGAGTTTCTTCATCTTCTATCTTGTTCCTTTCTTTGTAAATTTGTCAAAATAATTTCTATTTTGCAATATTCTTGTACTCATTCTTTTATTTTAGAGTTTTTCGAATAAGTTATTTTTTATTTTCATTTTTCAAATACATTATATATCTAATTTTCTATTTTTTATAGAAAAAAATATTAATTTTTTATGAATTTCAATTTTGTATAGATACTTCGAAATATACTAATAGTAAAGAAGTCTTCAGCTTTGTAATAGAATAAAATCTTTTCATGATATAAAATCAATATAGTTGGTTGCACAAAAAATATAAAATAACAAATACTAAAACACTAAAAAATGAAAATGTTTTAATAAGAAAACTCAACATATTGAAATACGAATTTTTGACACAAAAAAAAGAATATGTTAAAATATATATATATAGTTTTATTAGAAAAGGTTCTATTCTCAAATAATTTATAGGAGGTTGAGTAAAAATTTATAAAGAGAATACTGATTCTTTTTTAAAACTTGAGTTTAATATAAAAAAACAATATGAGGAGGCAATTATTATGAAAAAAAAGCAGTTAAAAAAGTTAAAGCGGTTAATGTGGTCTGTACCGTTTCCATCCATATTTATGGACATAGGTATATTCATAATGGCCATAATACTCGCATTCATATTCTCTCAGCTTAATAATCGTTTGACATCGGATCTTCAGGAGGCATTGAGTCTTCATGAAAAATATGTAGCTGAGCAGGGTTACCTTTTTTCAGAAGGTCTCTCTGTCTTAGAAGAAGGTGAGAGTTATGGTTATATTGACAAGCAAAAGCATGTATTTCGCTTTAAGTATACTCCTGCAGAAAACTTTTCTGAGGGAGCTGCAGTAGTGACTGATCAAAATAATACTTATTGGTTACTCTCTCACGAAGGAAATGAAATTTCTTTGGACAAGTATGACGTTGTTGGTAATTTTAAAGAAGGGCTCGCCTGTGTGAGAAATTCTATCAACGGAAACTACGGTTTCATCGACCAGTCTGGAACAGAAATTATAGAATGTCAGTTTTATGACGCGTCTAATTTTAGTGAAGGACTTGCCCGTGTGAGAAATTCTATCAACGGAAACTACGGTTTTATCGACCAGTCTGGAACAGAAATTATAGAATGTCAGTTTTATGACGCATCTAATTTTAGTGAAGGACTTGCCCGTGTGAGAAATTCTATCAACGGAAACTACGGTTTTATCGACCAGTCTGGAACAGAAATTATAGAATGTCAGTTTTATGACGCATCTAATTTTAGTGAAGGACTTGCCCGTGTGAGAAATTCTATCAACGGAAACTACGGTTTTATCGATAAACATGGCCGGGAAATTATCCCTTGTAAATATTATGAAGCTAGCAACTTCTCTGATGGAGTTGCAATAGTCAGTAGAGATTATGCTTATTACCTGATAGACAAAACCGGCAAGGAATTTCCTTTGGACAAATACTATTTGTATATTGGCAACTTTAAAGAAGGATGTGCAGTTGTATGTGACAGTGAGTACAACTACGGCTTTATCAACAAAAACGGTACTGAGATTGTGCCTACGAAATATAAGTATGCATCTGATTTTCACGATGGTCTTGCTGTTGTTCTTGGTTATAATAATCGTTACGGCTACATTGATAAGACCGGTCAGCTGGTCATTCCTTTGATTTATCAGGATGCGTGTGAATTCCATGAGGGATGCGCATTTGTAAAAACAAGAAAAAAGGGTGGCTGGGAAGTCATACGGAAACCCAAGCAATAGAATCTTTAGCTGTTGGCAAATTTTGCCAACAGCCTTTCCTTTTATTAATTTTTAGATAGTGTAAAATAAAGTATAAAGTAAATTTCTATCTCTCAGATAATATATTCATTCCTAATATTTTTTCTAGTTCTTTATGTCTCTTTATTTTTGCAGTGGTTGTTTTAATAAAATCTTCTTTGGTTACAATCAAATGTTTAATATATTTATAGGTAGGTAATGTTTTATTAATCTTTTTTACTTCTTCCCAGATCAACTTTTCTAGTGCTTTTTCATCCATATTAGGATATTGCTGCGCTACATATTCTTCATCGTATTGTATTTTTACAGATAACAGTAAATCATCTCCTTTGGGAAGTCCAAATACCATACATTCTTTTACAATCGGTAATTTATTAATTAAAAACTCTATTTCTTCAGGATAAATATTTTTTCCGTTTTTTAACACAATAACATTTTTCTTTCTCCCTGTCAAAAAGATATACCCTTCTGGATCTATATACGCTAAGTCACCTGTATATAACCACCCATCTTTCAATACTTCCTTAGTTCCTTCTTCATCTTCATAATATCCCATCATAATATTAGGACCTTTTACAACCAATTCTCCAATACCTTCTTTATTTTTATCAATGATTTTCACTTCTACATTTTTCATAGGAAAACCAATAGAACCATAGTTTTTATATTTACAATTTTCTGCAGATACAACAGGAGATGCTTCTGTTAACCCATAACCTTGCAATGTTAAAATACCTAATTCATTAAATCCTTTTTCTACTTCTTTATCTAGTCCTGCTGCTCCACTAATAATAAATCGTAAACCACCTAATTGATCAATAAGAGGTTTAAAAACTTTTCTTCGAATGTCTATATGCAATTTTAACAAGAAATTGGTAAAAATTTTTGCTATCTGAATCATTTTCGTTTTTCCTTGTTTCTCAATTTCTTGGTTTAGTTTATGATATATATTTTCAATTAATAGTGGCACTCCCACAAAAAAAGTGACATGATATTCTTTTAAATTTTGAGCAATATATCTTAATCCATCTGGAAATACTGTCATAATTCCTGTACTTAACATAATCAATTGTCCTGTAGAACCAAAAGTATGATGCAACGGTAAAAAAGCAAGATTAACATCCGTGCTTCTAAAATCTTCTACCAAATGCATATCACTCATATTTCTTGCAATATTATACTGAGATAACATAACAATTTTAGAAGTTGAGGTTGTTCCCGAAGTAAATACTAAACAGGCCAGTGCTTTATCCTCAATTTCTGCTTGTATATATTTTTGATTCCCCTCTTCTAATAATTGTCTTCCTTTTTCTTTTAATTCCTCTATAGATGAAAATTCTTTTGTACAATCCATACAAATATATTCCTTTATATTTGTTTTCCCTTCTTCTCGAATTTTTTGAATCAATGTTCCCAATTTATCTTCAAAAATAATAGCATCGGCTTTACTTCTTACTAAAGAATTTTCTATTTCTACTTCTGTTAGACCTTTATCTAACGGAACAGCTATCATTCCACCCAATAAAATACTTATATAACTTAAAACCCATTCATACCTATTCTTAGCAATAATAGCAATTTTTTTCCCCTTTAGTCCTAAATGGAATAAAGATGTTCCTAAGGCATTAACCTCTTCTAAAAATTGTGTGTAGGTTATATCTTTATACTGTATTTCTTCACCTTTCTTTTCCTTTAATCGAAAAACAATATTGTTAGGATATTTTTTAGCAGCATCATATATAATATCTTTAATATTATTATATACAGGATATTCAAAAAAAACTTCATCTTTTTTCATATTAAATACCTCTTTATCTAGTCTTCGAAACCATTATATATTATATTGTACACATTGTCAAATTATTTTATGATATTGAATTTTCCTTATTTTTGTGTTATGATAAAGCAAATGAGAGGAATATTACCTCGTATCAAAATAAAAAAGAGAGGGATTTATGAGTCAAAAAAAAGAAATAAAATTCGAAGATTATTTTAAAATTGTTAAACATAAGTTACCTTATTGGGATGAACTCCCAGAAATAGATTTATATATGGATCAAGTTATTGCTTTAATGGAAAAATATCTATCTTTTCATATAACAGACGAAAACACTTCTATTATTACACATTCTATGATAAATAATTATGTAAAGCACGGTATTATGCCAGCTCCTGTCAAGAAAAAATATTCAAGACAACATATTGCATATTTAATTATTATTTGTACTTTAAAACAAGCACTTCCTATTGCAGATATTAAACATCTTATTGAAATTAGAGTCAAAAGAACTTCCATAGAAGAAACTTTAAATTTTTTTAGTGATTTATATGATTCTACTTTAAATACGGTTTTGGCTATTGGGAAAAAATATAGTTCTAAAAATATAAATGAAGATTCTCTTTTTGGAGATACAGCTTTATATATGGCAATTGGATCTAGCGGGAGCAAATACGTAGCTTCTCAAATTGTTAAATTACATAAACAGCAAGAAACATAATCGCTATTATTATTAGCATAAAAGACGTTTATGAAAACACATAAACGTCTTTTTTATTGAATGATATTAGAAACAATGCCGAAAGAAACAATCATCATAATAATACTAGCTAAAAATACACCTACTAACACAGCTAAAAAAGTCTTTTTTCTATTCATGTTTAACACAGAAGCTATTAAAGAACCCGTCCAAGCCCCTGTACCAGGAAGTGGTATGCCTACAAACAATACAATTCCAAAATAACCATACTTTTCTATTTGTCCTTTATGTTTCTCCACTTTTGTATCTAGCCAATTAGCCACACTTTTAAAATGTTTGCTATTTCTCATTCTATCCAATATTTTTGTAATTAATAATAAGATAAATGGTACAGGAAGAATATTCCCTACAATACTAATGACATAACTTGGAATAGGTTCTAACCCTAGTAATGCTGCTGCTAAAAGTCCACCTCTTAATTCTAAAATTGGTAATAACGAGATAATAAATACTAATATTTCTTTTCCATACGCAATAGTTGCTAACCCTCCGAAACTATTTAAAATTGCATTTACTAATCCTTCACTCATCTCTATTCTCCTTTAATTTCATATTAGCCATCTTTTGGACTGTATCTAATCCATTGCTATAATTTTTTTAGCAGTTAATTCTCCAATAAATTCTTCAGGAAACACAACTTCATTAATATTTAGTTTTTCTAGTACTTGTTTATGAAATCTATCTCCTGCCTTTGCAATAATATATTTCACACCTGCTTCTTGTAAAGCCATACAGGATAAAATGCTTGCCGTGATATTCTCACCAAAACATACAACACCAATATCAAAATGTTTTATTGGTAAACTCTCCCATGCCTCCTGTGAAGTTACGTCAATACAAATTGCTTTTGTTACATATTTACTAACTTTTTCTATTATTTTTATATCATTATCAATTGCTAATACTTCTATATCTGCATCCGATAATTTTTTAGCAATACTAATGCCAAATTTACCTAATCCTACAATCACACATTGTTTATTCATCATAATTATTTACTTCCTTTTTCTTATAATATTAAATTTTCTTCTGGATATGCAACATATTGATTTTTTTTGTCTTCTCTTACAAAAGCCAATACCATAGAAAGTGGTCCTACTCTTCCAATATACATTAAAAATATGAGTATTGCTTCCCCTATTCCATTAAAATCCTGCATATCGACTAAAGATAATCCTGTATTGGTAATGGCTGAAACATGTTCAAACAAAATATTCAACATACCCATATGATTAGAATGTGAAACAATGAAACTGGTTATGGTTAATACCAATATAAAAACCATTAAAATAGTAAATGCTTTTTTTATTGTGGCATCTGATATTTTTCTCCAAAATATAATCGTCTCATTTTTTCCTTTTAGAGTAGCAATCATAGTAGCAATTACAATAGCAATAGTAACCGTTTTGACGCCTCCAGAAGTTGAAATAGGAGATCCTCCAATAAACATTAATAATAGCAGAATCACTTTACTTTCAAATGAAAAACTTTCTAAAGCTACAACAGAAAAGCCAGTTGATCTACTCGTAATAGCCATAAATAAACTATTCATCAATGTTATATTAGGTTCTAATATTTTCATACATATAGTTGGTACTATAATTAATATGGCTGTTACCAGTAATACAATTTTCGTTTGTAATTTTAGTTTATGAAAACGCTTTAATCCATTATTTTTTACATCTTCTATAACAAAAACTCCGATACTACCTAAAAACATTAGTAGAATAAGAACTGTTTGTATATATAAATTGGATTGGAACGCTAGAAAACTATTACCGGTAAATAAATCAAATCCTGTATTACTAAATGCTGAAATAGTATGAAAAATACTGTACCATAATCCTTTTGTAAAACCTAATAATGGAATAAACTCAAGTGCTAACAAAAATATACCTAAGCCTTGTACTTTTAACATTAACTTCACAATAAAAATAGAGTGTTCTTTAATAGCACCATATCCATCACCTGCTATATTATCACTAATTACCACCATATCAGACATTTTCATTTTTTTATCTCTAATACTCCATGCGTAAGAAATAAATATAATAAACCCCATGGCTCCCACTTCCATTAAAATAGCAAGAATCAACTGTCCTAAAAAATTAAATTGCCTTATAATGGGTTGTTTGGTAAAACCTGTTGTTGTTAATGCAGAGGTGGCTGTAAAAAAAATATCTTTCAAAGAAATATTGTGATAATTACATATTGGTAAACTTAAAATAGCAGTACCTATTAAAATAATGACTGCAAAACCTATCATTGGTATAAAATATGTTCTTTTTCTTTTTAACATTTCCTTTTCCTTTTCTGTGCCTTTTAACAACTCATTTGTTTTTTTTCTTCTGTTAACCATTGAGCTAATTGCTTTTGATTTTTAAAAATATAAATATCTTTTTGTTTATATCGATTTAAAATTTCAATAATATACTTTCTTCTTCTCTTATTATATGTGGCAACATACAGTATAAAGCTAATATCAAATTTTTCTTTACAACCAGGCATATCCGGTTTTTCTTTTCCATAGTTTTTAATCAATCTACGAAAAATCCCCTTTAAAAAAGTGATGGTAGAATAATCTAGAAAAATAATTTTATCAGCACATTTCACTCTTTCTTCTAACGTATCAATAAAAGTGCCATCCATAATCCATTTTTCTTTTTTCGTTTCCTCTAATATCATTGCATCGCGCTCTTTAGGATCACGCATAACCCAATTGGGTAATTGATAAATTCTATCAATATTAAAAACTGGTAATTGATAAATATCTTTTAAGATATTAGATAATGTTGTTTTTCCAGATCCTGGTGCCCCAATCACTGCTACTCTTTTTATATGATTCATTTTGTCTCTCCATTTATTTTCGTAATATTTATAATAAACTTTGTATTTAGATTAATTATATTGTACACTTTGTTGTGATACTTTTTCAATATGATTCACAAAATATTTTGAATAGTCATATTCATTATTTTCTACTAATATTACTTTAATCGTATAAGTTTCTATTGAGATTGTTTCTCCCGCTGTATATTGACGTAATTCATTTTCATTAGGAAAAATACAATCATATGTTATGGTAATTTTGTCATCTTTTTTTTGAATATCTTGAATATTCGTGCAACAACCATTTATGAATTGTTCTCCATCCACTATAGTATAAGCATTATCTATCTCATTATAAGCATATTTATGAGATATTATATTTTTTTCTATATAAGTGCCCTGTACTTCTTGTATGATATCATGTATTTCAGTAGCATCATATTCTTCCATAGTCGCGTTATTTTTCGTTTCTATATAATCATACATCGTATTCATATAGCTGATTGCCATGTCTAGAGCACGTGTGTTTTCTATTTCTTTTACATCTTTTTCCTGTTCGTATGCATCATTAACTAATAATCCGAAAACAGATAAATACTGTTTTAACAAATCTTCTTTGATTCCTATGCTTTCAACAATAATGCCATCTTGCATATCATTCATTGTTAATTCTATTTTCGATTTATGAAATACTGTATAAACTAGAAGAATCATGATTACTATAAAAATACAACTGATAATACCTGTTTTTTTTAATGCTTTTTTGAATTCTTCTTCACTCATAATTTTTTATATTTTTCCTTTCCTTCCATCTAGTGTATTTATATCATAAAATAAAAAAATAATATAGTATTTTTATGAATTTATGCAATAAATTTTGCAAGAACATACATGAATTCTTTATACCATAAAAAACAAGAATCCTTCTTGTTACATGTTTAACTTTCTGGATTCTTTGTTTCTTTACTTCTTATTTTAATAATTTTCTGCTTTTATTTCAAAAAATGCTTTAGGATGATTACATACTGGACAAACATCCGGTGCCTCTTTTCCAATGCAAATATGTCCACAATTTCTACATTTCCATATTTTATCTCCCTCTCGACTAAATACAATACCATCTTCTACATTTTCCAATAATTTTCTGTATCTTTCTTCATGCTCTTTTTCGATTTTTCCTACTGCTTCAAATAAATAGGCAATATGGTCAAATCCTTCTTCTTTTGCTTCTTTTGCCATTCTATCATACATATCTGTCCATTCAAAATTTTCACCTGCAGCCGCATCTTTTAAATTATCTGTTGTTGTTGCAATGTCTCCACCATTTAATAATTTAAACCAAATTTTAGCATGTTCTTTTTCATTATCTGCTGTTTCTTGAAATATAGCAGCAATCTGCTCATATCCTTCTTTTTTAGCTTTACTTGCAAAATATGTATACTTATTTCTTGCTTGTGATTCTCCAGCAAAAGCCTCCATTAAGTTTTGTTCTGTTTTTGTTCCTTTCAATTCTTTCATGCTACTTCCCTCCTATCATTTTTACAATGGTTGCATATACTTCTTTTCGTTTCTCTCATTTCCCATTTATTATACCACATCACAATATTTTATCAAGTCTTTTTTTCACTATCAATAACATCAAAGTCATTTAATCTATTTCTATTTCTTTGATTTTTTCTATGGTATTTAACTGGTAAGAAGTCACTTTTGTATTAGAAAATGTGTATAATGTTTCTCCTATATAAATAGCTCTCATTATGTTGGTTTTGTAATTTGCATCTTGTAATATTTTCCCATATTCTTCAAATCGATTTTCTTGTAAATTGATTCGATAAATAACTAACCCCTGTTGATCATTTTGATAATTTTTATGTATCGTTATCGGAAAACCAATTAACTTTTCTTCTTGATGATAGAATAATGCTTTATGGTTATTAATCATTTCGGAATAAGTATAAGCATCTCCTATGTTTATATGGAATATTTCTCGTGGATTTTCTCTGTCAGATACATCAAACATAGACATTTTCATATTATCATTTTTTACACCTCCCTGTCCATTGGACTGTGTATTATAACCAATTCCAATAATATGAGTTTCATCATAAGGATGTAAATAACTACTATATCCAGGTATCTTCAAAGCACCTTTTACTACTGGATGAGTAGGATCAGATAAGTCAATAACAAATAATGGATCTATTTGTTCAAATGTTACAATATATCCCACTTCTCCCATAAATCTTACAGCGTAGATTTTTTCTCCTTCTGCCAAATTCTTTATCTGTCCTATTTCTTTCAAGTTTTCATCTAAAATGATTAGTTGGTTGGTAGTTACATCATCACCCTCTGAAGTAGTTGCTATTCTCAAGTTTCCTTCATACTCATCTAAAGAAAATTGATTTTTGATATATCCTTTTACTTCTCCTTTACATTGCAATGTAATTTTAGAATCCTCTAAAATAAACTTATAGATGGTATTACACTCCCTCGTAAATTCTATTTGTGTCATATATAAATGATTCTCACTTACATATATCGTATCACTTGCACCAAAGAAAGTTTCTGTATGAACTTCCTCTTTGTTATTCACATTAAAACCTGCCACAATTCTATACTGGTAATTATTTGTATTTTCAAAGTAAATAATGTCTGTACAATCAATCGTTTTCGTTTCATCTGCTACTGCAGTGTCTTTTAAAACAGGTAACATATCCTCATTCTTTATACCTTCATAATAATTAGGAATTTTATTACTTATAAAATAAATATTTTCACCTATCATTCTTGATTGCGTATAATATCCATCAATTCCTACTTCTCTTATTAAATTGGGGCTTTCTTTTTGGGTTATATCAAATACATATGCCTTTGCCATAGAGTTAGAAATAATGCGATCTCTGTCTGTTGTAATTTCTTCAGATGTATAATGAGAACGAGATTCTTGATATTCATATCCATTTCCCAATAGAATTAGTTTATTATCATTTATATAAATCTCACTAACTACAAATCGTTCATTTTCTTTTGTAACTTCTACTTTTGACACAATTTCTAATGTATCTGCTTTTATAATATATACTTTATTGTTTTGCACATAATATATATTATCTCCATCTGTTTTCACAATATCTGCTTCATCTACATTTTCAACCTGTACATTTGTGTGAGAATATTGATCTTCTTTCATTTTTTCTTCTGCTGACTGTATAGATTCTGTTTGTGTTGTTGCTAAATCTGCTGTTGCTTTTAAACCATTCATATCAAATCTAGATGTATTGTCATATTGTTCTTTTAAAATTTCTCTTAATTGTTCTATATGTTTTAGTCTTGGCAAATTATCCTCTTTTTTGGCTATTGAAGAAGGTTCTGATATATTCGGCGTTATAATATACTTCTGTTTATTGCCTTGATAATAAATCACTCCACTGAGAAATACCACTATTACCATGGCGCATGCTGCTAAAAATACGCTATAGGCACTTTTCCTTTTGGAGGTTCGTTGTATTTTTTGCAATGTTTTGGTTTTTAAAGCTTCACTGGCGTGAATTTGTTTCATCGCACTTTTATAATTTTCTTGATTCATCCTCAAATCCTCCTTCCAATTTTTTTCTTAATATTTCTCTTGCCCTAAATAACCACGTTTTTATTGTGCCTTCACTTTTTTTCATGAAAGTAGCAATCTCTCTTACTTTATATCCCTCATAATATAATAAATAAATTACTGTTCTATAATTAGTAGGAAGTTCCAATACAAATGAAAACACCTCATTTTCTTCCTCTTTTTCAAAGCAAAACGCTTCCTCTAATGCCACCACTTTTTTATTCCATATAGCTTGTTTTATATTTTTGCTTAGATTAATAGTTACACGAATAAACCATGCTTTTTCATGTTCTTCATTATTAAAATGTGGCTTTTTTTCAGCATATTTTATAAAAACTTCTTGAAATATATCTTCTGCATTTTCAATATTACCACATCGATTTAATGCAATCCTATAAACCATATCAGCATATTTTTCTAACATTTCTTCTACTTTTTTTGTTTCTCGCATTACTTCCCCCCATTTACTACTAAAACAAATGAAATTCCCTTTTGGTTTCAAATACTAAAATTTTTTATTATACTATGTGAACTAATAACAATATTCACACATGATGCGCTTTATCACATAAAAAGTGTGATCATTAAAATATGATCACACTTTTTATGAAGAATAAAGATAAACCGTATTCTCCTTTATACTTTTTTGAACATCTATAACACGTTGATTAGAAGAACCTCGCCATTTTAATGTTGGGTCATGCAATGCATCACAATACGTTCCATCTACTAATACATCTGTATACTGTAACACTTCTTTATCTTTCAAGTCCTTTTCAAAATTAAACCCAGACCATATCCATAAGTTTTTATTAGGATATTTTTCTTTAAAAGCTTTAGCCAATTCTGTGGTAGCATCAATATTATTAGGATGCAAAGGCTCTCCTCCTAAAATAGACAATCCTTTTATGTGATCTGCATCACACAGATTTAAAACCTCATGAACAGTATTCTCGTCAAATTCTTTTCCTCCTTGAAAGTCCCATGTTTCTGGATTGAAACAGTTTTTACAATGAAAACTACATCCTTGCATGAATATAGATACTCTTACGCCTGGTCCATTGGATATGTCCATTTTTCTAATCATATGATATCTCATTTTATTTCGCCACCTTATTATCTATATGTAATACTCTTTCCTTAATTTCTTGTGTTCTTCCCTTATTCCAAAAATTTGTACCTATATAGCCACATGTTCTTCTAGCAACATTTAATGTATTATGATCTTTATTTCCACAATTTGGACAATACCATTCTAGATTTTCATCTATTAAAATTTCTCCATCAAATCCACATACTTGGCAATAATCAGATTTGGTGTTAAGTTCTGCATACATAATATTATCATATATAAACTTAATAACATCTGTAATAGCTTCCAAATTATTTTGTAAATTTGGTGTTTCTATATAAGAAATAGCGCCTCCTGGACTTAACTTTTGAAATTCACTTTCTAACTTTAATTTAGAAAAAGCATCAATCTCTTCAAATACAGGTACATGATAAGAATTCGTAATGTAATTTCTATCTGTAATTCCTTTTATTTTTCCAAATCTTTCTTGTAAACATTTTGCAAACTTGTATGTTGTAGATTCTATTGGTGTTCCATAAACAGAATAATCTATATCCTCTTCTTCTTTCCATTTTTTTGTTGCATCATTCAAATATTGCATTACTTGTAATCCAAATTCTTTTCCTTCTCCATTATCAGTATGAGAATGCCCTGTCATATATTTTACACACTCGTATAATCCTGCATATCCTAATGAAATTGTTGAATATCCATGGTGTAATAATTCATGTATTGATTCACCCTTTTCCAGTCTTGCCAATGCCCCATGTTGCCATAACACTGGTGCAACATCACTTGTTACATTACTTAACCTTTTATGTCTTAATTGTAGCGCTTCATGACACAACTCTAATCTTTCATCAAATATTTTCCAAAACTTATCTTTATCTTTATGAGAAGAAAGTGCAATATCTGGCAAATTAATAGTTACTACACCTTGGTTGAATCTTCCATAATACTTACCTTTTCCTTTTACATAATTTTTCGCTTTCGCAATATTGCCTAAACTTATAGATCTATCTGGTGTTAAGAATGAACGGCAACCCATACAAGGATAACAATCTCCTTCACCAAATTCATTTTTCTTTAATGATAACATAATTTTTTCAGAAATATAATCCGGAACCATTCTTTTAGCTGTACATTTTGCTGCTAGTTTCGTTAGATACCAATACGGACTATCTTCATGTATATTATCTTCTTCAAGAACATATAGCAGTTTAGGAAATGCAGGTGTTATATAAACACCTTTTTCATTTTTAAAACCTTGTATTCTTTGATTTAAAAATTCCTCTATAATCATTGCTAATTCTTTTTTATATTCCGTTGTTTCTCCTAAATACATATTAACAGATAAAAATGGTGCTTGTCCGTTTGTATTTGTCATAGAATTTACTTGATAATTAAATGTTTGTACACCATCTGCTACTTCTTTTTTTATATCTTGTTCTGCAAATTTTTTACAATCTTCTTCTTTTAAATTTCTCTCTTTATAATTTTTATAATATCGTTTATAGCTATCTCTTACAAATGGTGCTAAATGAGAAAGAGATATCGTTGCACCTCCATAACTTGATGATGTTACTGCTAGAATAATTTGTGTAGCAATTGTAGCTGCCGTAATAAATCGATGTGGCTTTTCAATCATTACACCATTAATAATAGTACCATTTTGTAACATATCTTCTAAATTGATAAGTTCACAATTATGTAAGGCGTTTTGTGCAAAATAATCTGCATCATGAAAATGAATAATACCTGCATCATGTGCTTTGACAATATCTTCTGGTAGTAAAAATCTCCTGGTAATATCTGTACTTGTGATACCAGCTAAATAATCTCTTTGTGTTGTTACAACTTCTGCATTTTTATTAGAATTTTCATTATTCCAATATTCATTCTCTCCTTCAATTAGTTCTTTAATCGTTTGATCTGTTGTATTGGCTTTTCTAACCAATTCTCTTGTATATCGATAGGTAATATATTTTTTTGCTAATTGATATTTATCAAATTCCATTAATTTTTCTTCGATAATATCTTGGATATCCTCTACTAAAATTCTTCTTTTATTTAATTCTTCAATATACTTAATAATTTCTTCTATTTCTTCTTCTGAAACTTTTTCTTTTCCTCTTACTTCGTTATTAGCTTTTCCAATTGCTATTCTAATTTTTTCAGGATCATAGTCAACAATATGGCCATCTCTTTTTACAATTTTCATTTCTTTCGTTCTTTGTATATTAAAATATATAAGCTATTTTACTATACGCTCCTTTCTTCATTTATTACCGTTATTTTATGCATAATTATAAAATTATACAAGTTGCACTTGCACCATTTTTTATTTTCTGTTAAAATATTTTTAGGAGGGTAAAATGAATAATCCTTTTGCAGAGTTAACACCTTTACAAATTCACAAATTATACCAATTATTAGGTGTCCATATTTATAAATTTCATAAAAATCAAGAGATATTACCTACTATTAAAAATGAAAATATTATTGCTATTATACTAGAAGGATTGGCACAAATTATTCATGTAGAATATAATGGTAATATTATTATAGTAGAAGACCTTATTAAGAATAGTATTTTTGGTACGAATATTTCCGCAACCAGTACAGAAGAATATCAAATTATTGCTAAACAAGATACACAAGTTTTAGTCATCGATTATCAAAAGTTAATGTATCCTACAAATTTAAAATATTCTTATTATAATATATTTTTAAAAAATTTATTTGAAATTATTAATTTAAAATTTAAAGAAAAAAATGAACGAATCAAAATCTTAGAAAAAAAACAAATACGCGAAAAATTATTAGCGTATTTTGAATTAGAGCACAAAAAAAGCCGTTTGTCATATATTTATTTACCCTTCACTTTTAGGGATTTAGCCGATTATCTTGCAGTGAATCGTTCTGCCATGTTTCGAGAATTAAAACACTTAAAAGATGAAGGTTTTATTCAAATCCATGACAAAAAAATTACACTATTATATAAATAATGTATTTCATCATTATGAAAGATGAAATACATATGTTGATATATTAAAAAATACCAAAACAGACAATGTATCAACAATAGTCGTAATTAGTGGTGCAGCCATGATAGCTGGATCTAATTTTATTTTTTTAGCTACTATTGGTAATACACATCCTAATAATTTAGCCATTATTACAGTACAAATCAAAGTTGTCCCTACAACAAATGCAATTTTAAAATCTTGATATTGTAATATAATTCTTACAAAATTTGCCACTGCTAATGTAATTCCTACAACAATTGCTACTCTTAATTCTTTCCACATAGCTTTAAAAATATCTTTCGTAGAAATTTCATTCATTGCTAAACCTCTTATGATAAGTGTAGATGCTTGTGAACCACAGTTACCACCCGTATCCATTAACATTGGTATAAAAGCAACTAATAATGGTAATGTAGCAATAGCCGATTCAAAATTTTCTATGATGCCACCTGTAAGCATAGATGATATCATTAATACTAACAACCAAATAATTCTGTTTTTAGCATGTTTGAACACACCAGTTTTTAAATAAGAATCTCTATCTTCAGTTGTTACAATTGCCGCCATTTTTTCAAAATCTTCTAAGGTTTCTTCTTGAATAACATCAATAGCATCATCTATTGTTATAATACCAACAAGTCTATTCTCATTATCTACAACAGGTAAAGCAACATAATCATATTTATCAAATATTCTAGCAACTTCCTCTTGATCTTCTAATGTATGCACTTTTACCACATTGGTGTCCATTATTTCTTTAATCGGTTCTTGTCTATTAGCTATTAAAAGATCCTTAATATCAATAACACCTAGTAACTTTCTATCTACTGTTACTACATAGCAATTATAAACAGTTTCTTTTTTTAATGCTTTTTTTCTGATAATTTCAAATGCATCTTCTACACACATATTTTCTTTTAAATCTATAAATTCTGTTGTCATAAGACTTCCAGCAGTATCATCTGGATATTTTAACAGTTCATTAATAATTTTCCTGTTTTCTGCTTTTGTATTGCTTAAAATACGTTTTACTACATTGGATGGCATTTCTTCAATTAAATCAACAGCATCATCCATGTAAATTTCATCCATTACATTTTTAATTTCTGTATCTGTTAAACAATTAATTAATTTCTCTTGGTCATCATGATCTAATTCCACAAATACCTCTGCTGCTTTTTCTTTTGATAAAAGTCTATAAATGATAATAATTTTATCTTCTTCCACATTCTCAAATATGTTAGGAAAATCCGCACTATTTATATTTTCTAAAAATTCACGTAAATCTTTTATTTTTTTATTATCAATAAAGTTAGTTACTTTTGCTATTATTTCTTCTAATTCCATAATCTTTTCTCCTATTCTAGTATATTTTGCATTATTTTATAGCTATTCTCTATTCTTATTTAGAATATATTTGATATAATAGGATGGCTTACATAATATAAGGTTTCATAATCCCAACATTTATATTATATCGTAACATGGGATTTTTTTCAAGTAAAATATAGTAATCATCTATAAAAACGTACTTAAAATAAATGCAGAAGTATAATAAATTGTAAATATCTTCAAAAAGTAAATCTATTAGTATTAAAAAAAATACGTCTATCCTAAAAATAATACCACTTATTGCAAAAACAGTAAAAATGATAGATTTCTGTAAAAAAATATATTATACTTTATTTAAGAGGTGAATTATGGATATTAAAATAAATACAAATGTATCAGATGCATTTCAGGAAACTTCTATTACAATTAATACACCAAAGCTATCTGATGAAATACAAGATATTATTCGATATATTTCTCATATAGATACCATACCAAATCGAATTATTGCACATAAAAATAATGAGATATATTTTATAGACTTAAATAATATTATATGTTTTTTCAGTAAAGATAGATACAATTATATAAGAACAAAAGAAGATACTTATAAAGTACGATATAAATTATATGAAATTGAAGATATATTTAAAACAAAAGATTTTATTAGAATTTCAAATTCATGCATTATTAATATTCATCAAGTTGAATGTTTTGATACAAGTATACTTGGTACTATTTTAGTAAAATTAAAAGATCATACACAAGAAACTGTTTCTAAAAGAAATGTCTCTCAAATTATGAAATTACTAAAAGAAAGGGGGAATTTTATATGAAATCTATCATGAAAAGAATTATAAAAATTTTACTTGTATTTATGGTTTCAGCAATTATTATCTATAGCGTATTTACTTTAAATGAATTTATCGCTTGGTGTCATGAAAATCAAATATTTTTATTCACAAAAGAGTATAATGTCCTTACATTAGATAGTGAAAAAATACATGAAATGGGAGATGCTATCAATATGCTTTCTAATGAAATGGAAAAAAGTCTTGATAGTTCTTATTATGCATCTAATCCTAATTATCACTCTATTGCTGAATATTATGACCCGCTTGGTTTCTCAGTATGGAGCTATATACAAAATGGAATTGGAAACATTTCAACTTCGTATATAAATATATCTATTCTATTGGGCATAACCATAGCAATAGCATATACCATTACTACTAGTAAAAAAATAAATCCTACTTTTAAATTTATATTGGGTTATTTAGGTGTTATACTAATTTTTCCTCAAATCTATATGTATAGCTACACACAAAGATTTTGGGATATATCAACAACTTATTTTAGACCTTTTCCCATTTATTTTTATATTGGATATACCTTTATATTTGTACTAATGTGTATAATAAATCATAGAATCGGTATAAAAATGACCAAAAATTTAAACCAAGCTATCAAGAATAACTAATTTTAAAAGAACTAGACTTTAATATAAACATAAATAATAAAGTAAAATTTAAACGAAAAAAATGAACCCCCCATTGTTAGAAAAAAAAATTAACAATAGGGGTTCATTTTTTCCACTTTTGTTCTAGTACTTTAATAATGTGAAATTTCTGTAAGATACTTGCATTCTCATGTTATGTGCTAAACTATCTTCCTTATTAAATTTGGTTTCTTTTTTAAAAGTGTATTTTTAAGTTGGTAGTACTGTTGTGCTAGTTGCTCCTTTTCCAACTACTTGACTCATTAAACTGTTCCAAGTTAAATTTCCTATAATACCATCTGCTGTTAGCCCATTTCTAGTTTGAAAAGTTCTTACTGAATTTGCTGTTTTGACACCAAATACACCATCTAATCCTCCTGTATCATATCCTAATGTCGTTAATGCATCTTGCGCTATACAAACATATACACCTCTACTTCCTTGTCTTATTATAGGATAGCCATATGCTACTTGTCTTTCATCAAAATGCACCCATCTAGGTGTCAAACTTGCCGGCTCAACATAATTCCATATTCCAGAGCTAATGGCTAAATTTCTCATTGCATTTCTCTGTGTTGCATCTAAATTCTGTCCAACATCGAAAGCAAGACCGGCATAATGTTGTGATAAATTGCTATGTCCTCCTTCCCAAGGTCTTTTAAATGCATATCCTACATAAATTGGTTTTCCATAAATATATCGAAAGCTATTCCAAGCTTCCATTGCTCTTCTATCTGTCCATATTAAACCAGATTGACTACTTCCCATGAACTCTCTTACTGTTAAACTTCTATTTGTATTATAAGGCATGGCTTCTGATAATCCTCTATAATACGTTTCCATACGATTGCTATTATTATTATAAATTAATACTTTCAACAAAAAAACTCCTTTCATAATCGTTTATATTATTTTATGAAAAGAGCTTTTGTTATGTTATACTATAGTATTATGTAATATCAAAGTATGAACTTTCGTTTTGCGTTGATTTCTTTTATGGTATCTAATAAAATTTTACAATTTTGTACATATGTATCTAAATCTTTATCTCTAGAATCTTTATAAAAGTTATATGACTCTTCTAAAAAGTTAAAAATACTTATAAATATTATTTGTTCATTAAAATAAGGCGGTCTCTGATTGTTATATAACCCATCAAAATACCCTTTAATAAATTCTTTTTCTCTTTTATTTTCTTTAAATAAAATCCAAGTCATTTGATATCTAAAATTTAAAATCTCATAATTAACCTGCATATCCTCAATATCTATAAAACATATTTGTCCCTTTTGATTCATCATAAAATTGGATCTTTTTATGTCTCCATGAATTAATTTCGTTTCTATTTTCTTAAATATGTTTGTACTCTCAACCAGTATATCTCTATATCTATCTATTTCATCCATTTTAAAATATTTTATTATAATGTCTTTTGCTTTTTTATCTTTCATCATAAAATCAAAATTTTTTAAAATATCATGAACAAGACAGTTTATATCTTGTTGTACAAATATTTTTTTGTCATAATCTTCATACATCTTTAGTTTCAAGGCTTTTTTTCCAACACATTTTCCTACTTTTCTAATATCATTCAATTTATATAAATCTAGATTTAAATATTTTTTTAAGTTTAAACCTTCTATAAAATTATAAACGATATAAAACTTACTTAAATTTTTAATGTTTCCATATGATATAATCTCTAAAGATGGAATATTTAGCTTTTTATATATTTCTAATGATTTTAATATCTTGTTTATTTTTTTCTGAGAAAATTCCTCATGAAATACTTTTATACAATATTTATCTTTATTTCTTATCATTTTATATAAAAATGCACCTGAATGTCCATCTTCTATTTCTTCTATAATATCATCCTTTTTTATAAACTCTATTCTATATGGATCAAATTCATTATTCATTTTTTCCTCCAACTATTATATGGTTATACGTTTAGTAACATTATTTTAATATATTATATCATTTTATTTTAACATTTAACATAATAATAAAATAAGGTAATACAATTTGTATTACCTCTTATCATTTTACATATTTAATATTTTTATTGTTAAACTTGTTCTCTTGCTTTTATAATAACTCTTTTTTGACTATCATCTGTACAAGTAATTAATGTAATTTCTTTCATTCCATTTGTTCTTTGTGTTGTACAAGATACATCTGTTGGATCTACGACATATTTATCATATACTTCATATGTTAGCATACGACCAGATAAATCTGTTATTTCAATAACATCTCCTTCTTCTAGCTTAGGTACTTTACTAAAGAATTTAGAACTTCTATAATTATGTCCTACAATACAAAAGTTACCAACTTCATTTGGATCTGCTCCCCAAAACTTCGTTGGAGAAATTTTTAAAAGCTCATCTGTTGTTTCATTTAAAACAGGATATGTAACATCAATAGAAGGTATGTTTATCGTTGCTAAAACATAATATCTTTGCCCACTTTCTGTTTCTAACCAATTTATATTATCGTGTGTTTCTTCCTGTACTGGTTCTGAATAAATCACTTCAAATGGATCTTCTGTATTTAAAATAACAACAATTGAATTATCTGCAAATTTAATAGTAGTATCATCAGCAACATTATCTTCAAAGGTTAAACTAGATAAGATTTCCTGTGATATTGCCTCATTCTTGTTTTTATCGTATTCAGCATATATGTAATAAGAGAATAAAATGCATACCAAAAAAACAGAAATAAAGAAATCAATTTTATACATTCTTTTTTTTCTTTTTAATTCAGGGGTAATATATAATTTTTCAGATACTAAAATTTGATTCATTTTTTCTCCTTTAATCATGCACTATTTATATTATAGCATTTAACAAAGTACAAAGCAAGAAATTTTTCTGAATTCTATATTTTTCCTGATGTTTCTATTCTAAAGTGATTTAAATGAAAATTTTCTATTGCATAGCTTCTTTTTTCTCTTTTGTATTTAACTTTATTAATTTTGTAAAAATACCTTTTTTACTTTTTGTATGCTTTTCATTTTTTAGTTTTTCATGTATATCAATAGCATTTTCTTCTAGTTTTTTAACTGTTTTTATATCACTAAACAATGATTCTTCTTCCTCTTCCTGTTCATATGCTAATTCATCTGGCTCATAAGGTATATCTTCTTCATCTAGTGTTTTAAATAAATCTTGAGAAGTATTTTCCTCTATATTTTGCTCTGCCTCTTCTTTTACTGTTTCTTGAACTGTTTGTAATACCTCTTCATCTTCTAACAAATGGTATTTCTCACCAAATATATCAAATTCTTCTGTAGAAGATGCTGCCTCAAACATAAGATCCTCATTTTCTTCTGGTAATATTTTTTCAGATAAATCTTCCGCCTTAGTTTGCTTTGTTATATCTTCTAAAGGTAGACTTTCAGCTATGTTTCTATTTTCTTCAGAAATCTCTTCTTGTTCATCTGGTAAATCAAATTCTTCAATATCTCTGCCAAATCCTTCTGAAATATCGTGATAAAAGACTGTATAAATATTCTTAATTCCCTCTATTCTCCAATAATTTGCATCTAATACAGTGCCTGTATTAGAACTCATTTTATACTTTTCTTTGCGATAAGCTTCTTCCTTTTCTTTCATGCTAATTAAATATGTTTTATTATATAATTCTTTATACCCTTTTTTAGTAGACTTATTTGCTATTTCTCTTAGAATTAATTCATATAAATTGTTAATTTGTACAATATCTATTTTTAAATTTTCACAAGCTTCCTCCATTAATTTCTGATGCTTTTTCTTCCCACTAATAATAGACATCCTCTCATAATCTAATAGCTGTACTAAATATTCTTTCTCTGCCATTAAGAAATTCAATTTGATTTTAATATGCTTAAGCTTTTTTTGATGTCTTTGAATATTAACGGTATCTTTTTCTATTTCATTTAATAATTTTAAAGTCCTATCAAAAATCTCTAAATAACATTCTACTTCTCTTTGTGCTACATCCAATCCAATATCCGCAACACTTTCTATAACATTTTTATCAAATGGAATCTTCTCATTTTTTCCATTATTCATCATGATTTGTACTAATTTTTCTTTAATTTCTTCACTAATAAAATCTTTAGCAAATTCTATAGAAATTTCATTCATGTTTTCTATTGTTAGTTTTGTATTTTCCAAAGCCTCTAAATATCTTTCATTAGATATTTTAGCTGCTTTTTTACTTTTCGTTAAAACAGATTTTTTCTGTTTAAAATTTTGTATTGCCTCTATTAATTTTTCTCTTAAGTCTTTTAAAGAATCATTTATCTTATCCACATCTGATTCTATTTTGATGATACATTTCTCAATTTCATCTGTTTTTCCATCAATATTATTAAATAATAAATTTCGATTATATTCTAATTTAGCACTCTTTTTATATAATCTCTCTTGCATTTTTTGGATACTCTTTATATTTTCATCTGCTATATTAAATTCTTGAATGGCTGTTTGTTCTTGTAAATTATCATTTTGAAGTTTATCTAACTTTTCTAATAAATCACAATATTCTTTATAATTACTCCTTAAATTATATTCAGACATATAGCCTAATATATTTTCAAAATACCTTTCTAAAACAATAGCACTTCTTTCATACATTTAAAAAGAACCTCCAAAATTCGACCTGATTTTTTATTATTATATATAAAAAATTATAAAAAGTCTATAACTTTTTTCGTTTAATTTACAAAATATTTTTCATGATTGAGAGGATATCATATCGAATGTTAATACGATTTTAAATAAATCGCCATCTATCTGCAAGTCAAAGGTTCCTTTTTGTAATTCTGTTAAACTTTTAGAAATAGATAAGCCTAATCCGCTTCCTTCTGTTGTTCTTGATCTATCTCCTCTTACAAATCTTTGCATTAATTCATCCGCTGTAATATTTAGCTTTTCTTGAGAGATATTTTTTATAACCATTACAACTTTTTCTTGTCTTTTTACCATATCAATGTACACTCTTGAGTTTTCTAGTGCATATTTCACAATATTACTAAATATATTTTCTATAATACGATACATATAACGATTATCTGCTTGTATGCAGATATCTTCTTCTGGGAAATTAGTAATAACTTGTAATTTCCTCTGTTGAAATTTATCTTCAAATTCTCCTGTACTCTGTTGTATTAACTCCTTTAGGTGAATAGCATGCATCTCTAATTTTACATTGCCTGAAGAAGCTTTCGATGCTTCAATTAAGTCTTCTGTTAATTTTTTCAATCTTTGCGATTTATTGTCTAATACTTCAATATATTCCTTTGCTTTTTCACTTTGAATTTCTTCTTTTTTTAATAAATCTACATAATTAATAATAGAAGTTAAAGGTGTTTTTATATCATGGGATACATTTGTGATTAATTCTGTTTTTAACCTCTCACTTTTTATTCCCTCTTCAATAGCTTTATCAAATCCATTAGATATATCATTGATATATCTAATAGCATTTTTGAATTCTGGTCTAAAGTCTGATAACACAAGTTTACTAGGATGTTTTCCCTCATACATTTCTTTTAAATGCTTCTCTATCGTTTTTAAATAAACCTCTTTTTCTAAAATCTGATAAAAAATATAAATTGCTATCCCTACATCGATACAAAAGCCAACTCCACCCAAAAGCCCTAAAAAGATTAAATTGATTATTATATATGAACTAACATAAACTAGTAGTTTTCCACCAATGGACCAAGATTGGCTTAAGTTTTTAAACATTTCTACTTTTTTATACAAAACATTTTTTATCTTTTTCCAAATTTTTTGCATAAAATGTATTACCCAATATAATATTTGCCCAATAATACTTTGTTTAAATAAAATTTTTGCTTTTATTCGTTTTATCACACTTACTATGGTGGCCATCATAAAAATATAAGAAACCAAATATTCAGCTATAATACAACTAATGACAAAATAATAATATTCGATATTCCATCTTATGAGCACTTTTGTTATGGTCAATAAGATTACTATTAATAAAAATATACCTATAACAATAATTTCTATTGGAATTTTATCAAAATCATTAAGGTCTATGGCTTCTTTTTCTTTTGTATGCCCGATGGCTATTATTAGATAAATACAGATTATTGTTAATAAAGTAGCATTTATAGGAATCGTATACGTAATAATGGATTCATAGGGTTTTAAATGGTCAAATAATTTTTCAAAAAACATTTTACGATTATTCACATAATTTATTAATTCTTCTTGATACGAACTATAAATTTGAAAATCGGTTATATGCGTATGAACATAGGTAATATTCTTATTGGTATTTGTTTCAGATGCAGTTTCCTCTAACATTTCCCTTTCTTCAACAGAAGAATCTTCTTCTAAATTCATGTCTGTTGCTATATTAGTATTGGTATCTACCTCTATTTCCGTACCATTAGGAGAAACATACTCATTTGTATAATATGTTAACTCAAAATGATCAAAATACTGAATTGCTTTTGTTGCAATTACTTCTGAATTAGATGCTACATTACCATTAACAAAGCTAACATACTTTCTGTCATTTTGCTTTTGAAATATGTACTGTTTAATTTTTTCTAAAGTATCCGTTTGCGTTGTTAATTCTACATTGGTAAATACTTTTTTCTGATACATAATACAAAAATATATATCTTTAATTTCATAATGGTATGGATAATTATCATATAATTGATTGGTATAATATATAGTGTATTCTCCATCTTGTACATGAGTATATTGCGCATTATGATAAATTAAATTTTGTGTCTGTTTTGACAAAATATACATATATTGGCTTAAAAAATCATCACTCTGAAAATATGTACTATTATCAATCTTCTCATCTGCAAAATCATCTTTATCTATTTCATAAAAAATAGATAAGCATAATATTGCTACAAGAAACGGGATCATTATATAACAAATACTTTTTAATATCTTACTTTCTCTCATTTTTATCACGTCTCCCTTGGTAAATATATTTCTATTATTTTATATTTTCTACCTTATATCCAATTCCCCATATTACCTTTAAATATCTTGGTTCTTTGGGGTTAATCTCTATTTTCTCTCTAATATGTCTAATATGTACTGCAATAATATTTTCAGCGCCAAAAGCCTCATCTTCCCATACATTCTCATAAATTTGTTCAATAGAATATACAATTCCTTTATTTTGAGTTAAAAATTTTAAAATATTATATTCTGTTGGTGTTAATTTTATTTCTTTCCCTTCTACCATAACCTTTTTAAATGCATCATAAATTATTAATTCACCTGTTTGATATATATTTTTATTTTCAACTTTTTCTATTGCACCTAATTTTGTAAATCTTCTAATACCAGAATTCACTCTTGCTATTAACTCTAATGGATTAAATGGTTTTGTTATATAATCATCTGCTCCTAAGTTTAAACCAACTATTTTGTCTTCATCTTCTGATTTAGCAGAAAGCATAATAACCGGAATACTATGATTTTTTCTTATTTCTTCCAGTGTTTTGATTCCATCTTTATATGGCATCATAATATCTAAAATAACTAAATGTATGGCATTTTCCTCTAACATTTTTAAGCACGTTATTCCATTATAAGCCTTAAGAACATTATATCCTTCTTTTGTTAGATAAATTTCTATTGCTTTAACGATCTCTTTATCATCATCGCATACTAAAATATTAAACATAGTTTATCCCCTTTTTAAGACTTTTTAATACAATTATATTTACCTATATTATAGCAAAAATTTCTTAAAATAAAATAGAGACATTATTAAGGTTTTCTTAATAATGTCTCTATACATCAAAAATATATTATCGTTTTCTCAGTTTAGCAATAAAAAATCCTTCATATAACTCTGTAGGACATATGCCAATGGTTCCTTCTATCTTTGTAGGAAGTAATGGTAAATCTTCTTTCCCTTTAATAGTAATTGGAACAATTTCAGCATCTACTTGTTTTAACACTTCACAAATTATATCTTCATTTTCCTTTGCCAGAACAGAACAAGTAGAATACACCATCTCATTTCCGGATTTCAAAATACAAAGTGCTTTTTTTAGTAAAGCTTTTTGCTTTATTATTACTTGATGGATTAATTGTGGTGTTAAATATTTCGTAAAATTAGGTTTTTGTAAATTTAAGGTACCACTTCCACTGCATGGTGCATCTAATAAAATTTGATCAAATCGGAAAAAACTATCTATTTTACAAGCATCTTTTTTCATAACATAAACACAAGATGCGCCTTGTTGATGAATATTATATTTTAAGCGTTCTGCTCGAATAGCATTCATTTCACAAGCTGTTATATGTGCTTTATTACAAGATAAAGCAGCCATTTGTGTTGTTTTTCCACCTGGTGCAGCTGTCATATCTAAAATATCATTACCGAATTGAGGTTCTAAGATAATCGGTGGCAACATAGAAGAAAGACTTTGCAAATATATTTCTCCCTTATGATATATAGACAAATCTGTAAGATCTCTTTTTCTGATATTTCTTACAATAAATGCTTCTTCACTCCAAGAAACTTTTTCAAATATCAAATTTGCCTTTTGTAATTCCCTTTCTATCTTTTGACTACTTGCTTTCAATGTATTGACACGAAATGTTGTCACTCTATTTTGGGTATATCCTTGTAAAATTTTTTGTATGTTTGTTTCATCATATTGTTCTTTTAACATTTCTAGAAAGAATGTTGGCAACATCTTTTCTATTTCTTTTTGCTCCATTTATCTCTCCTGTTAATTTAATCCCTTTTTCTAATACTTGCTTTTTATCATTTAAATTTGTATCGTATTAAGTATCTTTTAACTATACAACAAACTCTAAATAATTATGTTTATTAAAAAAATAATGTTGGTTCTTTTTGTGCTAATAAAATTCGATAAGCCTTTTGTTTCTCATCATATAAGACTTTTATTCCCTCTTCTTCTAATTTTTGCTTTTGGATTTCCATACCTCCAAAAGCAAAACTCTTGGTTAAATATCCTTTTGCATTTACAACACGGTAACAAGGAACTTCTGTTGGAAAAGGATTTTTATGTAATGCATTTCCAACTGCTCTACAAGCATTCGGATTTCCTATTCGAACAGCAATCTCTTTATATGTCATCACTTCTCCATAGGGAATTTCTTTTACTTCTTTATATACTTTTCTTTCAAATTCTGTCATTTTTATCACCTATTATTTTATGCATCCTTCCCATTCATTTTGTTTAAAACCTACCAACACTTTTGTATCTGTTATTAAAATTGGTCTTCTTATTAACATACCATCACTTGCTAATAGCTCCAATTTTTCTCTATCCTTCATGGTAGGTAGTTTCTCTTTTAAATTCATTGCTTTATACTTTAATCCACTCGTATTAAACCATTTTTGTATTTCTTTTTCACTTAACGGGATCCATTTAGCTAATTCCTCTACTGTTGGCGTATTTTCTACAATATGTCTATCTGTAAATGTTATATTATTTTCTTTTAAGAATTTTACTGCCTTTTGACATGTTGAACATTTGGGATATTCTATTAATATATATTGCATTCTTTTTACTCCTTTATTTTTTTTGAGTTATATCATATTTTTTTATAAATAGCAATCTTTATTCATAACAAAAAGTCCTAATGCATACTACTTTGTATTAGGACTTTTTATATCTACTTTTTTATATAAAGTGTATTATCTTTACAATCTACAACAACCTTTGTCATAGGCAAAATTTCTTGATTTAGAATTTTTTCTGCAATAAGTGTTTCCAGCTTTTTAGTAACAAACCTCTTTAATGGTCTTGCTCCATACACCTCATCATAACCATTATCTATTAAATAATCTTTTGCACTATTGGTTAATTCTAAAACAATATGTTTATCATCTAGCCTTTTTACTAAATCTTTTATTAATAAAGATAAAATTTGAGAAATTTCATTTTTTCTTAGTGGTTTATAAAATATTATTTCATCTAAACGATTTAAAAATTCTGGCCTAAAACTTGATTTTAATAAATTATTAACTTTTTGTTTCGCTTCTTCAGATATCTCTCCACTTTCTGTTATACCCTCTAAAATATAATCTGAACCCAAATTAGAAGTTAAAATAATAATAGTGTTTTTAAAATCAACTGTTCTACCCTGTGAATCTGTAATACGTCCATCATCTAGTACTTGTAATAAAATATTAAATACATCTGGATGTGCCTTTTCTATTTCATCAAACAATACAACCGAATAAGGCTTTCTTCTTACTGCTTCCGTTAATTGCCCCCCTTCTTCATAACCAACATATCCTGGGGGAGCTCCTATTAATCTAGATACGGAATATTTTTCCATGTATTCAGACATATCAATTCGTATCATATTATGTTCATCATCAAATAAACTTTCCGCTAGGCTTTTAGCAAGTTCTGTTTTACCAACACCAGTAGGTCCTAAAAACAGGAACGAACCTATAGGTTTTCTTGGATCACTTATACCAGCTCTTGAACGCATAATTGCTTCAGAAACATCGGTAACAGCTTCATCTTGTCCTATTACTCTTTGATGAAGAATATCTTTTAAATGTAATATTTTTTCTCTTTCCCCTTCCATTAATTTGGCTACAGGTATTCCTGTCCATCTAGAAATAATTTTTGCAATTTCATCCTCTGTTACTTTGTTTCTTAAAAGACCATTTTCTTTATTTCTTTCAGAGGCTTCTTCCTCTTTTAAAAGCTCTTTTTGTAATTCTGGCAATTTTCCATATTTTAATTCTGCTGCTTTATTTAATTCATAATTTCTTTCTGCTTGTTCCATTTGACTATTAACTTTTTCAATTTCTTCACGTAATTTTTGAACTTTTCCAATAGCTTGTTTTTCATTTTCCCATTTTGCCTTCATACTTTCAAAGTTTGCTTTTAACTCTGATTTCTCTTTTTGAATATCTAGTAAACGCTTTTTAGATATTTCATCGTTTTCCTTACTTAAAGCAGTTTCTTCAATTTCTAATTGCATAATCTTCCTAGAGACTTCATCAAGCTCTGTTGGCATAGATTTCATTTCAGTTTTAATTAAACTACAAGCCTCATCTACTAGGTCAATTGCTTTATCTGGCAAAAATCTATCTGAAATGTATCTATGAGATAAAGTAGCAGCTGCAATTAAACTGTTGTCTGAAATTTTAACACCATGATAAACCTCATATCTTTCTTTTAATCCTCTTAAAATAGATATTGTATCTTCAACTGTTGGCTCATCAACCATTACTGGTTGAAAACGTCTTTCTAGCGCTTGATCTTTTTCAATATATTGTCTATATTCATTTAATGTTGTAGCACCAATACAATGTAATTCACCACGCGCAAGCATTGGTTTCAAAAGGTTTCCTGCATCCATGGCACCATCCGTTTTTCCAGCTCCAACAATTGTATGAATCTCATCAATAAAAAGAATAATTTTTCCTTCACTCTTTTTTATTTCTTGCAAAACCGCTTTTAATCTTTCTTCAAACTCTCCTCTATATTTCGCACCAGCAACTAAAGAACCCATATCTAATGAAAATATGGTGCATTCCTGTAATCCTTCTGGCACATCTCCTCTTACAATCCTAAGAGCTAGTCCTTCTGCAATAGCTGTTTTTCCAACACCAGGCTCACCAATTAAACACGGATTATTTTTTGTTTTCCTTGAAAGAATACGAATAACGTTTCTAATTTCTGAATCTCTTCCAATCACTGGATCTAGTTTTTGCTCACGTGCTAATTGTACCAAATCTTGACCATACTTTTTTAAAACATCATAAGTGCTTTCAGGATTATCAGATGTGACTCTTGTGTTACCTCTTACACTGGATAAAGCCTTTAAAAAATTATTTTTTGTAATATTAAATTTTTTAAATAACTCTTTCAATTCACGATTAGCATTATCTAATAAACTAAGCATAATATGTTCTACTGATACATATTCATCTTTCATATTTTGAGCAATCTTTTCAGCATTTGTAAGCATAACATCAACGTCTTGAGCAACATAAATACTATTAGATGGTCTTGCACCACCTGTAATTTTAGGCATATTTCTAACTTTTTCTTCGACATCATTCTCTAAATTTTCTGAAACTCCCATTTTTCTGAGCAATTCTTTAATAAGACTATCTTCTTGTTCTAATAAAGCTAATAAAATATGTTCTTGCTCTACTTGAGTATTATGATTTTGAATAGCTAAATTTTGCGCATTTTGAATTGCTTCTAATGATTTTTGCGTGAATTTTTGAATATTCATAACCTTATATATAACTCAATTATCAAAATAATATATAAATAATTGAGTTATTCCTCCTTTCCTTAATTTTATATACGTTATATTTGATATATAAAAAGCACAATCTACCCTAGAATGTGCCTTTCATTTTTTCTTGCTACATATCAATTATACAACTTTATTTTAGCAGTGTCAATATTAGAGTGCTAATTTTTATTTTGTAAAATGTATAAGTGTCAATGATGTGAAACATAAAAATAATTTAAATCATATCTTTAAGTTTTATTGTAAATATCCAATCATTTCAAAAGCTTCTAATTCATTTCTTTTTTCTTTTGGACTTAAATATCCTAATACTGCCATTGGTATCTTATTGGATCTTTTTAAATATATTGCTCCTTGTTTCCTTAAATCCTCTAAACTATAAAACTTTAAATAACTATAGAATCTTTCGTTATCATTTCTATGACTTCTTTCTACTTTTCCATTATGCTGTGGTGTTCGTGGTTGCATTTTGTGATGTCTTATTCCTAATTTCTTTAAAAACACCTCTAATGGATGTTCTTTCTTTATATCTGCTCTGTTATATGTAAATTCTATTCCATTATCCGTTTGTATTTCTTTTGGGGTATATCCTAAATAATTTATTACTCTTTTTACAAAATCTATTGTATTTGTTGGTGTATGTTCTTCATACCAATATAAATATCTTTCTCTTGTTGCTTCATCTATATATGTATATTGATAATACTTTTTATCTTCTGCTATTGTTCCTACTTTGCACTCATTTGGTACATGTTTTACATCCATTTGTCCTTTTTCACCAATATTTTTTGGCGTTTCATATTTTTTATTATGTTTTTTCTTTGATGTATCTTTTATTTTCATTCCTTTATAAAACTTAATATTAAGTCTTTTCATCACTCTATATAGGCCTATTATTGTCCTTTTATATCCCTTATCATGCTTTAATTTTATCCATAATTCACTTAACGTTATTTTGGGATTTCTTCTTACATAATTTCTTATCCATCTTATTTCTTGATTTGTATGTGAATTTGGATGTCGTGTATTTGGTTTATGACTTTTATCTATCAAACTTTCTGGCGTTCCATCATATTTTTTCATCCATCTCCATAAAGATATTCTAGATATATGATACTTTCTGCAAACATAACTTATATCTCCACTATTTAAATACATCTGTACTGCATGTATTTTTGTTTGAAATTCATGTGGTAAATATCTTTTATTTTTATTATTTTGTGTTATAATATTATTCATAAGTGATTTAAATCTCCTTTATATAATTTTTGTTTGACAACTCAATTATATATGATTTAAATCACTTTTTCTATTTTATTTTTATTTTTGTTTCACATCAATTGTAATACAACAAGAGTGCTAATTTTTATTTTGTAAAATATTTCTTTTGTTGTAAATATGCTATAAGAATTAACATATGAATTTTTAGATTTTCTATCACACAAGGATTTACACACATAATGATTCTGTAGTTAAAACAGTTATTTAAAGTAGCGGTGCATTATTATATATCATTTAATATGATGTGCTTTTGATATAGTATCTTTTTATACATATTTTTTGTCGAATTTTGTCAAATATTATCATTTTTTGTAACTGCTTTTTTCACTATGATTTTTATTCACTTTCTATTTTTTTAGTGAATTTCTTCTATAAATTGTTTTTTTCGTTCCTTATCTGTCTTTTTTATATCATAGTTTTCTTTTTTATAACAATGTTAACAAATTGGATTCTATTATAATGTGCTTTGCTTTTTTATTATTACATTTTATTTTATATTATTTTACTTAGATATTATTTATCTTCTTCTATTTCTTCGCATTTATAATTTGCACTATTAAGTATGCCATCTCTTTTTATTAGAATATTTAAGTTGCTCTTTTGAATACAACCTTCGGGTTATGAGGGCTACTTGAGAGGTTTATGTAATTTAGTGAAATCAAGGGTTTTAGGCTGTATATCAATAA
>CANQTX010000015.1 GCA_947626885.1 uncultured Clostridia bacterium | reverse complement strand
GTATACTTTTGCCTGGTTCGATAGAAAGTGTTGGGAAATTCGCGTTTTGGGAGTGTGAATCATTATCTACAATCAGCTTTCCTGACTCAGTAACGAGTATAGGGGAGTCCGCTTTTGGTTGGTGTCCTTTAAAAGATTTTTCTTTTCCAAATGGAATAAAGAATATTCCTAACAAGTGCTTCGAACATTGTTGGTTTTTGCGTCATATTAATATATCCTCTTCTCTCAACAACCTTGAAATTGAATCGTCTCCCGATCCTTTTTATGATTGTGGTGCTTTAGAATCCATCACTGTTGATTCTAATAATCCTGATATGACTTCAATAGATGGTGTGTTAATGACAAAGAATATGGAAAAAATTATTAGATGTCCACAAACTAAAACTTCTTTTACTGTTCCTGATGGTGTAATAACTATTGGCTTTGATGCTTTTAAAGACTGCGATAATTTCAGAAACTTAATTTTTCCAAGCTCTGTTTCAGTTGTTCATGGTGGAGCTTTAGACTTTTCTGAAGATTCAGAATGTGCAATAGCATTTGATGGATCTTTGAATGAGTTTGGAAAACAAGAGCGTTCAAATAACATAACTATCACTGTTAAATCGGATGAAGATAGGCAGGTAATATTAAGCGGACAGGATAAATATTCACATATTTCAGAAGATAACATTATTGTCAAACCATAAATTGATCTCTATTCAGTTAAAGTATAAATATATTTATAAATATCTAAATAATTATTATTTAAGATGCATAAAAAAGAGTTAATTATTTTTATAAAAAATATAAAACTTCTTTTATTTCTATAAATAAAAGAAGTTTTATGTTATATTTCGTAAAATAATTAACTTTACGATTGAATTAATATAATAATATATATAATTTAAGGAAAAGTCAAGAATTTAGATAAAGATAAAATATAAAAAGAGAAAGCATAAAACGCTACCTAATCAATATGTTTAGCGTTTTCTTATTTTCGTAAAGTTAATTACTTTACGAAAAAGGAGGAGAAACAAAAGATGCAGGAACCAAATAAAAAATTCAAAGTTTTGGATGAAAAAGGTATTACATTAGTGGCTTTAGTGGTAACAATTATTGTATTATTAATTTTAGCTGGCGTTAGTTTAAGTTTAGTGTTAGGAAATAATGGGGTTATTACAAAAACACAAGAAGCAGCTTTTATGCAAAAAATTTCAAGCTATAAAGAAGAAATGGAAATGAATATAGTAGGAATAACGAATGAAGAGATGCGAATAAAAAATAAAATCATAGCATTAAATCATGATATAGAAAAATATATACCATCTATAATTGATGAGGACATAGGAAAATATGCTATAATTGGAGGAGAGCTATACTATTTTGGAGATAATAGGAAAGAGATAGAATGTTGTAAAAAATTGGGAATTATAACAGAAAATATAAATTATCAAGAGGAATTAGCTTTAGAAAATGCCATAAAAGAGAAAGAAGAGGCGGAATATATAGGAGACAAACTGTATGATAAAAACTTTGAAAATGGAAGTGTTTGGAAAATAATCAATGAAGTAGAAGATAATCATATTAATGCTACTTATGGAACGGACTGGTATTATATAGAAGCAGGAACATATATAGAAGGAATAGGAAAATGTCAAGATAGTTTTATAGTAAACTATAAGCTAGGAAAAGTAGTAAAATTTGATACCACGAAACATGTATTATTACAATATGGTGCAAATTTAGCTGTGCAACATGATATCGTATTAAATATAGATCCTATTAATATGGAAGGAAATACGCAAACCAGTTGGGGAAATAACATAGAATTAAAAGGATTTTCATTTGAAGGAGATTATGATCAAGAGGGAAATTTAGTAAGTGGTTGGTATGGAACTGGTATTAAATTAGATGGGAAAGATGATGAAATTATATTTAATGCAGGAGATGATTTTTCAAAAGGTTTTACACTCTCATTTTATGGTAAGAAAACTTCTGATACAATGTATTATTTTAGTAAAAACAGAGAGGAAATTGTGTCTAGTTGTAGATTCTATATGACCAATAGTATTTATCTATTTAATATGACAAAAAACATGGCATATTCTAAATGGAGCACTGATGATTCAAGACGTAATAATGGAAATTTAAAAGTTTCTTGGAAAGAAAACATTAAATCGGAGGAGGATGTTTATGTAGATTGTGTGTATGATCCAGAAAAAAATGAATTTTCATTATATAAAAATGGTGTATTTGAAGATAGTGCTACAGTGGCAAGTGAATATTGGGATGGAGGAAATATCTTAGAATATGGAGGAAAGCAAATATTTGAAGACGAAACAATTCCTTGTAGAATAGGTTCATTTTTTGGTGGTGATCCTGAAGAATGGAGGTATGGAAAGTTAGACTTTTATTCGGTGAGATTGTATAAATGTGCTTTAACAAAAGATGAAATCATAGAAAATTATAATGCAACAGTAGCATACCACGAAATGTTAGTAAATGAGACTACGAATTAGTTTCAGCACAATCAAATTTTCTTGACAAATTTTACTTATTATGGTAACATTATAAAATAACAAGAGTATATCTAAGCAAATATGTGAGCGATATAGAACGAAAGTTTACACTTGATGAGGTGAAAAACCTATAAAAGGAGTCTTGATTATAAAAGATTCTTTTTATGGGTTTTTATTTTTTATTAGTCATTTTTAAGAATTTGTTTCATATATCAAACATGAGAAAAAGAGAGGGGAGGAATAACAATGATACAGGTAAATAATCTAAATAAAGTATTTACGAAAAAGATAAAAAAACCAGGAATAAAAGGTATTTTCTTTTCTAAAAAGCAGGAATATCAAGCGGTTAGCAATATTCATTTAACTGTAAAAAAAGGTGAAATAGTAGCTTTTGTTGGTCCGAATGGTGCTGGAAAATCAACAACTATTAAAATGTTAACAGGAATTTTGCATCCTACAAGTGGAGAAATTTTGGTTGCAGGATTAAATCCTGTAAAAGAGCGTAAAAAATTAGCTTATCGAATTGGTTGTATGTTTGGACAAAAATCAAGTTTATGGATGCATTTACCTGCTATAGATACATATCAATTATATGGTGCTATGTACGATATTCCTAAAAAAGAATTAGCTGTAAGAATTCAAGAAATAGTAGAAATGTTTGATTTACAAGATATAATTCATATTCCTGTTCGAAAATTATCTCTAGGACAGAGAATGATTTGTGAAATAGGGGCCATCATGTTACATAAACCAGAAATATTATTTTTAGATGAGCCTACCATTGGGTTAGACATTGTTGTAAAGGAAAAAGTGAGAAATGCTATTTTAAAAATTAATCAACAAAATCAAACAACGATATTTTTAACGAGTCACGATTTAGGTGATATTGAAAGATTGTGTGACAGAATTATTATTATTGATCATGGAGTTATTATTAAAGATGAGAGCTTGGAACATTTGAAAAAAGAATATTTAACAGAGAAATTTATTACCATTTTATATGAAGATAATATGGAAGATGTGACTTTTGATTATCCTGTTGTGATGAGAGAAAAAAATAAAATAGTAATAAAAATAGATACAGAAAAAAATACGATGTCTAGCATTTTGGAGAAATTTATGCAATATGGTAATGTTATAGATTTAGAGGCAATACCTGTTCCATTAGAAGAAGTCATTTATGACATTTATACACGAGGTGATGAGAAATGCGAAAATATATAGAAATTTTTAAGTATAGTCTAAAAAAGAAGGTAACTTTTTTATTGAATTATATCGTTTCTTTAATAGCATTTGGTATACATGTTTTTATATTTAATGCTTTATGGGATTATATATTACAAGGGAAGATGATTGTTGGTTACACTAAAGCAGAGCTTATTTGGTATATTATTATTGCAGAGATGATTATTTATACATCAGATAAAAAATATAAGCAAGTTGCCAGTATGGTAAAACAAGGAGATATAGCCTATATGCTAATTAAACCCATTAATATGGTACATTTCTTTTTGGTGGAAGATTTTTCATTAATTATACAAGCAGCCATCAACTTTGTATTTGCATTAATTTTAGGTTTTATTGTGGCTGGGCCAATAACAATTAGCATAGAGAGCTTTGGTATGATGATGATTGCTTCTATCATTGGTATTGTTATTGGAAGTTTATTACAAATTTTAATAGGTATAATTACTTTTTTCACAGAAGAGAATCATTCGATTTATTTAATTATGCAAAAAATGACTTTTTTTGTAGTATTTACACCATTAGAGTTTTATCCTAAAATAGTACAGAAAATTTTACTTTGCTTACCAACAACGTATCTTGTTTATACACCTGCAAAAATTTTTGCTAATTTTGAGATAACATTGGCTCTCAAGCTGTTACTAGCAGAAATTGCTTCTGCTATTGTATTATACTTTGTGATTTGTATATTATACAAGAAGGGGGTGGAAAAGATTAATGTTAATGGGGGTTAAAAATACTATAAATTTTTTTATATTAAGTTTAAAATATAATATTAAATCTAGTTTAGAATATAAAAAGAGTTTTATTGTTCAGTCAATTTTTATGATATTGAACAATGGATTTTTTCTCATATTCTGGGCAGTAGTTTTTCAAACGAATGAGGGACAAATAAATGGTATTGAAATGAATGACATTTTATATTTATGGTCATTACCTGTAGCATCATGGGGAATAGCTAATTTTTTCTTTGGTGGTTTTAGAGAAATTAACCGCTATGTGTTAACAGGTGGATTAGATACTTATATTTTGCAGCCTAAAAACATGTTATTGAATTTAGCAACTTCTAAATGTGACTTTGGCGCATTTGGAGATATGATGTATGGTCTGGTTGTAGGATGGATTGCGTGTGGAGGCAGTATTTGGCAGTATACACAATTATTATTTTATACTATACTAGGAACCATTATTACATGTGCTACTTTTGTAATGGTTCGTATTATATCTATTTGGTTGGGAGAAATAGAACAAGTAGCACATATATATGAAAATACATTGTTGATAACGTTGTGTAATTATCCATTTGAGATATTTGGTGGTTTTATGAAATTCATCATGTTTACTGTTGTTCCTGCTGCTTACATTTCTCATTTGCCTATAAAATTATTGGGAAAATTTGATGGAAGAATATTTCTATGGATATGTTTGATGACGGTTGTTTATACAATGATGGCTATTATAATATTTTATCAATCTTTAAAACGATATGAGTCAGGTAATCATATTGCTATGAAGGAATAAAAAATGGAAAAATTTTGGTATTCATTAAAATCGTTTTTATTGTAATAAAAGGATTGAAAAATAAAAAAGATATGGTATAATAAAAAAGAAAATTTCGAGGAAAGGTAGCGCATAGAATTGAAATTACACATTGTTTTAGTAGAACCAGAAATACCACAAAATACAGGAAATATAGCAAGAACATGTGCTGCATTAGGTGCTAAACTGCATTTGGTTTACCCATTAGGTTTTTCTATTTCTGAAAAACAAGTTAAAAGAGCAGGATTGGATTATTGGGATAAATTACAAATAGAAGAACATATCAGTTTTCACACTTTTTTAGAAACGTACCCACCTGAAGCACATAATATGTTTTTTGTTACAACTAAAGGAAAACAAGTGTATTCGCAACCGCAATATACAAATTGTGAAGAAGTATTTTTATTATTTGGTAAAGAGACAAAGGGGTTACCAGAAGCAATATTACAAAAATATATTGAAAAAACAATTCGTATTCCTATGAGAGAGGGATTGCGCTGTTTAAACTTATCAAATGCTGTTGCCATTGTGGCTTATGAGGTAGAGCGTCAGAGCCATTTTGAGAATTTACAAGAAATTAGTGCATATTTTAATACATAAAAAAGGAAACCAAAGTAGAGAAAAAGTGAGGAGAATAGTATGAAAAAGATAATACATGTTTTAATGGTATGCTTATTATTAGTTGTTTTATCAGGTTGTGCAGCGAAAACTTCTACTAATAATACTAATAATACAACGTATGCAACAAAACAAACTGAGGAAGGAGAAACCAATATGAAAGCAAATGAAAATACAGATAATTCTAATACAATAGAAAATATAGATTATAAAGCTGCAGCAGAAAAGCAGATGGCACTTCCTAATCGAGGAGACACGGTTGCCACCATAAAAGTAAAAAATTTTGGTGATATAAAAGTAAAGTTTTTTGAAGACGTAGCACCCAAGGCAGTAGAAAATTTTGTTACACATGCTAAAGAAGGTTATTATAATGGTGTTACATTTCATAGAGTCATTGAAGAATTTATGATTCAAGGAGGAGATCCGGAAGGTACTGGTAGAGGAGGAGAAAGTATTTGGGGTTCAGGTTTTGAGGAAGAGCTCTCTTATGAATTAGTACCATATAGAGGATCATTATGTATGGCTAGTGCTGGAACTGGTACATCTAGTTTAGGAAGTCAGTTCTTTATAACACAAGCAAATTATTTAAATGCAATGGAAACCTATTTAAAGCAATATCAATATCCAGAAGGATTATTGGAACAATATAAGCAATATGGTGGCTATATGAGTTTATATCTACAATATACGATATTTGGCCAAGTGTATGAAGGAATGGATGTAGTAGATGCTATAGCAAAGGTAAAAACAGAAACAACCGAAGAGGGACAAGAGAATAAACCAGTAGAAGATGTTGTTATTGAAACAATAGAAATAACAACTTATGAATCATAATGGAATTTATGATGTGTGATTTATATAAGGATATAAGGAAAAGTAAATGTATAAAGCGTTAAAAATAAGTGATAAAATAATCGAAATGGCTTATGTGACAGAAAAAGAATTGGAATCTATTTTTTCAAAAATAGATGAAAATTGTATGAAAGCAAGTATAAAAGTTTTGAAAGCTTTTCAAGATCAAAAAGTCGCAACAACAGATTTTAATGAAATTACAGGATATGGTTATTTTGATGGTGGAAGGGAAAAATTAGAGAGAATATACGCTCAAATCTTTAAAGCAGAAGATGCATTAGTAAGACCGCAAATTATGTCTGGTACACATGCTTTAGGGTTGGCATTATTCGGACTATTAAAATACGGCGATACGATGATTAGTATATCTGGTGAGCCATACGATACTTTAAAAAGTGTTATAGGTATAGTAGGAGATAGTCAAAATTCATTATTAAAACATGGTATTAGTTATGAAGAAATAGCATTAATCAATAATGATTTTGATTATGATGCCATAGCTAAAAGATTAAATCAAGGTAATGTAAAATTAATTGAAATTCAGCGTTCGAGGGGCTATTCGCAAAGAAAAAGTTTAACCATTGCCCAAATAGAAAAAGTTATAAAAGTTATTCGAGCCATAGATCAACAAACAATTATTATGGTAGATAATTGCTATGGAGAATTTGTTGAAGACAGAGAACCAATAGAAGTGGGAGCCGATATTTTGGTGAGCTCTTTAATGAAAAATTTAGGAGCAGGTATTGCTACAAGTGGTGGGTATGTTGTAGGAAGAAAAGATTTAATTCATGCAGTAGCTGAAAGATTAACAGTTCCTTGTGTAGGAAAAGAGTTGGGTGCCAATTTTAATCAGTTATTATCCTATTATAAGGGTTTATATATGGCACCCTCAGTAGTGGCTTCTGCATTAAAGTCAATGTGTTTTGCTAGTAGAATGCTAGAAAAATTTGGATTTTCGGGAATAAGTCCTAAATATGATGAAGCAAGAACAGATATTATTCAGACAATAGAATTATTAGAAGAAGATAAATTAGTAAAGTTTTGTCAAGGTATTCAAAAAGGTTCGCCGATTGAAGCCTATGTAAAGCCAATTCCAGATGATATGCCAGGCTATGAACATAAAGAAATCATGGCAGGCGGAACCTTTACACCGGGAGCAACAATTGAGCTTAGTTGTGATGGACCACTTTGTCCACCATACACGGCTTATATGCAAGGTGGATTAACTTATGAATATGGGAAACTAGGCATTATGATAGCCATTGACAATATGTTACAAGAATAAGATAAGTGTACTATATGAAAAAAGATAGAAAAGAGAGAAGTGAAACTTGTAAAAATAAAAATTTATGATACAATATAACAAAACAATGTTTGGGAGAAAGAAAAATGTTTGCATATATTAAAGGAAGTTTAGAAGAAAAAGCTAGCAATTATATTGTAATAGATGTTGGGGGAATTGGTTATAAAGTTTTTATGCCTAGCAATAGTATACAGACATTAGGAGAATTAGAAGACATCATAAAAGTATATACACATTATCATGTAAGAGAAGATGATATTAGTTTATATGGTTTTTTAAGCAATGAAGAGCTAAAAATGTTTGAATTATTACTACAAGTAGGTGGAATTGGAGCAAAATCAGCTATTTTAATGTTATCTCATATGGCACCTTCAACATTTGCATTAGCGATTATTTCAGATGATGTAACAAAACTAACACAAATTCCTGGAATAGGCAAAAAAACAGCACAAAGAATAATTTTAGAATTAAAAGATAAACTCAAAACACAACAGCTTGAAGAAACAGTGCAAGAAAAAGAAACTGTAGAAGAAGGTCATGAAGTAGTAGAAGAAGCAATGGCAGCGCTTCAAATTCTAGGATATCATAAAAAAGAAATTGACAAAGTATTTGAAAAGTTAGACACAAAGGACGTTTCTGTTGAAGATTTAATTAAACAAGGTTTATCTTTATTAGCCAGATAATAAAACTATAACATAAAACGAGAAATATGTATATAAAAAGACGATAAAAGCTTTAAGAAATTTTGAAAAAGAAAGGTTAATATACTAAAAATGGATTTTAATCAGCCTCTTGCCTATAGAATGCGTCCGAAATCTTTAGAAGAATTTGTAGGACAAGAGCATATTGTAGGAAAAGACAAATTATTATATAGAACAATCAAGGCGGATAGATTATCTAGTATTATTTTATGGGGACCTCCAGGGTGTGGAAAAACTTCTTTGGCGAAAGTAATTAGTGAGACAACAAAATATAAATTTACAAAATTAAATGCGGTAACTTCTGGTGTATCGGATATAAAAAAAGCCATTGAAGAAGCAGATAATTTACTTTTAAATCCAAGTGGCAAATGTATTTTATTTATTGACGAAATACATAGATTTAATAAATTACAACAAGATGCATTATTGCCTTTTGTAGAAAATGGAACAGTTATTTTAATTGGTGCAACAACAGAAAATCCTTATTTTGAAGTAAACAAAGCGCTAATTTCAAGGTCAATGGTGATAAAGCTAGAACCCCTAAAAAAGCAGGATATTATACAAATTATTAAAAATGCACTTACGAGTAAAGAAGGATTGGGAAATTATCATATAGCCATAACAGAAGAAACAATAGAAACAATTGCTGAAATATCCAATGGAGATGTAAGAACAGCATTAAATGGATTAGAAATAGCTGTATTAACAACAAAAATGAATAGTAATGGCATTATCGAGATTACCAATGAGATAGCCAGTCAAAGTTTTAATAAAAGAAAGGCAATGTTTGATAAAACAGGAGATAGTCATTATGATAATATTAGTGCTTTTATTAAGTCTATGCGCGGAAGTGATCCGGATGCAGCGATTTTTTATCTTGCAAGAGCACTTAATGGAGGAGAGGATCCCGTGTTTTTGGCAAGAAGGATTGTAATAGCAGCTGCTGAAGATGTAGGTATGGCAAATCCTAATGCATTAGTTGTGGCGACATCTGCAATGCAAGCTGTAAATATGGTCGGTATGCCAGAAGCACAAATTATTCTAGCAGAAGCAACAGTGTATGTTGCAACTTCTAAAAAATCCAATGCTTCCTATAATGCTATCAATCGTGCCATGGAGGATGTTGCTAATAAAGATACTGGAACCATTCCTATGCATATCCGAAATGCACCAGCTAATGGCATGAAACAATTTGGTTATGGTGAAGGATATCAATATCCACATGATTATCCAGGACACTATGTAGAACAACAATATTTGCCAGACAAAATGCTTGGTACGAAATATTACATAAAAGATGATACCATTGATGTATGATGTAATATCTGAGAAATTTTTGTATAGATTTAAAAAAAGAGTAAATCCTATTATTATGAAAAAAAAGAAATTTTTGAACATAGTAATAGGATTTTTAGCTGGTGTTATTAGTGGTTTTTTTGGTGCTGGTGGAGGTCTTTTATTAGTTCCTTATATGACTGGAATTTTAAAAGAAAAAGAAGTTACTGCTAGAGCTACGTGTATTTTATGTATTTTCTTTATGGTATTGATGAGTAGTTTTTTTTACTTTAATAAAAATGCTATTGATTGGTGGCTTGCTATACAATGTGCAGTAGGAGGAGTGATAGGTTCTTATATTGGTTCAAAACTTTTAATAAAATTAAATCATAATATTTTACAAATATTATTTATCTTTTTTTTATTATATGCAGGTGTATCCATGATTATAAAATAAATAAGATTTGTAAAATATAAAAAGAGAGGAAAAATGTGAAAGAAATTTTATTTGGTATTATTTCTGGTATTGTAGCAGCACTAGGAATGGGAGGCGGAACGGTACTTATTTTATTATTAGGGTTATTTACACAAATGCCACAACATTTAATACAAGGAACCAATCTAATTGTATTTATTCCCACCTCTATTACAGCAATTTATATGAATATAAGACATAAGACCATTCGTTATTCATTGGCAATTCCTGTTATTATTTCAGGTATTATAGGAGCAATTGTAGGAAGTCTTGTTTCTTTTAAAATTGAAAATAATGCTTTAAAAAAATATTTTGGAATTTTTTTGATATTTATAACAATTTTTGAGATTTATTCATTTTTTAAACAGTATAGATTCAAAAAAAAAGCAAATAATAAGGCATATAAGAAGCATGAAACATAACAATAGGAAGGTGTAGCATATAATTTTAAAAAAACACATTCCTATTATGAGTGTATCAACAAAGAAAGGAAAGGTGTGAAACATGAAATTTGTAAAAGGTATGATGATAGGAACATTACTTACAGCAGGAACAATGATGTTATATTCAGAAGGAATAGATGATAGTAAAAAGAAAATGATAAAAAAAGGAAAACAAATGGCAAAAAAAATGAGAATGTATATGTAATTGTTCTATGAAACGACTGCGAATGGCAGTCGTTTTTGGTGTTAGCATGAAAATAATTTTAACCTATGAGAAAAAAATCAAAATAATTTTTTAGATAGTAAAATGATATCATAGATATAATCTAAATTTTTTTCAGAGCAATTGGTTAATAATTTATGAATTTTTTCTAATTTATTGTTGTTATCTACTTTACCAAATAATATAAAATCAGCAGAATAACCAGAAAAAGCAATAATTTTTCTTAAAGTTTTTAAGCTTAATGAACGTTCTCCACGTTCTATTTGACCTAGAAAAACTTCGGATATATCAATAATTTCTGAAAATTTCTCTCGATTCATGTTATAACTTTTTCTAATGCTACGAATTCTTTCACCTACTTCAATGTTATAAGAAGTACTATTTAAATTTTGCATATATGTTTTTCCTTCCTAAATAGTTTATTATTATTCTATAATAATCAATTCAAAATATTAATATACTAGAAGAATATATAAAAGCTATACTTTTTGCACAAAATAGGACATAGAGATAGATATTTAAAAAAACTATAACGACTGTTTCTAACAGTCGTTATGGTAAATATCGTATAAAAAAATATTCACAATAATTTAAGCTTCAAAATCCTCTTTCAATTCAGCTTTGTCATCTTCTTCACATTTATTGCAATATAAATCTACACCTTTTAAACACTTTCCTTCATGTTCACAAACTTTGCAAATTTTTACATGTTTTACTCGATTTACCCATATTTCTATAGCATAAGATTTATGAGGACATAAAGGACCAAAAACAAATTCTCCCTCCTTATCAGTAAATGTATGAGAGACAGGTTTTCTTTCGTCTTTACAAACTTCTACTAATTTAACAACAGCATCTTTTACAGGTTCACCATGATGATCTTTTATAATGCCATATACAACATTTCTATCATCTTCTGGTAATCTTAAATCTAAATCAAATTGTTTTCCTGTTTCAATAAATCCATTCACATCAACAATGACTTTTTTATCAAATTCCATAATATCAATTCCTTCCTTATTTTTTAAATCATATGAAACACATAAGTGCCTATAGTACAGTTTATGTATAGAAGATTAAAATGGTTCGTTTGGGTAGATGCTTATTAGAAATTTACTATATTTACAAAAACACAAATTTAAGATATAGTTAATATATTATAAAAAAGAAAAGCAAATAGTATTAGAGGAGAACAATTATGAAATATGAAGAATTAAAAAATACATATAAAACATTTATTTATCATCAGTATGAAATAAAAGAAGATGATAATAATATTTATATACAGTATCATTTCGAAATTGAGCATTTATCAGAATTTTATTCTCATTTGATGATTGCTAAAAAACAGTTATGTTTTCAAGCAATAGATACTAATTTTGTTAGGAATATGGTGTTTCATTTAGGAATGGTAGAAGCGATTAGTTATTTTAAAGCAACTTGTTCTCCACAGTTTATTATAAAATGTGGAAAACTAGATGCGTTTCAAGCGAAATGGTTTCAAAAGTTATATTATTTAGGACTTAGTGAATTTCGATATCGCAATCATATAGCAGTAGCGCAAAAAGATTTTGTAACATTTATTTCTGAAGGAGAAGACTTAACACAAGACAATATAAAAGTGCAGAAAAAATTAGAGGGAATGATTATTCCAATAGGAGGAGGAAAAGACTCTAATGTCACATTAGATATACTCAAACATGATCAGGCAAATTCTTTGGCTTTTTGTATCGGAAGTAAGAAAGTGTCTATAGAATGTGCTAAAATAGCAGGGTTTGAAGATAGTCAAATCATAGAAGTAAACCGCAAAATTGATAAACGATTATTGGATCTGAATCAAAAAGGCTTTTTGAATGGGCATACGCCTTTTTCTGCCTTACTGGCATTTTTAACTTATATGATAGCATATATATTGGGTAAAAAATATGTTGTTTTATCAAACGAAGATAGTGCGAATGAAACCAATGTGAAAGGTGAAAATATTAATCATCAATATTCTAAAACATTAGCCTTTGAAAATGATTTTCGAGAATATGTGGAAAAGTATTTTAAAGGAGGGGTAGAATATTTTAGTTTATTAAGACCTATTAGTGAAATTCAAATTGCCATGCTTTTTTCAAAATTGGAACAGTATCATTCCGTTTTTAAAAGTTGCAATGTAGGAAGTAAAACAGAACCTTGGAAATGGTGTTGCCATTGTCCCAAATGTTTATTTGTATTTATCATTTTAAGTCCGTTTTTATATAAAGAAAAATTGGTTACCATTTTTGGTGAAGATTTATTTGAAAGAGAAGATTTATTAAATACTTTTATAGAGCTTTGTGGTTATGGAGAAATAAAACCATTTGAGTGTGTGGGAACATTTAGCGAAGTGCGTTATGCTGTAACAAAAACAATTGAAAATATAGAAAAGGGCAATATACAAGATGAAAAACAATACAATGACAATCAAAAGTTACCATTTTTATTACAATATTATAAGACGCATGGTGTATTTTCAAAAGAAAAGTTATTAAATAACTATAGTAAACAACATAATATACCTAAACCATTTGAAGATAAGTTACTATCTTATTTAAAGAAATAAGGTTATGAAAGGAAAATGTTATGATAAAAGAGTTATTACGTTTTTTAGAAGATAAAACAATACTAATTTTAGGGTTTGGAATCGAGGGACAATCCAGTTATGCTTTTTTAAGAAAACATTTCCCTCATAAGCAATTAACTATAGCAGATAAAAAAATATCGCTACTGGAAGAATTTCCTTTTCTAAGAGAAGATACCAATATGGCATTTTGTTTGGGAGAAGATTATCTAAAAGGAATGGAAAATTTTGATGTTATTTTGAAAACACCAGGTATTTCATTAAAGGATATAGACATTACAGCTTATAAAGATAAATTAACCAATCAACTAGCACTGTTCTTAGAATATATGAAAGTCTTCACAATAGGTGTTACTGGCACAAAAGGGAAAAGTACAACTAGTTCACTGTTGTATCAAATGTTAAAAGAGCAGGGAAAAGATGTTTTTTTATTGGGAAATATTGGAGAGCCTATTTTTAATTGTTTAGATAATATGAAAAAAGATTGTTTGGTGGTGTGTGAAATTTCTTCTCATGCTTTAGAATATATAAAAGTTTCACCAGATATTGCTATTTTGTTAAATATTTATGAAGAACATCTTGATCATTATCAATCTTTTGAAGCATATCGAGAAGCGAAATTTCGAATTGCAAATTTTCAAAAACAGAATCAATATTTCATCTATAATAGGGATAATTTTTGGATGCAGGAGTTTCATTTTCCTTATAAACAACATGACTATGCGATATCTCTTACAGAAAAGCCTAATACCAAAAATCATGTATTTTTAAAAGATGGTATCATATATTGTAATAATAACCCTATTATGGATAGCAATATAAAAATGCATTTAAAAGGAATACATAACTTAAATAATATTATGTTTGCAATAGCGGTAGCAGATATTTTGCAATTGGATACAGGAAAAATGATGGAAAGTATTCAAAATTTTAAAACATTGGAACATCGTATGGAGTTTGTGGGAAATGTGGAAGGTGTAGATTATTACAATGATTCTATAGCAACTATACCAGAAGCTACCATTTATGCTATAAAAGCAATTAAAAACATTCATACCATTATTGTGGGAGGTAAAGATAGAGGGATTAATCAAGTTCCCTTAATACAATTTCTTTTAAAAAGTGATATTGAAAATATTATATGTCTACCCAAAACAGGAGATGCTATATTTGATGGTTTAAAAAATAGTCATAAAAATATATTCAAGGTAAATACTATGGAAGAGGCAGTAAAAAAAGCAAAAGCAGTTACCCCCAAAAATACTGCTTGTATTTTATCGCCAGCAGCTTCTAGTTATGGATATTTTAAAAATTTTGAAGAGAGAGGAAAAGTTTTCAAATCATGTGTTTTAGATGATTTTTAAAGGTTTACAAATAATTTGATAACATAATTTTTTAAGTAAAAATAAAGAAAAAAATAAAAAAAATTATTGAAACTATTGATACTTTTGTGAAAAAAGAAATGCTATTTTGTAAAAATATGTTATTTTTTACAATTTTATGTAGACAAAAACAAAAAAATGTGTTATAATAGAATTGTTTTTAAGAGAAAAAAACAAAAAGAAGAGGCAGTTTATAAGAAAAATACAGTAGATAAATGTTAAGGAGGAATCAAATTGAATACCAATTATTTAGAAAATAATCACTTAGTACTTGTAGGAAAAGTAGCTAGTGATAAAAATTATAGCCATGAAATTTATGGAGAGAAATTTTATGTGTTTAATCTAGAAGTGATGAGATTAAGTACGACAGTAGATATTATCCCCATAACCATTTCAGAGAGGTTAATTACTAATATAAATTTGGTCATTGGCAAAAAAATTTCTATTGAAGGGCAATTTAGATCTTATAATAATTATGAAAATGAGAAAAATAGATTAATTTTAACAGTATTTGCAAAAGAAATTACAGAACTAGAAGAAAAAGAAGATCAAAAAGATGAAATAACAAATGAGGTTACATTAATTGGTTACATATGCAAAAAACCAATTTATAGACAAACACCATTTGGAAGAGAAATTGCAGATGTATTATTGGCTGTTAATCGAGCTTATAATAAATCAGATTATATTCCTTGTATTGCTTGGGGAAGAAATGCTAGATTCTGTCAAAATATGGAAGTGGGAACAGAAGTTAAGCTAGTTGGTAGAGTGCAGTCTAGAACATACGAGAAAAAATATGAAGATGGTACTTCAGAAACAAGAGTTGCTTATGAAGTTTCAGTAGCGAGTATGGAAATTGCGAATAAAGAAGAACAGGAACCAAATGAAGAGGTTGTTTAATATAATATAGTATATAAAATTAATTTTATATAAATTTTAGCAAATTATATAAATGCTCATGTGCTAACAGAGGTTGGTATATGGGCGTTTTTCATTTTAAAAGGAAAAAATTTCATAAAACTATATATTTTTTTTTATTTATTTGATATAATGCTACATATTAAAAAATGAGGAGTTTATATATATGGACAGCTCAAAAAGGCAAAACATAATATTTAATATAGTAGCAGTTATTTGTATAGCACTTTTTTGTATGTCAATAGCACCTAAGACACTGCAAAATGACACATATTATACAATTAAAATAGGGGAATATATTTCTCATCATGGCATATCTGATTTAACAACGGATTTATATTCATGGCATAATTTACCTTATACATATCCCCATTGGTTATACGATTTAGGTATGTTTATGATTTATAATCATTTTGGACAATTAGGCATTTATATTTCTACTATGATATTTTCAGCACTATTAGGAATTTCTGTTTATGCTTTGAGTGTAAAAAAATCTAACAATAAAGTTGTTTCTCTTATTATAACACTAGGAGCAATTTATTTAATGAAATCGTTTATTGCAGCTAGAGCACAATTGGTAACCTTTATTTTATTTGTACTTACGGTTTATCATATCGAAATGTTTTTAGAAACGCATAAAAAACGAAACGCGATTGCTTTAATTATCATTCCATTACTAATAGCGAATTTGCATTGTGCTGTATTCCCTTTTTACTTTGTGCTGTTTTTACCATATATAGGTGAATATTTATGGACATGGCTAATCGATTGGGATTTAGACAGAAGGATCATTGGGGGAGTATATAAAATTTTTGGCAAAGTAGTAAAAAGAGAAACTGTACAAATAAAATGTCAAGAAAAAAGGGAGAAAATAAAATTTGATATTTCCGAAAGACAGAGAAAAAGAAAAATTTTAAGAGAACATCCTTATAAAATTAAATTGCATAAAAATAAATATGTACTTTGGCTAATAGTGATTGCAATAATAGCGGGATTAACAGGATTTCTAAATCCTGCAGGAAATGGTGCTTATACCTATCTTTATAAAACGCTACAAGGCAATACAACTGCTTCCATTAATGAACATTTGCCAGTAGTTTTAGCAGAAAGTCCAGAATTTTTTATAACATTGGTGATGTTTTTAGCTATATTAATTTTTACAGATACAAAAATTAAATTATCAGATTTATTTATGTTAGTAGGGTTAACCTATTTATCTATAAAATCAAGAAGACAAGTTTCAATGTTTGCGATATTTTGTGGACCGATATTAGCTAAAATGATAGGAGATATGTTCCAAAAATATGATAAAGAAACCTATTTAAAAGTTTTAAGATTTTTCTCAGATTGGTTTGGAGCGATTATATTGGTTTGTCTATTTATGATAATAGCAACCAGGCAGATAAAACCTAAATTAAGTGAGGATTATGTAGATGCTAATACTTATCCAGTAGAAGCATCTGATTGGATGTTAGCAAATTTAGATGTAAAAAATATAAAATTATATAATGAATACAATTATGGAAGTTATCTGTTGTTTCGAGATATTCCAGTGTTTATTGATTCTAGATGTGATTTGTATTCACCAGAATTTAATGCTGATAAAGAAAAAGGTATAGAGGGAAGAGATATTTTTTCAGATGCACTCAATATAGCAGGTATATCTGTTGATTATCAATCAAAATTTGAAGAATATGGTGTTACACATGTTATTACCTATGCAAATGCAAAACTAGCTATGTTATTAGATCATGATACAAGATATAACTTATTATACAACGAAGGCAATTTTAAAATTTATGAAAGAATGATAAATGAGGAATAAATGGAAAGATCTATTTTGAAAAATAAAGTATTGAAAGTGATTATAATTATTACGCTTATCTTAATTATAATTGATCAAACGAGTAAATTTTTAGTAACCCAATATATAAGAGAGCCAGTTGGTGGATCTATTGTTACATTAGAAATTGTTAACAATACGGGAATGGCATTAGGTTTTAATAGTGGTAATGTAAAAAATATCATTATCACACTATTTGTTTTAATGTTAATCATTCATTTTATCAGAACACAATTAGAAAGAATTGATATAAAAACTGGTATAACACTTGGTATTATTTTAGCAGGTGGCATTAGTAATCTAATAGATAGAATAACTAGAGGCGCCATTGTAGATTTTATTAAAATATATAAGTTTCCTATATTTAATCTGGCGGATAGTTATGTGTTTATAGGATGGATTTTATTAATTATATTTTTAATTCGATATTGGAAAAATAAGGAGGCATTTTGAGAGAGAAAATCAAAATTTTAGGTGTTGCAATCGATAATGTTAGCACTAAGGAAGCAATTGAAATAACGGAAGAATTAATTGCTACGAGTAACAAGTCTTGTAAATTAGTCGTGGCACCCAATACAGAATTTATTATGAAAGCGCAAAAAGACGAAGAATTTTTTCAAATATTAAATACGGCAGATCTTGCTACACCAGATAGTGTGGGTGTTATGATAGGTGGTAGATTGCAAAAAAAGAGATTTAAAGAAAGAATACCAGGACAAACTTATTTTAGAGAGATTTTAAAATATGGAGAGAAAAAGGGATGGACTTTTTATGTGTTAGGAGGTAAACAAGAGGTTTTAGAATTAGCAATTCGAAATTTACAAACGATATTCCCTAAATTAAACATTGTTGGTTATCACGAAGGATATTTTGTGAAAGATTCAGAAGAAGAAGTGGTTCGTCAAATTAATGAAAAAGCACCGAATGTGTTATTTGTTGCAATGGGAGCACCCTTGCAAGAAAAATGGATTGCTAAACATAGAAAGGAATTGCAAGTAGATATTGCAGCAGGACAAGGTGGTACACTAGATTATGAATCAGGAAGAGTAAAAAGAGCACCTAGATTTGTTCAAAATTTATGTTTAGAATGGTTATGGAGATTAATTTTACAACCTTCCAGAATTGTAAGAATGATAGTATTGCCAGTATATTTAGTAAAAATATGCATTACGAAAGATATTACGAAGGGAAAATTTGATAAGTAGGGGAGAATTGTGAAAAAAAAAGAGTATTGCGTAGAAAGTGAATGGATAGGAATGAGAATTGATAAAGCAATTGCCATGAAAGAAAAGCAATTGTCACGAGTTGCGATTCAGAGAATGGTAGAAGAAGGATTAATTCTCGTAAATCAGAAAAAAGTAAAAACTTCCTATAAAATTAATGCATCCGATTGTATTCTTATACAAGAAGAAGAGCCAAAAGAGGTTCAAATTATGCCAGAGAATATACCATTAAATATTGTTTATGAAGATAATGTTATTCTAGTTGTGAACAAGCAAAAAGGATTAGTTGTTCATCCTGGTAATGGAAATCCAAATGGTACTCTAGTTAATGCAATTATGGCCAGATGTAAAGATAGTCTTTCAGGTGTGGGAGGAAAAATTCGACCAGGCATTGTTCATAGAATTGATAAAGATACCTCTGGTTTGTTAATTGTTGCTAAAAATGATATGGCACATCTAAATATCAGTGAGCAAATAAAAAAACATGAAGTGAAAAAAACGTATTTGGCGCTTGTAAGGGGAAGATTAAAAGAGAATGAGGCAACCATTGATATGCCAATAGCAAGAAGTACAAAAGATAGAACTAAAATGGCAGTGTCCAAAAAGGGAAAAACGGCTGTTACACATATTAAAGTATTAGAAAGATTTAATGCATATACATTACTAGAAGTAACAATTGAAACAGGAAGAACTCACCAAATTAGAGTACATTTAGCACAAATTGGATATCCCATTGTAGGAGATTATGTATATTCCAATGGGAAGAATCCATTTGGTGTGAAAGGACAAATGTTACATAGCCAAAAATTAGAATTTATGCATCCAGTAACGAAAAAAAAGATGGTGCTAGAAGCGGAAGTGCCAAAGTATTTTGCAGAAGTTTTAGAAAGACTAAGAAAAGAAACTTGTGTATATTCATCTGATTGAAGTGAGAATAAATGGTAATTAAGAAACCAAAGAAGGTAGTAATAAATGGAAGAGATTAGATTACAGAAATATTTAGCAGAATGCGGTATTGCATCACGTAGAAAGTGTGAGATATATATTACCTTAGGAAAAGTTAGGGTCAATGGGGTGGTTGTAACAAAACTTGGAACAAAGGTAAAACCTTTGATAGACGAAGTATTTTTTGAAGATAAAAAAGTTATGTTACCACAGCAAAAATATACGTATATTTTATTAAATAAACCGATTGGTGTGGTAACAACAGTAAAAGATCCATTTCAAAGGCCTTGTGTATTAGATTTAGTAAAAGTAAAGCAAAGAGTTTTACCGGTAGGAAGATTAGATATGTATACATCAGGAGCATTAATTTTAACAGATGACGGAGATTTCATTTATCGTGTTACACATCCTAAGCATGAAATTAATAAAACGTATATTGTCACAATTGTAGGAATAATAGAAGAAAAAGAAATACAACAATTGCAACAAGGTGTCCGAATTGAAGGAGGATATCAAACAAAACCCGCAAAAGTTAGTATTATAAAAATAGATAAAGAAAAAAACATTACAAGAATGGAAATAGTTATTCATGAAGGAAAAAATCGACAAGTGAGAAAGATGTGCGAGGCAATTGGAAAAAAAGTTGTTGCACTACATAGAGCAAAGATTGGAACTATTGGTGTTAAAAATTTACCCATTGGAAGTTGGCGCTATTTAAATACATATGAGGTGGAAGCAATTTTGAAATCATAAAAATACAAAAGAAAAAGAGGAGAAAAAGGAGCATGGAATATCAAAAATTTATTCCAGAAGGCTGGATAGAAACCAAAGAAGAATATAATTTAGATATTATCAAAAAAGCATTTCATTATGGAGAGACAATGCAGGGATATGTAAATCATTGTGATGAGTGGTTTAATTTATATGTTGACTTAGGAAATGCAATAACAGGGATCATTCCTAGAAATGAAGTAGAAGAAATATATACAGACGATTTTGGATTTTGCAAAAAAAATGTGTGTAGGAATAAAGTACACCAATTTGTACAATTTAAAGTAAAAGAAATTTATAATCCTCACCAAATTCTTCTATCGAGAAAAAATGTACAAAAAGAAGCAATACAATGGATAAAACATGATTTGGTACCAGGAATGGTAGTGAATGGCATTGTTAAAAATATTAGAAGTTTTGGTGTATTTGTAGAGATAGGAGGAGGCATTGTAGGATTATTGCATATTGAAGATATATCGGTTTCTAGAATAAAATCACCGGAAGAACGTTTTTTTATTGGACAAAAAATTCATGTTATGATAAAATCAATAGATAAAGAACAAGGGAAAATTGTTTTATCTTATAAAGAACTTTTAGGCAATTGGGAGGAGAATATTAAACAATTTCAAGAAAAGATGGTGGTAGAAGGTACAGTAAAAGAGCCAGATAAATATAAAAATGGGATTTTTATAGAGTTAAAACCCAATTTAGTAGGGCTGGCTGAATATAAAGAAGGTTTACAATATGGACAGAAAGTAAATGTCTATATCAAAAAAATAATAAAAGACAGGAAAAAAATAAAACTTTTAATTGTGTAAAAAGGAGGATTTTGAAAAATGGTAGAAGATGAAGAAATTAAAACTACCGTTTCTCCGTTCGCTATTAGAGAAGGAGAAATAAAAACATTTGATGGTAAGGATGGTTATGTCTCTATCAATCAAATTATTCACAAAATTAATTTAGGACATATTTCAGATGTTCACTTTCAAATTCTAGATTTAATAAATCAATTTGAATTTTTAACATCTAGACAAATTTATCAAGTATTAAAACATAAAGAAGTGGAAATAAAGTCACAAGATAAGTTAAATAATAAGTTAGATCAATTAATTAAAAGTAAAATTTTAACACGATATTATTTTAATTCTGAAGAAGGCAAAGGAATTTATCGTATTTATTGTATGGAAAAAATGGGAAAATACTTAATAACTTCTAAAGAAGAGGAATGTAGATGGCAACCAACAGATAATACAAAACCGGTGGCTTTAATAAAAAAACGATTGGCGGGAAATCAAGTAATTATTGCCTATATGCGAAAATCTAAAAATTTTAGTAGTTATCGAGTAAAGCCCCAAATTACGGCTAAGTTGAGTGGCAAAACTTTTAAGGCACATGGTGAAGTAAAAATAGAAAAAAGCGGAAAATGTTTAAGTCTATTGTTTGAATGTGTAAGAAGAGAAGAGGATTGGAAGAATAAATTTGTAGATAGAATGAGGCTATATAAAGATTTTTTAGAAAACTTTGTGCAATTTGATAGTGGATTTGAAATAAAGCCACAATTAATATTAGTTTGTGAAGATGATAAACATATGGTTGAAACATTTAAAGAAATTGTTGTCAATCATTTAGAGATGGATAATTATAAAATTTATTTTACAACAGATTTAAAACAAAATGCTAGTAGTTTAGATAAATCTTTAGTAGAATTTGTAAAAGATGATGCTACGGGAAAATATAAAGCAAAGAATGTAGAGTTTAAATTATTAGGATAGTTTTAAATGAAATAAAAAAACAAGAAAGAAATCATTAAGAAATTTCTTCCTTGTTTTTTTATTAATCATCTACTCATAAATAGACTTAAGGATGATTAGAATTAAAAGAAGTAATAGCGTCTTCATCGTCAAATTTATAAGATATATCAGATGTATTTGTTTGTACAGGGTTCATATCATTTGGATTATCTGGTTTTGCACCAAAATTAATGTTTTTTAAATCAAATTTAGATTTCTGTTTGGTATCACTACTTTCATCAGAAGAATTGGTAATACCATTGGTAAACTTAGCAAAGTTGTAATTCTTAACTTTTTGTTTTTCTTTATATCGCGTCTCTAAGAAATCTACTTTAGCAGAACCAACCCAATTTTTTCCATTTAAATCTTTTGTTTTGTAAACGATTGTTTTAAAATGTAAGAATTGTATTTTACCACCAACAAAATTTGGTACCCATTGCCAAATAATATTTTTATAGGTTTTATCATATTCTCCTTCACCTGTTTTATAATCGTTTTGGAATCGCCATTCTCTTTTATCACCAAATTCTTTTTGCCACCATTCGTTATCTTCAGGTGTATTATTACCAAATACAATTTTTGTTGTACAATTTGCCATAATGGTTTGTCTATAATTATTTTCATTATTAACACCAAATTGTGATAAGTTTTGTGCAGAAATAATAGTACCTACACGATATTTTCGATATAAAGTGAAGATATCTGCTGTAGCTCTGCAAACAAATGGTGGAAATTCATCAATATATAGGAAGTGAGGAATTCTCGTTTGTTCATTTCCTGGTCTCGATAATACAGAATGTTGCATTAATAATAGGAAGAACAAACCAAATGCTTTGTGAACACTAGCTCCTAAATCTCCACGTCTTGTGCATACAAAAATAACTTCACCGTTCTCTAGTGCTTTATCATAATTTAAATTATAGTTTCGGTTACACAAAATATTTTTTACACCAGGATAGCGTAGTAAATTTTCTAATTGTGCAGCAGATGCTTGCAAATATCTTTCTGTTTGCTCTCTTCCATTTGCACCTTTATAAAAAGTTTTTTTGAAGTAACCAAGTTGAATACTATATTTTTCTTCTAATTCTGGAAATGATTTCATCGTTTCAGCCATTTCTTCGATTAAATCAAAGTTACTTAATAGTTTTAATAAGTCTTCTAAATTTGGTAAGTCACCGTCATGTATTCTAGGATATGTTTCTTTTAATAACAATGTTAAGTTTTCTATTGCCTGTGTTACAATATTATTCATAAAGGCTTCATTAATAGATGTGGTAGAATTTAATTCCATTTCGGCATGATATAGTCGTTTTAACACAGAAGATATAGCAATAGATGTTTTAATAGGATCATCAAATATAAATGGATTTAAACCAATAGAATTCGTATCATTCGGATCGATAATATTATATTTTATATTAAAATTTTCTGCTACTTCTTTCATATGCATAATAGATTCATAATCTGGCGCCATATAAGTAATACCTAAGTTTTTATAAACAGCGTTTTCTTTTGCATAGGTATAAGTCAATTTTGAAAAATAAGCTTTAAATAATTTTTCTTTTGTTGGGACAGGTGTAATCATTTTTAAAGAAAAGTTTTCATTTATATATTCATTAGAATAAGGCGAAGTTAAAGTAGCAATTCCTGTACGTAAAGCGGTATAACTTAATTCTTTTGCTGTTTCTTTATAAAAATATTTTTTTTCTAAATCTCTGGCAATCATAGGTTCAAATATCATGGAAGTTTTTCCTGAGCCAGAAATACCTACTACAAGAGCAGATTCAAATCTTCTCGCTTCTGGAATTTTTATTATTTTTCCAGTTTCTCTATCTCTGCAAAGAAGCATTTCACAAGTATAAGGTCCCCAACCTTTACTTTTATCGGATAAATCAATACCACCATAATCTGCAATAGATTCTCGTATGGCTTGAGTATCTTGCATTTTCATATAGATAAACTTAAACAATGGATAAAAACTGCAAACAGGTATATACCATGCAAAAGCTGAAAATGCTGGCTTTATTAAATCCATAAAGTTAGTAATAATGTAAGAATAGTTTGGTACAGAAAATAGTAAAATCCATCCGATTTGATTAATCCATTGGATAATCATAGAAGCTACCATAATGTAAAGTGCTATACAATAGATATACAAAAAAGATAGTTTCGCTTTATCATCTGTAACAAATTTTGAAGCAAAAGAGAAATAAAAGGCAAATACAGGACATGCAAGCGCAAAAGTATATTTTATGGGTCCCCAATAAGATACAGATATTCCTGATAAGCCAATGAATAATATTTCTGTAATTCTATCAATACATATGTAAAAAGAAATTAAAGTTAAAATAACCGTTACAAAAGTATTTCTGTCTGTTTTTAATTTCTGTAAAAATTGATCTATATATTTCATTTTATATGATTCCTCTTAAAAAAACTATACATATATATTATCTTACAAAAATGAAAAAAAAGCAATAGTTTTCATCAAAAAAACCTTATTTCCGTAAGATTTATTTTTATTGATTTCTAGTATCAGGAAATGGTTTCTATGATATTTTTGAATAATATATAGTGTTTTTAATATGATGTAAATAAGAGGTGAAAATGTGTGAAGTATAAAAAAAACGGCGATGGATTTATTCAAGGAATTATGGCTTTAATGATGTCGCAAGTATTAATAAAGATATTAGGATTATGCTATAGTGTCTTTTTAACTAATAAAAATGGATTTGGAGATAGTGGTAATGCTATTTATATGAGTGGCTATCAAATATATGCGTTATTACTTGCTATTTCTTCGATTGGTATTCCCAATGCTATCGCTAAAGTTGTTTCAGAAAAGTTAGCTATAGGAGATGATAAGGGAGCAGATAGAATATTTAAAGTTGCGTTTTGTTTATTTTCTCTCATAGGATTTTCTTGTACGATGGTGCTATTTTGTATGGCAAAAGTTATTTCTCAGTCTTTATTAGGAATTCCTGAAGCGGAATATACACTAAAGGCATTATCACCTGCTATATTTTTTGTAGCAATATCCTCTGTTATACGAGGGTATTGTAATGGAAAAAAAGAAATTACTGTAACAGCGCATTCACAAACTGTTGAACAATTATTTAAAACAATTTTGACAATTATATGTGTAGAAATCATAGCACATATATCTTGCAATGATACAACATTAATGGCAGCTGGTGCTAATTTAGCAACAACGTTTGCTACTATGATTAGTTTTATAGATATATTTTATATTTCGCAAAAACATAGAAAGATTATCTTACATAAAGAAATACAACATTTTCGAAAAGATAGTATTAGAAGTATTGTCAAAAAAATATTTGCTGTATCGATTCCTATGTCTCTTAGTTCTCTTTTAGCAACTATTAATAAAAATATAGATTCAGTAACAGTTGTTAGATTATTAAAAAAACCGTTAGGAGAAAGTGTTGCTAAAATAAAATATGGTATATTAAGTACGAAAGTAGATATATTAGTAGCTATGCCACTGGCTTTTAATATAGCATTTGCTACAGTATTGGTTCCTGAAATAGCAGGTAGCTTAGTTAAAAATGATTTTCAAACAATCAATCGTCGATTACATTTTTCGCTCTTAATTACTATATTAATTGGTTTACCCTGTACATTAGGTATGTTTGTATATGCAAATCAAATTTTGAATTTATTATTTCCTAATGCTAATAGTGGAGCTAGTTTGTTAAAATTAGCTTCGATTACAATTATCTTTACAGTACTAACACAAACAATGAATGGTGCCTTGCAGGGATTAGGAAAAAATAAAATTCCTGCTATAGGTTTATTTTGTGGTGTCATTGTAAAATTTCTTACTAATATTATCTTGATACCAATAGATGGTATATATGAAAAAGGCTCTATTATTGGGACAATTTTATGTCATATGGTTGCATTTACAATTTCTTATCATGCATTAAGAAAGACAATTCATCTAAAATTTAATTTGGTGCAGTTATTATGGAAGCCTGTTATGATAAATGGAATAATGATAGGAATTTCATATTTTTTGTATACTTATATTATCAATTTAAAAATAAAGGAATATATAGCAACCATTATTGGTATAATAAGTGCAGTTATTGTGTATATCATATTCATTTTTTTGTTTAAGATTCTAGCAAAAGAAGATATTGAGATGTTACCAAAAGGGGAAAAAATTTATCTTTTCTTAAAAAAAATGAAAATATATTCTTAAAATAAGATTTCCTTAAACCATTGATATAACTGAGAAAGAAAAATTGAAAACTTAAGAAATATTGAAAAATAAACAAAAAAATAAAAATATCAAAAAAAAAGAAGGATTTTAGGGGTTTTTGGAGAATAAAAAAATAGTAGAAAAAAAATTCTACGTACTAAAATCTATTAGGAGGTAAATTTAAATGAACAAAGCTGAATTAATCGCAGCAATAGCTGCAAAAACAGGAGAAACAAAAAAATCTGCAGAAGAGTCAGTTAACGCATTTATAAGTGTTGTTACAGATGCTCTTACAAAAGGGGATAAAGTTCAATTAGTTGGATTTGGTTCTTTTGAAGTAAGAAAAAGAGCAGCTAGAAAAGGAAGAAATCCACAAACGAAAGAAGAAATCAAAATACCTGCATCAAAAGCTCCAGTATTTAAAGCTGGTAAAGCATTAAAAGATTTAGTAAATAAAAAATAAGAACGAATATAAAACTTATAATTCATAGAAAGATATAGTTTTTACTATATCTTTTTTTTGTGTATAAAGAATGATATATCGATATTAATAGTAAAAAAGAAACATAATAGAAAAAGCTTGCAATTAAAAGAAATTAATCATATAATAAAATAAAAATGACAAAAGATAAGGAGAGAAAAAATGGATACGGAAAAATTTGAAGTAATTTTTTTAGATGATGATATGGTTACCGTATTAGATAAACAGTTAGTATCACGAGGTGAAACAGTTACTTATCAAGGAAAAACACCTACAAAAGAACCAACAATACAAGTAACCTATACGTTTATCGGATGGACCAAGGAAGAAAAACTAGAGAATGTAACAGAAAATCTTACCTTAATTGCTAAGTATGCTGCTGAAACCAATAATCTTACACCAAGTGATGCTATGTTAAAAGTTTCATTAGAAAATGCACAAAATGCCAATTTAAATCAGATTGTTGCGGTGGGAGAAAAGGTAAATGAACAAAAAAAAGCATTAGAAAAAGAGAGCAGAACAGCAGAACAAATTGTCAGTGATATTATCAAAAATGGAAAAACAGAAATAGGAAAAGAAGCTGATAGGGATAGTTTAGATAGGTAGTTTAGTAAAAATGGAGGAATACCAATGAGTGTTGTTATAACAAGAGAAGATTTAATAGCATATGCTGAAGTAGATTACATTATTCATCATATGAATGAAAAATATATAGAAAAGATTCCAGAAAAGTTACGTGCTTTTTTTTCTCATATAAAAGATCCTATGCATAAAGTATATATTAATCCGTATCAACCATTGCAATCTCAAGGCTTAAAACAATATACGTTAGAAATTATAGCACTATTGCATTTGAAATATTGGTGTGAGGATGAGAAGAGAAAACAAGAATTATATGACATTATGTTGGAAAATCAAAAAAAATTAGATGATCAAATACGTGAAAAATATCAATTAGAAGAATTATTTGAAGATACGACTGATATACACCATGAAAAAGAATTAGAGGTAGAGAAGCAAGATTTTTCAAAGCCAAAAGTAATTCAAAAATATGAGCAGAATCTACAAAATGATTCTAATGATATGACAGAGGGTAATTTTGATCAGTCAGGCAACCAGTTATCAGACAACGTTAATAGTCAATCTCATGTTATGATGAAGAACTTCTTTCATAAAATCAAAGAAAAAATTTTACATATTTTGGTTAAAGATAAAACACAATAGTTATGGTTGTATTTTAATAAATGGATAATTTAGATGTTCTTTACATTCTAAAATTTTCCCAGAGAAAATAGTAGTTTCATTGTTTTCAAGAGGAATATCAATATTAAGATTATATAAAAATGTTTCATTTAAATAGTTTACTACTTCTATGTTGAAGCGAAAAGAAGCAGAAAGATTTTGTAGTTTTATATTAGCACGATTTAAAAGATTTCCATCAAAATGAATAATTTCATGAGAAGGTAATTCAAAATTGGAGTAAAGTGGATTAACATATTTTAATGTAATAGGATTGGATAAATCTGAGAAAAGAACTGGTGTATTTGTGCTAATTAAATTTTCTGTATTTGCGTCATTTAAAACATTAAAAGTTAAAGTATTTTCAATTTTATTATTTTCTGAAAAATTTCCTGTTCCAAAGTCATTGACATCTAAATAATATAGTGTTGGCTCTCCTATGGTAGGTGATTGATAAAAATGAAAACTATTAATAGAAAGTTTTTTAATAGTATTATTAGGTGTTAATGTATTTTTGTTTCCTTTAAGGTATATAGCAATATCGGTATATTGATATAAATTTAAAATCCAATTGGTTTGTTGAAAATTGGTGTTTCTATTGTTGCCATAGGCACTACTATATAGAATAATTTTGTCAATAAAGAAAGGAAAATTTTCAGTATCTTCAAGGAAATCAATGGATTTTTCTAAAGATCGTTTATTAGCATATTTTAAGAAAATATATTGGTAAGATATAAAAATGACCAATACGAATAATAAAAATACTAAGATAGTTTTCAAGATATTTTTTTTCATGTGTTATCCTTCCTACAGTTTTTTTCTTAATGTTACTATAATATATCTTTGGACTTTTCGCAAGATATATCATGGAAAAAATTTTCCAGAAAGCGTATAAAGCGTATATTGTATAGTGTTATTTGACAAAGAAATAAAAATACTTTATACTATAAATAAGACATTAACATTTAAAAACTATAAAAACCAATATAAAATATTTGATACCTTTTGGTGTAAAAAATTTAGAATTAAATTTCCCAAAATTAACTCCAGACAATATTGCAGTTGCAACAACTAAAGAAACAACGATAGAAGATATAAAAAGAGGAGTTAATGTACTTGGAGCAGAATCATTATCTAAAGAAAGTGAAAGCCCATCAAAAGAAGATTAAACAAAACAGGTGAAATAAATGGATAAATATGTGATGGAAACATTTGCCGAGGTAGATATGGTACTCAGTTTAATGGAGGATAAATATATTGCAGAGATTCCAGAGAAATTAAGAAAAATGTTTAAAGAAAATAAAGCAATGGATTATAAAAAGGAGATAACAGCAAATCAGCCATTGAAAGAGCAAAATTTAAAAAAAGAAACATTATCTATATTGGCAATATTAAATTATCAATATTGGTGCAAAGACGAAAATAGAAAAAGAGAATTAATAGAATTATATACAGAAAACGAAAAGAAACATCAAGCAGAATTAAGAGAAAAGTATAATCCTGATGAGATATTTAAAAAAGATATGACTCCTCAAATGAATTCTCTTCAAGAAACGCAAGAAAATTTATCAATAATAAAAGTGAATGAAGGGTTATTTAGTAAAATAAAAAACTGGTTAATAATTTTTTTTAAAAGTAGATGGTAATTTTATCATTTACTTTTTTTTATACGAAAAAATTTTCCAGAAATTAAAATTGACAAAAAATGCGATTAATATTAAAATAATAGCAGGAGATTACATATGATAAATAGAAATAAGAGAAAAAAAAACAAAAAAAATAGTAATATAGGAAGAAAAATGAATTATATAATCATGTCTTGTTTTTGTATTTCTATTTTTTTTATTTTCTCCAAAAGTATTTTGGCAGTTCATGAAAGTCAACCCAATCAGCCCGATATTGTTTTATATAAAAATCAAAATCCAATTCATCTAGAAAATATATTACAAAACAATTTAAAGAATGTTTATCAAAAAGAATTAACCATAGAAGAAACAGATTTAGAATATACTACCATCTATAAAAATAATGATACCTTACCCAAAGGAACCATGCAAGTGTTGCAAGAAGGAAGAGATGGCAAGCAACGTGTTGTGGTTGTTAAACAATATGAAAATAACAATCTGATTTCAGAGGAAATTGTTGCTAACCATCTGACAAAAGCATCTATTAATAAAATTATTGAAATTGGTACGGGTAGTGGTACAAATTCTTATAAGCCAGTAGTAGGGGATAAGGTGTATGTAACTTCTGATACCCTAGCTATTCGATTAAATCCAGATATTGATTCAGAAAAGGTTGCTACCATTCAAAAAGAAGATGAAGTAACAATTTTGGCAATATATGAAGATTGGTTTTATATTTCTTCTACTACCAGAAAAGGTTATATACCCCAAAATTGTGTGACAAACATAGCACCTAATATGACTTATAAAGATACAGAAGAGAAAGATAGTTATTCCAAAGAAACATTACTAAAGAATTTGAATTTTACAATGCCTTTAAATGTTGAAAGTCATTTTACTTTAAATCAATTTAAAAAAGTCTTATCAGGAAACGATCAGGATAAAAATAAAGTTTTAGAAGATAATGCAGAATATTTTTATTATGCTGAAAAACAATATAAAATGAATGGTATTTTTCTTGCAGCAGTTGCAATACATGAAAGTGATTGGGGTACTTCTCGTATAGCCTTAGATAAAAAAAATTTATTTGGTTATGGTGCATATGATACTAACCCGTATGGAGGATCTTATCAGTTTTCTACATATGCAGAAGGAATAGATTTATTGGCACGTGTTTTTGTTAAATATTATTTAAATCCTTCAGGCACAAAAATTTATGATGGCAATGTTGCCACCGGAAAATTTTATAGCGGTAACACGCTAAATAGCATTAATCAAAAATATGCTAGTGATGCCAATTGGGCAAAATCTGTTTATCATTGGATGACATATTTATATAATCGTTTATAAAAAAACATAGAAAAAATTTATGAATTTAGGTTGCTATTTTATGTAATATATTGTATGATTATATATGTATTATTTTCAATATATAAAGAAAGTCAACCTAAAGGAGGTTTAAAAATCAATATGCTAAAAAAAGTAGTAATTATAGCAATCATACTTATCATAGCATTAGGATATACATCTATGATTTCAGAAGTATATGCTACTGTTACAGGAGAAGAAATTTTGCAGTCTACACAAGCAACAGAATTAGTTGAAATGAAAGAGTCTACAAAAGATAAAATTGATGAATATATTGAAAAATATGGTTCTACACCTTATGGTATTGCAGCGTACATATTAAATGCTGTTAGAATTTATAGTATTCCATTTTGTTTTATTGGTATTGCTATTGGTTCTATATATCAATATGTAATTGGTATACGAAAATTAGATGTAAGAGATAGAGGGTTTAAACTTATTATTACATTTGTAACAATATTATTAATATGTCAAGTATTACCATTAATTTTTGCCATAGTGGTAAATGGTTGGAGGGGTTAACAAATGAAAGTGTTATTTGCAGTTAGTAGTGAAAGCATTTCAGATGCAATCATTAAGAGGTATCAAAAAGAATATAAAGAGATATTATCTTATAAAAATGTTTATTACTTTAATGCAATATTAAAAGAGATACAAAAAGATAAAACCTATGATAGAATTGTAATAAGTGAAGATTTAGAGCCATTTTCAAATAATAATTATGATACGATTGATAAATTTATTTTTGAAAAATTGGATAATATTAGTGATGAAGCACAAGATAGTCAAGGAAAGGAAACTTCCATTGTTCTAATTTGTACCGATAGACGTACGAAGGGAAGTGCTTTTTTAGTAAAAATTTTTGGTATTGGCATTTATAATGCACTTTTGGGTAATGATAGAAGTATGGATGCAGTGTGTAAGCTAATTAATAAGCCTAGAGTAAAAAAAGAAGCAAAGTTATATTATAAAATTGATGCAGATGATGTAAGTTATGATCCTAAGAGTGAAAGAGAAGTTAGTGAATTAGAGATACAAAATATTCTAACACATTTTAAAAAACTTGGAAAGAATACAGATAAATATGCAGATAGTTTTGATAATATTGTTTCTCAATATACAGATGAACAACTCAAAATTATTATTAATTGCTTACCTATGAACGTAAAAGCAGTTTTAGAAGTAAGCTCTCCTAAATATCAAGAAATTATGTCTATTAATGGGAATATGCAAAAAATAGGAAATAGTAAATTACAGAATAAAAGCAATCAAGTAAAAACTGGTATAAAAATTGATATCCTAGAAAATAAATTAAATCAGACAAAAATGTCAGGACCTATTGTTATTCCTTCATCTGTTAGAAATGCAAAACATAAAGTTATCAATCCTGTAAAGTCAGCACAAAATGCAGAGGAAACTATGCAATCGAATCGAACAAATGTCAAAAATACAGCAACAACAAAAGTGGTAAAAAATGTTGCTAAGGTAGCGCAACCAGTGCAGGAAGTAACCAATACACAAAAAGCATTAAAAACAAATAGTACTACACCTAATGTTAAAGCAACACAGAGATTAGTAAAATCGAAAGCAATGGCCAAACAATCTATAAAAGAAGCAGTTGCAGAGAAAGAAGATATGTTATTAGATTTAGAGGCTGTACAGAAGAAAATGAATGATGAAACAATTTCAGAATTAGACACAATAGAAAAAGAAAAGAGTGGAGAAGTTGATGCCATGGTTCCAGAATTTAAAAATGAAGATGCATTATTAATTGATGAAAATGTAGAAAAAGTAGTAAAAAAAGGAAGAGGAAGACCAAGGAAAAATCCAGAACCAATGGTGCAAAAAACAAAAGGAAAAAGAGGAAGACCTAAGAAAGATGCTAATCAAGAAATAATAGATGCTAATTTGACTTTAGAAGATGATGAAGTTATACTACCAGGAATTGATACAATGAAAGAAGATGAGATAGAAGATGATTTATTGCCAGGACTTGATGAAACCAATGCATATGAAGAAGCAACTTTACCAGGATTGGATGATTTAGAAGCATATGAAGAAGATGATGATATAGAAGATGCATTACCAGAATTTGAGGAAATTGAAGAAGGAGAAGAATACGAAGAGGAGGATTCTCCTATAGCAGATGTAGCATCTGAGATAGAAGATGATTTATTGCCAGGTATAGAAGAACAAACATCAGAGACATATGGAGAAGATGATGATATAGAAGAAGATGATGACTATACAGATGAGGTATCTTTACCAGGCTTGGATGATCTAGAAGAATATGAAGAGGATGACTCTTCTATGGAAGATATGGCATATGACGTAGAAGATGATTTATTACCAGGTATAGAAGAACAAACATCAGAGGCATATGAAGAAGATGATGATGCAGGGGATATGTTACCAGGATTTGAGGAAGTGGCAGAAGAGGAAGAAGATGTACTTTCTCAGTTAGATACAGATGATCAAAATACGACTTATAATGATTCAGATATGTTACCAGGATTTGATGCAGATTATGAGGAAACCGATACTTCTTATAAACAAAATGATGACTATAATGAAAATAATAGTATTGAAAGTATAAAACCACAAGTAGATTATTCAATGTCAAGCCTAAATAGTTTGCTTACAAAAGATAAAAAAATTGTAACATTTATAGGAACAACTAAAAATGGCACTTCTTTCTTAATTAATAATTTAGCTGCATTATTTTCTTCTGCAGGCATTAATACTGCCATATTAGATATGACGCAAAATAGAAATTCTTATTATATATATACTAAAAATGAAGAAGCGCTTAGAAAAATAGCATATACATCTATTGAAAAATTACAAAATGGTTTTGCAGAGGGAATTAAAGTTGATAAAAATTTAACCGTATATACAGCACTTCCGAACGATGGAAAAGTATACACCAACGTAGAATCTATATTATCTACATTAGTGCAAAATCATTCCTTAGTTTTAATAGATTGTGACTTTGAGACAGATCCTTCTTATTTTGCAAGTTGCCAAGAAATTTATTTAGTACAATCTATGGATATTTTAACAATTCAGCCGTTGACCTCTTTCTTAAGGGATTTAAAAGCAAAGGGAGTACTAGAATCTGAAAAAGTAAGAGTTGTTATTAATAAAGAAATAAAAGTAAGAAGTTTAACTAGTAAAATTATTATAGGGGGAATGTCCTTTTACAATGATCCAGCTATGTCATTTATGACAGAATTATTTAATAAAGACATGGTAAAAGCTTGTAGTATACCATTTGAAGATAATGCTTATTCTAAATATCTAGATGCCATGGTAAATTGTAATGTATCTTTAAATGGATATTCAAAGGCATTTTTATCAAAACTTAGAATATTAGGAGATATGGTATATCCACTTGTAAGCAAACAAACTTATGGAAAACAAACACAAGATTATAGTAAAAATGTTTTTTCAAATAATATGAATAATACATTAAGACAGATGAAAAATAAATATTAAAGGATTAAATAATAGAGGTGATATCTTGGTAATAGCAGTAATATTAATTTTGTTAGTAGCAATTGGCGTCCTTGTAGCATATAATTTTCATATTCAGAAAAAGATAGAAGCGTTTAATAATATTAATCAAAAAATAAGTAATCTATCTGTTTTACAGGACTTTATGAGAGTTGCTGGCGAAGAAGAAACAGTAGATGCGAAATTAAATAAGATAAATGATATTATTATTGAAAAGTATGATATAAAATACTCAACAATTGTAGTGTTTGATGGGGCTGAGTATGTAATTAAAGCATCAAATGTAGATAAAATTCATTATGATACATTAGCAAATTTACATACAGAAGAAATTTTTCAAGATAGTGTAGCAACAGCAACACCGAAATATATTACTATAGAGAATGAAAATGAAAAATTGCCATATCAAAAGATAGAAATGGGGAGAGCAAAGTCTGCTATGTTTTTCCCTTTATACATTGATAATATTTATATTGGATATTGGATTATGGAAAGTGGTAAAATGCATGCTTTTGACAAAACAGATGTCACCATTATAGAGGTGGTAAAGGATAATATTCTTTCTGTGTTATCAACAGTTGCATATCAAGATACAATTGAAAATATTGTTAGAACAGACAAATTTACAGGATTGTATTCTGCAGAGTACTTATACGGAGCAGCTAAAAGAACTTTTGATCAATATCCTACTTCAGCAGTGTGTATGTTTAAAATTATCAATATAGAGGAAATTAATGAAAAAGCTAGTAGACAAATTGGTAATGACATTATTACAGAAATTAGTAATATTGTTAAATCAAAAATAGCGGCGCAATATATATTTGTAAGATATATGGGACCTAAATTTGCTATTGTTTTCTCTGGTGTAGAAGAAAATAGTGTAGAAGAATTTTTGAAAGAAATGAAAAATGAGATTGAAGAATTAGAGGTAATAGAGGAGGCAGAAGAAGTACAATCTGTAAAAGTAATTAATGGAAAAAAAGTAAGAGTTAAAGAATTAAAAGAGCAAAAATCAGCATCACCTAAGACTAATTTTGTAGTATCTACTTATTATAAAGGAACAGGCATGGAGCACTTAACAAAGAAGTTAGAAGAATATCTTGATACAACAGATAAAGAAGAAAGTCAAATAAATTATATTTAGGAGGTATATGAAATGGCTATCGATAAAACAATGAGTTTTAAAGTAGATAAAGATAAAAGTGTTAAAGCAAAAGAGATTTTAAAAGAGGTATACCAAGCGTTAGTAGAAAAGGGATATAATCCTATTAATCAAATTGTAGGATATATTTTGTCAGGTGATCCTACCTATATAACAAGCCATAATGATGCGAGAAATCTAATTCGTTTAGTAGAAAGAGATGAACTTTTAGAAAAAATGGTAAAATATTATATTGGATTGGAAGATTAAGCAGATATGAGAACATTAGCAATAGACTATGGAGATAGTAGAACAGGATTAGCCATAACAGATGCATTAGGAATTACAGCACAGGGATTAACAACAGTAGCACATCACGGAAGCGACAAAATTTTATTAAGAAAATTAGATGAAATTATGACACAGTATGAAATAGATACCATTGTAGTAGGAATGCCATTGAATATGAATGGAACCAAGACCATAAGGGCAGAAATTACAGAAAAGTTTATTCATAAGTTAAAATGTAAATATCCTGGACTCAAAATAGAAACAATAGATGAAAGATTAACAACGGTAGCTGCTCATAAAACAATGAATTTTTTAGATGTTAATAAACATAAAAAAAGAAATATTGTAGATACGATTTCTGCTGTATATATTTTAGAAGTGTATATGAATAAAAATAAATAAATTTAAAAAAACTATTGCAAATTTAGTTAGTTTAGTGTATGATAATTTCGAATTTAGTATATGATTGATATACGAAAGAAAGGAGAAAAAGATGGACGAGGAAATGAATGATTTTGATGAAGATATGAGCAATATGATTATATTAAATGATGAAGAGGGAAATGAAGTACAATTTGAATTTTTAGATTTAATAGAATATGACGGGGAAGAATATGTTGTATTACTACCAGTGATAGAAGATGGTGAAGAAGATGATGGAGAAGTAGTTATATTAAAAGTAGAAGACATAGATAATGAAGAAGAAGAATCTTATGTTAGTGTAGATGATGAAGAAGTTTTAATGGCAGTTTTTGAAATATTTAAAGATAAATTTAAAGATGAATTTAACTTTACAGATACAGAGGAAGAAGAATAGAATTAATAAGTGGTAGTTGAAAAATACCACTTATTTTTAGTTGAAAAATATACGAGAGTATGCTACAATGAATGAGTAAGAACAGTATCGCTAATAAGCAAATTGATACAGTATTTTATAAACGAAAGGGGAAATACAAATGACAAGTTTATTTAGCTATTTAATTACGATTTTAGGAGTAGTATTTTGGTTTTTTAGAGCAATTGTTACATTATTTTACCAGTTAGAAGTAGATTTTTTTGCTACACCATTGAATGTAGATTTAGAAATTGCGGTATTATTTGCAACATTACCATGTATGTTACTGGTAATTAAAAGAAATTTAATAGGAGCAACCCTTTATTTTGCTATTTACATATCTTATTTTGGAACAGCACTATATAATGCTGTTATTGAAATGCAAGCAACAGGTGTTACCATTGTAAACAGTTCTAACTTAATATGTATTTGCTTAGGCGTTATTATACCAACATTGACCTTCTTAGATATACTAATTAATAAAAATCGTAAAGGATTTGTTAGTGATAAAAAAACAGATTGGTTTTATGAAAATGAACAATACGATAGAGAATTTGATGAAAGAGCTGATAGAAACCAATATAAATTATAGTTTATAAAAGTATGATGGATATAGATTGGTAGCAAAGAAATAAATATTGAAATAGGATAACATAAGAAAAGGTTTCTGAAAAATTAGATAATAAAACGATGAGAGGTCTCGTAATCACGAGACCAGTTTTCAGTTAAAGGGGAATAGTAAATGGAAGATTTTTTAGAACAGAAAAATAAAGAACAAGAACAAAGTAAGAATAAAGATAAAAAGAAAATATTGATTGAAAAGCTTAATACATTAATACTTATATTAATTGGTTTTCTAAATATAGTATATGCTAATAAATTAACTAGTATATTACCAATAATCATAGGAACTATGATGATTTTGACTTCTGGCATAACACTAATTTATAACATTTGGCAAAAAGAATATCAATCATTGGAAACTATGAAAATTCCTGAAAATATTGTAACTATAATACTTGGAATATCTATCTTATTTAAAGGGAATAATGCTATTCCTTTTATATCAATTATTTGGGGAATATCTGGCTTGAGAAAAGGAACAAAAGGTTTAGATGTAGCACTTTATAACAAAGTGCATAAAAATAAATTTCTTGGGGAATTATTACATGCTATATTCGAAATAGTGATATCTATCTTATTAATATATAATCCTTTCGAAAAAATAACAGAACATCTTGTTCTACTAGGAATTGAAATGATTATCAATTCTATAAAATTCATCTTTAAGGATGAAACATACAAAGAGATTGATGAGGCATTATAATGATTTTGTAGAAAGAAATTTATATGAATAATTAAAAAAGGAAGTAATATTTTTTTCATTTTTTTATCTTCGTAATGGAGGATTGAGAGAAAATATGGATGAGAATAGATTAAAACATAGTTTAGCTATTGCTAGAAAAATGGTTGAAATAGGAAAAAAATATATAATGAAGAATAAATATTAAGGTGGTAATAAATGTTTTATATAGCACAATTATTTGGAATAATAGCATTAGTAGTTCTTATAATGAGTTTTCAAAAAAATAAGAAAGATACTTTATTAAAATATCAAATATTTTCAAGTTTACTATTTGCTTTTCAGTATTTATTTTTAAATGCAATTTCTGGATGTTTAATGAATGTAATGACAATGATAAGAAATCTTATATATAAAAAATTTAATGATAAAATTCCAATAATATATTTAATATTAATTATAATATGTATGATTATTTTATCATTGATGTCCTACAACGGAATTATAAGTCTACTTCCTACTCTAGCTGTAATACTATATAGTATAGCTTTATGGCAAAAAAATTTAACTATAACAAGAATCACTGAAATAATTTCTTGTTCACTTTTTATAATATATAATATTAAAGTTTTAGCAATAAGTGGTTTAATATCAACCTTTATTGAAATGTTTTCAGCTATAATAGCTATATATAAATTTGATATAAAAAAATTAAGTAATTAGTGAAATAAAAAAATAATAGGAGAAATTAAAAAATGGATAAATATATAATAGTAACAACATTATGTGATAAAAAAGAAATAGCAAACAAAATAGTAGATATATTACTTGAAAAAAGATTAGTAGCTGGAAGTCAGATATCTAAAGTTCATTCTAAATATTGGTGGAATAATAAATTAGAAGAATGTGATGAATACAAATTAGAATTTAGGACAAAGGAAAGTGAATTTTCAGAAATAGAAAACGAAATAAAGAAAATACATAATTATGAAGTTGCCGAAATTTCAAGTTTTGAAATAAAAAATTCAAGTAAAGAATTTTCAAATTGGATAGATGAAAATATAAAATAAAAGGAAGTGATAATAATGGATAATCAACAAAATCAGACAAATATCAACTGGTATAGTACGAATTATCTAAACACTAGCCGATATGTATTTCTGATTTTACAAAGATTAAAGAAGGTAAATCTACATCAGATGATATTATAAGAAATTGGTTAAAAAATAAAATTACTTTGGAATTTTTAGGAACTTGGGAGTCAATTTATAATCCAAATTTTAATTCCGTCGAATTCGGCGGGTTTAGAAAAAATGCTGGACTTCATACTTTCACATTAAGTGTTACTGAATGGTGTGAAAAAACAAATGCTATTGGTATATATTCAAAACGTGGAAAATATGGTGGAACATATGCACATAAAGATATTGCATTTGAATTTGCATCTGCAATAAGTCCAGTTTTTAAATTATATTTAATAAAAGAATTTGAAAGATTAAAACAATTAGAAAATCAAAACAGAGAATGGGATATAAAAAGAATATTAACAAAAAATAATTACTTAATACATACTGATGCAATTAAAAATTATATATTACCAGATAATGATTTCTATAAAAATAAAGAATGGCTAAAATATACAGAAGAAGCGGACATCTTAAATGTAATTATTTTCAAAACAACCGCAAAAAAATGGAGAGAACTTAATGCTGATTTAGCTAAGAATTCTAATGTTAGAGACTATGCAACAATTAATGAATTAACAGTATTATCTAATTTAGAATCACATAATGCTGAACTAATTAAAGAAGGAAAAAGTAAAGAAGAAAGATTTGAAATATTAAGTGAGATTGCCAAGTATCAGTTGGATATACTTAATAATGCTGAAAAAATAAAACTATTAGGAAATGGAAATAACAAGGAGTAGAATTATGGGAATAATATCATTAGCTAGTGGCAATTCATGTTGGAGAGGTTTAGATTATTACAAAAGTAAAAAGGTAACTGAATTGAATAAAATAAATGAAAATGAATATTTAAGTGTAGTAAAAGGAACTAAAAAGTACAATGTTTATTTAGATATTGAACACCCAAGAAAATGTACATGTGATTGTCCTTTGGCTAATGGAAAAAGAATAATTTGTAAACATATAGTTGCAACATATTTTAGTGCTATTCCAGAAGAAGCTACTAATTTTGAAGAAGAACAAACAAGATTACAGGAAGAATTTGAAAAAGAACGAGAGAATGAATATAATGAAGTAATTAAATGCTTGAATAAAATGTCAAAACAAGAATTAATTGGAGAATTAATTCAAGTTTTTGATTATGGCCCTGAATGGATATATAATGATTTTGTAAAAAGAAATTTATATTAATGGAATATTATTATACAAATAAAGGAGAAATAAGAATAGATAAAAAAGAATAAAATGAAAAGGAAGTGATTTAGTGAACGAAAATAAAACCAATATCAACTGGTATCCAGGTCATATGGCTAAAACAAGGAGAGAAATTGAAGAGGATTTAAAATTAATTGATGTAGTGATTGAGTTATTAGATGCGAGAATACCAATATCTAGTAGAAATCCAGAAATTCAGAAACTAACCAAAAATAAAAAGAAAATTATTTTATTGAATAAATGTGATTTATCAGATCCATTTTCTAATCAAAAATGGGTAGAAGCATTATCACAAGAGGCGCCTGTTATTTTAACAGATGCAAATTCTGGTAAAGGGATAGAAAAAGTATCAAAGAAAATAGAAGAGTTAATGAAAGAAGAGATGGAAAGACAAGCAGCAAGAGGTAGAATTCACAAAACAATTAGAATAATGATATTAGGAATTCCTAATGTAGGAAAATCTTCCTTTATTAATAGAATCGCTAAAAAAACAAGTATGGCTGTTGCAAATAAACCAGGAGTAACTAGACAAAAACAATGGATAAGAATTGGAAACCATCAAGAGCTTTTAGATACACCGGGTGTATTATGGCCAAAGTTTGAAAATCAAGAGATTGCATTACATTTAGCATTTACAGGTACGATTAAAGATGATATAATAGAAAAAATAGAAGTAGCATATGCGCTTTTAAAAACATTATATCCCTCATATAAAATAAATATTCAAAAAAGATATAATATTACTGATGAGGAGATAAGACAAATTGAAAAAAATATAAATCCTATGTATGCATTAATGCAATTAATTGGCAAGAAAAGAGGAGCTTTGGTGCAGGGAGGTAATTTGGATGATGAAAAAATAGCTAGCATTATATTAGAAGATTTTAGAAATTGTAAGTTAGGAAAAATAACTTTGGAATTACCTTAAAAATTCAATAGAAAAGTTTTGTTATGTATGAAAATTATAGGTTGATAGAGAGATACTTTTAGAAGGGTTTATAGGTATATCCTTTTAAAAACCTAAATTTATAAAGAAAGTGATATATTCTTAAAATAGAGTATGTTTTAGGATTTTAATTTGGAGTTTATAAAAAGAGAAAAAGTAGTAGAGGATGTCAATATGTTATCACCATTAGTATGGGCTTATGTAGGAGATAGTGTTTATGAAATGTTTATTAGAACAAAATTAGTAAATGATTCAAATGCAAAACCACATAAATTGCATTTAGCGTCTATTAAATATGTAAAAGCACAAGCGCAAGCAAATACTTTGAAGAAAATTAGTGAGCATTTAACAGAAAAAGAGTTAGATATTGTTAGACGAGGAAGAAATACAGAAAATCATCATGTTGCTAAAAACGCTAACATCGCAGACTATGCACAATCAACAGCTTTTGAAGCATTAATAGGATATTTATATTTAACGAAACAAGATGAAAGACTGGAAGTAATTCTAAATATGTGTATTGACTAAATTTAAAAAATATGTTATAAGTAAATAGGTTCTATTAAGGCCCGTTGGTCAAGCGGCTAAGACGCCACCCTCTCAAGGTGGAATCATGGGTTCGATTCCCGTACGGGTCACCA
>CANQTX010000014.1 GCA_947626885.1 uncultured Clostridia bacterium | reverse complement strand
TCTCTCCCACCCATAGGTATGCCTGAAAGGAGGTGAAAAAGGTAATGGCTGGGAGTATTGAAAAAAGAGGAAAGAATAGTTACAGATTAAGTTGTATTGCTGGATATGACTTGCAAGGCAAACCTATTAAGAAAACTAAGACAGTTCATGGAAATAAAAAAGATGCTGAAATAGAACTTGCAAAATTTGTTGCAGATGTTCAAAATGGTATGGTTATTGAGGGCAAATCTCTTAAATTCTCTGAATTTACTGAAATATGGAAAAGAGATTATGGTTCAAAAGAACTTGCACCATCAACTTATAAAAGATATGTAAGAATGTTAGAAACAAGACTTCTACCCTATTTTGGACATTTCTACATCAATAAAATTAAACCAACAGATATTATGCAATTCTATGATTTGCTTGGTCGAGATACTCAGTTAGTTAGAAAAAAAGGCAATAATGGAAGTAAAACATTAAAACCTTTATCTAGCAAAACTATATTAGAGCATCACAGATTACTTCGTGCAATGCTACACAAAGCTGTTTATTGGCAAATAATAATATCTAATCCTGCTGAACGTGTTCAACCACCTAAAACTAAAAAGCCTAAAAGAAAATACTATGATGATGATCAATGTAAAGTTTTATTAGAAAACTTATCACAACTAGATGAAGAACAAATTAAATATAAAACTGCAATCATCTTAACAATATTTACTGGAGTTAGACTTGGAGAGCTTATGGGGCTTGAATGGAATGATGTTAATTTCAGAGATGGAATTATAAGTATAAATCGTTCTAGTCAGTATTTAGCAGACAAAGGAGTATTTACTAAAGTACCAAAAACAGAAAGCTCTATTAGAGAAGTAGCAATACCTGATTTTGTCATTTCTCTACTTGAGGAATATAAATTATGGTATGATGAACAAAAATCGCTTTATGGCGAATTATGGACTAATTCTAATAGGTTATTTGTACAAGCTGATGGCAAACCTATGCACCCTTCTACTATTAGCAAATGGTTTGTAAAATATGTAGGTACAATTGGGCTACCTGTAATTAACTTTCACGGACTAAGACACACAAATGCTACATTGTTAATAGCACAAAATATTGATGTAGCAGTAGTAGCAGCAAGACTTGGACATGCACAAATTACAACAACATATAATTTCTATGTTCATCCAATTATTTCTCATAATAGAAAAGCTGGGTTTGCATTACAAAACTTGCTACTATCAAACAATTAGTCTAGAACTTTTTTCACTAAGTCATAAACCTTTTTACGATGTAAAAAGTAAAAGACTACTAAAAAATATTTTTAGGTTTCCCATAGTCTTTTACTGAATTTTTATTAGAAATATCAATAGTTTTGGAGATTTATTTTCCCAACTTTTCCCCAATTTGACATAAAAGTGCCATTTTTAAGCATTATTGTAAACTAATTGGAGAATATAAAAAATCGCTACAACTTAGTTAGCTGTAACGATATAAGTTTGGTTGCGGGGGTAAGACTCGAACTTACGACCTTCGGGTTATGAGTTTCTATTTACATATTCCTCTCATCTATTTTTCCAATCTTCATAATTTTAGCATCCTACACTTTTTCAACATAAACCATTATATCTTCTTTATTTTTCATCTCTTCATATCATTTAATTTTTCTATCAATTTGGTATATATTGGTATCATTTTAGGCTCATTTGTTACTTTAATAGAATCTTCTATATTAATCCATCTCACATCACTATTTTCATCTTCTTTAATTCTTATTTTTTGGTTCTCATCTGCTTCCAATAAGAACGTACCATTTATATGAATATGAGATGATATATATTTTCCTCTCTTAACATGTCCATCTACTGTTATAAGCTCTAAACTAAATAGACTATCCTCAAGTACCTTAAAATTATGTATTCCTGTTTCTTCCTCTGCTTCTTTTATAGCAACATGCAATAAATTTTCATCTCCATCTGCATGCCCTCCTGTCCAAGACCATGACTTATAAATATTATGAAAAACCATTAGCACTTTCGTTCTATCTGGATTAACAATCCAGTTAGATGCTGTAAAATGAGCAAATTCATTTTCTCTTACTAATAAATTATCGAAAGTATCTATATACTTTAGTATCACTTCTTTATCCTTTTTTTCTTGCTGATTATACGGTATATATTTTTCAATTTGTTCTCTTAACATATTATTCTCCAATCATATCTAAGTTTCCATTTATAATAGTTGGTAAAAATCCTGCTATTTCATCATATAATATTCCTTCTGGTATGTCATTGTATAAGTATATTTTTTTATGATTCATAAAGGCTTCATATATTTCAAGAAATGTTGCTCCTCCCAATAATTAAATTCTTCATTATCTCTCCTTTTTTACTTTTTCTATTTTATAATTAAAATCATTTTCTAACTTAGTCTTTATCTCTATTTAGTGAATATAGTATATCATAAATTTCTTTGTTTTTTATTATTTTTATGTTTTTTAGAAATTTCTCATCATCTCTTTGTTTTTTCTATTATCAATAATGTTTGTTCAAATAAACATGTTTCTTAAATTCTTAGCTTTTGTCCTACAAAAATTAAATTAATATTTTCTATACCGTTTAATTTAGCAATACTATCAACTGTTGTTCTAAATTCTATTGCTAATGCACTTAATGTATCTCCTGGTTTTACTGTATATATTGTATGTCCTGCATCAAATAAACTTTCTGTACTACCTATATTACTATTAATTGGTACAATTAATTTCTCCCCTGTAAAAATTAAATTGGGGTTTTGTATGCCATTTAATGCAACCAATGCCCTTACACTAGTTCCATATTTATGTGCTATACTTGTTAATGTATTACCACACTGAACAATGTATTCTGTATCTTGATTATAGTTTTCTTTATTACCACTTTCTGGTATTTGTGTACTACTATCCAATAAAATATCCTCTGTAAATCTATCTTTATCAACAAATCCTTGTATACCCGGAACTTCTCCCATATCAGTGAATTGAAACCCCTCCCAAAACTCCCAGTTTGTTTCTCCAGGATTCTCTACACCGTATTCTGCTACCCATAAAGGATATCTGCTTGCTAATTCTGCTCTAAAAATATTTCGTGCATTAGAGGTATCACTATATATAATTACTTCTTTTCCAGTGGTCGTTTCTAATCTTTCTAAAAAAGTTTGTGCTATTTGGTTGATTTCTTCATTTGTTAAGTTTCCAAAAGATTCAAAATCCATTGCTAATTTGCAGTCGGGTACTGTATTAGAAATAACAGAAGCAAAAAAGTCTGCTTGTTCGATTGCCTGTTGTTCTGTTCTAGCTGTTAAGTAATGATAGAATCCTACTTTTAATCCATTTGCTTTTGCATTATTATAGTTAATTCTAAAATAAGAGTCCACTACATCTATTCCCTGACTTGCTTTTATGTATACAATATCAATTCCACTTTCTTTTACAGTATTATAATCGATACTTCCTTGCCAATTACTAACATCAATTCCTTGATAAATTGTACTGCTTGACGCTACTGTTGCTAATACACTTAAGGGAAAAAATATTATCATGATGAAAGATGCTACTATTATTTTAAATACTTTAAAGGCAATCTTTTCATCTGGTTGGTTATTTTTATTCCTTGATACATCATTTCTATAATAATATACAAATTTCATTTTCTAAAATTACCTCCTATTATAATAATCTATAATATGATAAACGGTTTTTCTTTGTATCTTGTATATTCTATTTTCACAATACATTCTCAGAAAATAGATGTATCATTTTATTATAAATATTCTATAATAAATTTCCCTCCACAGGTTCCACAACGATATTTTCTTGTAAATTCCTTAGATATTCTTTTTCTATAAAATGTCTGCTTACATTTTTCACATAAAATTTTATAATGGTACGTTTCTTTTTGCTTAAAAGAAATATTACTTTTTTTGAAATCTTCTTCTTTGTTACCTACTCTACTAATAGTGTACCCTAATTTTTTATTAATCTCATGGGCATATCTCTTAAATTCTACTCCATGATTATTACAATATGGTAAACAATGAATCATTTCATGCATAATCGTATTCTTTATAATATTTTTTTCTAATAGCATTACCCATGGACTAATTTCTATATGGTGATTAAGATATCTATCATATCGTATTGTTTTTTTATGGCCTCGTATTTCTATGCGTTTTGTGGTATAAACAGGGTTTTCTTGTTTGCAGCATCCATATCTTTTATTATTTCTTTTAGATAAGTGAATATCTATTTTTCCAATCTTTTTATCTTCTAAATCTATTCCTATAGATTGTAGCTCGCCTTTGCATTCTTTAAATAATTCTTGTAGTGTCTCTTCCATTTTACCTTCTCATATATTATTTTATCATTTTTTTATTCTTCCAATATAGCAATCGCACATCGCATTCCATCAACTGCTGCTGTCATAATTCCACCTGCATATCCAGCACCTTCTCCACAGGGATATACTCCTTTTATATTTGATATATATTTTTCGTCTCTTTTTATTTTGACTGGTGAAGAGCTTCTTGTTTCTACACCTGTTAATATAGCATCTGCACTCGCAAATCCTTTTATTTCTGTATCAAAATATAGCAATCCTTCTTTTAATGTCTTAGAAATCCATTTCGGAAAAATTTCATTTAAGTTACTTAAAGTGACACCTGGCAAATATGTTGGTTTTACTTCTCCTATATGCATAGATTTTTTATTCTCTAGGAAATCTTCTACTCTTTGAATTGGTGCATAATAGTTTTTTCCTCCCAAAATAAATGCTTTTTCTTCTAACGCTTTTTGAAATTCTATTCCAGCTAATGGTGAATCTCCTGGAAAATCAGATGTTACTACATTTACCAAAACAGCACTATTAGCGTTCTCTCCATCTCTTGCATATTTACTCATACCATTTGTTACTACTGTATTTTCTTCACTCGAAGATGCCATAACATATCCACCAGGACACATACAAAAGGTATAACAAGACCTTTCTTTTCCGTGATAGGCCAGTTTATATTCTGCTGGTGGTAATTGCAATGTTGTTTCTTCACCATATTGTGCTTTATTTATCATTTCTTGTTTATGTTCAATACGTACCCCTACTGAAAAATTTTTTCTCTCTAAATCAAAACCTTTTTCATATAATTTATAAAATGTGTCTCTTGCACTATGTCCGATTGCTAAAACAACTGTATCTGTTTCTATAGAAAAACTATCTGTTCGGTCTCTTTTTTCTCCTTCTTTTATAACATATCGTTGGCAAACAACACCTGTAATTTTATTATTTTTAACAAGAAAATCTATTACTTTAGTAGAAAATAAAAATTCTCCCCCTTGACTTTCAATATATTCTCTCATTTTTTTTATTATTGTAATTAATTTATCCGTTCCTATATGTGGTTTACTCGTATATAAAATTTCTTCAGGAGCACCTAATTCATAAAATAATTCTAAAACTTTTTGTGACAAAGGGTTATGCGTACCAGTTGTTAGTTTGCCATCTGAAAAAGTTCCTGCTCCTCCTTCTCCAAACTGAATATTTGACAATGTATTTAAAATAGCGTATTGTCGGAATGTTTCTACATCTTTTTCCCTCTCTTCTACTTTTTTCCCTTGTTCAATAATAATGGGTTTCATTCCATTTTGTACAAGTGTTAAGGCACAAAATAATCCTGATGGACCTGCTCCAACAATCACAGGTCTTTTTTCACTCTTTCTATTTATTACAATATGCAATTCTTGAGATTCTTCAATCTTTCTTACCCCTTTTATTCTTTTTTCATTTCTACATTTCATTATAATACTATAATTATAATGTACATCTTTTTTATTTCTAGCATCAATTGACTTCTTATCAATACGCCATTCTAGGACATCTTGTAAAGGAATTTTCTTTTTTTTACATACATATTGTAAAACTGCTTGTTTAGATAAATCTTCTCTTATTTTAATATTTTCTATTCGAATCATGATTACTTCTTTCCTTATTATTTTCTTGAATAATTTTTTCTATTTACAATAGAAGTTTTTTCGTTCGTTCCTATAATCTCTTTTTGTTTTTCCTATTTTATCATACAATTTCAGTCTACTCAACTCCATTTTTAGTTTTCCAAGAAACAAAAGAAGCATTAAATTTTATTACCTAAAATTTATATGCTCCTTTTATTGATTTCTACTATAAATATTTATTTACTGTGAAACAACGGATTCTGTATATCCTTCTAAGTTTGGCATTTTTATATCTTCTTCTGTTACAACATTTTTTTCTATTACCTTCTCTGTTACCTGTCCTGAAAATATCTCTTTTTCAACATAATACGTGGTTGGATTGATCCACATTTTATACATTCCAAATTGTAGAGTAATGTAATTTTGATTTTTATATTCCTCTTTACTAACTTTACATCTTTCTAATATCATAAACTGCAAAATATGTTGTATATCCATATCAACGCCAAAAGACATATAAGATAATGATACTCCTTTTGAATTGCCTAACACATTTTCAAATTTTGTATAAGTCTTTTTTTCCGTTTGTATAACATACAAATATCCATCTTTTGTAATCACTATATTAGATGGTGCATTTGGTAATACATATTTTGTTATACCATCTTTATAGTAAATATATCTTGGTGTTTGTAATTGATTTTCATAAAATGTTATTTTATAATTGTCTCCTAAATCTGCATAATTTACCTTTAGTACTTTATGAATGATAACAAAATCATGTAAAAATTTTATAGCAAATAGAATAATAAATATACTCAAACAAATTAAAATTATATTCCTCATTTTTTTATATTGCTTTTTTATGACTTTTACTTCTTCATGATTTTCTACATCCTTACTTTTTTTCTTTAACATCTCCATCACTCCTTTCTTTGGTCATTAATCCATACTTTATCTAACATTGGTCTCTTAATAAAATCAATATGTTTCAGCACATGCTATTTTTCAATTAATGTATATCGTGATAAATCTGGCATTTGCACTTCTCTCCAACCAACACTTGCCGTAGTAATTCTATATTCTTTTTTATCTTTTGAGCTTCTCTCTACTCTTTCAACAAAAAATGTATCTTTATCTAGAAATACACGCTGACCTTCTATATTTTTAATGACATAATACTCTTTGTTTCTAAAACCTTCTTTTTGAATAAAGACATTATCACTAAAAATTACATATTTTAAAATAGCAAGTTGATTGATTTTTTCTCCTTGTATAATATCTTCCATTCCTGAGATGTCAAAGTCTATCGTGAGTTTGTCAGAATTAACTACATCTTTTTGAACATAATAGGTTTTTTCATCATCATTAAAGTAGTAATGATCTTTACCATCATAATATTCTAAAAGTTTATCACCATAAACTTTTTTCATTTTATTATCTTGATAATAGGTAGTAACATGATTTTCATATCTTTCAATAGACTCCTCATACTCTGCTATCGTAAAGTTACCATTAACATCATAATTTGTATTTCTCTTAAAAGCTTTACTAACTACCCAGTATCTAAATCCGAAATAGCCTCCTAAATAGATAAATATTGCTAATAGAATGATAAAAATCAATAATTTAATCCTAAAAATTTTTCTTTTATATTTCTGAATTGTTTTCACAACTTCTGTATTTTTTATAGTCGCCTTTTCGATATCTTCTAACATCGCCTGATGCACTTTTTGACATTCCATACATGTTTTTAAATGTTCTTCTACAAATTGATTTGTTTCTTCAGAAGTCATTTTTTCAATATAAGTAGGTAAAATATCTTGTACAAAACTACATTTCTTTTCCATTTTCATCACACTCCTTTAATTTTTGTTTTCCTCTATAAAAAGTCACCCTTGACCAGGTCTCTGATTTTCCTAAAACTTTACCAATTTCTTTAAAAGAAAGTTCACTATTTAGTCTTAAATAAATCACTCTTTTGGTATCTTCATCTAATGTTTCTATATTTTGAAATGTTTCTGAAACTTCTTCTTTTACAAGATAATTTTCTTCTATATTCTCCTCTGATGGCATGTCCACATCTTCTTCAATCACTCTTATACGCCTTTTCTTTTTTCTCAGTTCATCAAACCATATATTTTTTGCAATTTCACATAGCCATACAGAAATTTTTGCATTACCACTATAAGTATCTATTTTTCTTATCATTTTATAAAAAGTTTCTTGCGTTAGTTCTTCTGCTATATCTACATTTTGGGTTAAACACATCAAATATTTATATACCACTGAATAATATTCTTTATATATTTTTTCTATTTCTTGCATGGTTTCCCCTTTCTATATATTAGACGTTTTTTATTTGCATTTGTTACAATTATACACATATTTTTTAATAATTCCAATCATAAACAACTTTATATTTTTGTTTACAAACCTTCCTATTAGATATATAATACAAGCATAATCATCTTGAGAAAGGAAGGGATAAAAATGTTACTTGAAACATTAATTTCTGAAGTTGAAATAATTAATAAAGTAGGAACTCTCGATTTAAATATAACAAATATACATTCAGACTCAAGAAAAATGAAGGAAGGTGGTCTTTTCATCGCTATTAATGGATTTGCTAAAAATGGTATTACATTTATTCCAGATGCCATTAAAAACGGTGCTATAGCACTTATTGTTGAGCCTGACGTTGATGTTAATTCATTAAATATACCTGAAGGAATTACTGCAATAGCTGTGTCTAATACTAGGAAAGCTTTGGCACAAGTTGCTTGTGCTTTTTATGATAATCCTTCTAAAAAAATGAAATTAATTGGTGTCACAGGAACAAAAGGAAAAACAACTACTACTTTTATGATTAAATCTATTCTAGAGGAACATGGATTCCATGTTGGTTTAATTGGTAGTATTGCTGTTTACATCAATGGAGAAAAAATTGAAGATACAGATAGAACAACACCTGAAAGTATTGAAATACAAAAACATTTAGCTAACATGGTTGAAAAAGGTGTAGACATCGCTATTTTAGAAGTTTCTTCACAAGCCATGAAGTTAGATAGAGTTACTGGTTGTGAATTTGAAGTTGGTGTATTTACCAATTTATCAGAAGATCATATTAGTCCAAAAGAGCATCCCAATATGGAGGACTATTTTCAATGCAAGTTAGAACTTTTAAAACGTGCTAAACACGGTGTTATTAATTATGATGATGAAACAGTTCGTACAATTAAATCGCTATTACCTGATAAAGATATTAAAACTTTTGCTATTGATGAAGAAGCTGATTTTAAAGTTAATCCAGAAAGTTTAATTATTACAGATTCGTATATTGATTTTTCTATTTCTTATAAGGGAAAAGAAGAAAAAATAGAAGCATGTATTCCTGGAAGATTTAGTGTATATAATGCCGCTGGTGCTATTGCTACAACATCTTACTTTGGTGTTACTGCAGATGAAATTAGAAATGCTTTAAAAGATTTAAAAGTACTAGGAAGGAGTGAACTTGTTCCTAATAAATTAGGGCTTACTATTATGATCGATTATGCACATACACCTTCTAGTTTGGAAAGTATTTTAACTGCTGTAAAAAGCTATGCAAAAGGAAGAGTTATTTGTGCCTGGGGTGTTGGTGGCGATAGAGATGCTACTAAACGACCTATTATGGGTGAAATTTCTGGTAGACTAGCAGATTATACAATTTTAATGTCTGATCAAGTACGTACAGAAGATCCTTTAAAAATTCTAAAAGAAATTGAAGTTGGAATCATTCCAACCGGCAAACCTTATAAAATTATTGTTGATAGAACAGAGGGAATTCGTTATGCCATATCTATTGCTAAACCTGGTGATATCATTGTGATTCCAGGTCTTGGACATGATTTATATTTAGAAAGAAATGGTGTTAAATATCCTTATGATGAAAGAAAAGTGATTGCACAAATTATTGATGAAATGCTGGATAAAAAAGAATAGCGGTATTTTATAAAAAAGTGGTATCGTTATTTAATAGGAATATGGGATATTTTCCTATTAAATAACAACTCTTACTATCCATACTAGATTTCAATTTCGCCTTCAAATACAAATTCTGCCGATCCTTTTAATATAACTTTTTTATTATATGTAATTTCCAATTTCCCACCAGGTAAATCCACAGTTATCTCACTTTCTGTGGATTTTTTTATGTGTGAAATAACCATTGCTGCACAAGCGCCTGTACCACATGCAAGTGTTTCTCCCACACCTCTTTCCCATACCCTAACTTTAATATGTTTCTTATCTATGATTTGTACAAATTCAACATTTGTTTTATTGGGAAAATATTTATAATCTTCAATCATTGGTCCTATCTTTTCTATTTCTACTTTATCTACATCATCTACAAAACAAACTGCATGAGGATTTCCCATAGATATTGGGTAAACCTCATTTTCTTCAACTTTTATTCCCTTCTCATCTCTTCCATCTAAATAAATAACTGGGATTTTCTCATCATCAAAACTTGGCTCTCCCATATCTACTTCTACCATGCTTACAATTCTTTCATTTTCTAATGTTAATTTCACTTCTTTTATTCCTGCCAAAGTTTCAATTTGAAATATTTCCTTATCTGTTAGCTTCTTTTCATATACATATTTAGCAAAACAGCGTATTCCATTACCGCACATTTCTGCTTCACTTCCGTCACTATTAAAAATACGCATTTTAAAATCAGCAACGTCACTTGTATCTACAACAATAATTCCATCCGCTCCTACACCATAATGTCTATCACAAAAAAATTCAGCTAATAACTTAAAACTATATTCAAAATTATTTTTTATATCATCTATTATCACAAAATCATTACCTATTGCCTGCATTTTAGAAAAATAAAACATACAATCACCTCTTTATGATAAATTGTATGTTTTTTATTTTTTAATATGCTTATTTTATTGTGATGATATTCGTTTATTGTCCATCCGTTAATTCTTCTTTTATAACAACATGCACTACTGTTCCTTCTTCTACTTCTGTTTCAAATGTTGGATCTTGAGATATAATAATACCATTACTTCCTTCTACTTCTATATTAAGATTCTTAGCTCTTAGCGCACTAATTGCTTGTGCAGATGTCATGCCCTTAATATTAGGCACTTGCGTAACTGCTTTTTCCGTATTTTCAGCTGTATATAAACATACAACAGAATTTTGACTAAGTGCTACACCTGTTTTAGGCATTTGGTCTGTTACAAGTACTGTATTAATATCTCCTGTAATATTACTATTAACATTAAATCCCAATTCTTGTAATGTAGTCGTTGCCTCAGCTACTGTAAGATTGACAACATTAGGAACCGCCATTAATCCTTTTTGCGCATCTTCTTTTACTTCTGTATTACTAGATGCTATTCCTAAGTAAGGCAGAACTTCGGACAAAATCTGTGACGCTACAGGACCTGCAGTTTGTCCACCTTGATGACTTGCTCCTTCTTGTAATCCATATAAAGCCACAAGCACCACTACTTGTGTATTTTCTATTGGAGAAATGGCAATAAAAGATGCTGTATACCCTTCTTCTTCTTTCCCAATTCTTGGTTCTGATGTACCACTCTTTCCTCCTATAGAATATCCCTCAACAGCTGCATGCTTACCTGTTCCCTCTACAACAACAGATTGCATCATATTTTTTATCTTATCTGCTGTATTTTTAGATATCACTTGTCTTATTTCATTTGTTTCTAGTACTTCAATACTTTTTGTATCCGTATTTTCAATTTGTTTTACAATTTTAGGTTCCACTAAAATGCCATCATTACATATTGCTGAAACAGCAGTAATCAATTGTAATGGTGATATGGTGAATCTTTGTCCAAACGAAGTGGTAGCAAGCTCAACTGCTGCCATTTTATTTAATTCGTGAAATCCCCCTGGATATGCTTTAGCAATATTATTTCCACAAGCTTCAAACAAACCAAATGCTTGAAAATATTTATATAGCATCTTTGCTCCAATTCTTTGTCCTAATTGCATAAATGCTGGATTACAAGAATTACAAAGTGCTTGTCTTAAACTTTGACTTCCATGTGGTTCTTTTCGCCAACAACTGATAGGTTGATCTGCCACTACATAGGAACCTGTACACAAAAAATCTCCTGGTGTATCTGTTTGAACAAAGCCTTCTTCTAACCCAACAGATGCTGTAATGAGTTTAAAGGTTGATCCTGGTTCATAGGTATCCGTTACTGCTTTATTTTTCCATAAATCTTGTAATATATTACTTTTAGTGGCACTATCTAATGTATTCCACTCTTCTTCCTTATATCCTGTACTTGCAACATCTGATGGCTTATTTAAATTGTAATCTGGATATGTTGCCATTGCTGAAATATCTCCCGTTTGGGGATTCATAATGATTACATTTCCACTAGTTGCTGTGCTATTTTCACTCATAGCCTGTTCTAAATATTTCTCTGCAATAGCTTGAATTTTTGTATCGATTGTAAGATAAAGATTATTTCCATTTTCTGTTGGAACATATCCTTCGTTTTCATCTGATATAGCATTTCCATTTACATCTGTTGCTGTTACAATTTTTCCAGCAGTACCCGTTAAAGTATCATTCCATCTTTCTTCCAAACCAACTAAGCCTATATTATCTTCTCCACAAAAACCTAATAAATTAGAAGCCAAATCATTATATGGATAATATCTTTTTGTATCTTCATCAATATTAATACCAACCGTTATTTTATTATCCTTCATCCAAGTTTTCAAAGCATCCACCTTATTGGTTTCTACCTTTTTCTCTATAACAATTAATGAATTAGTTGTATGTAATTTTTCTAGCATTTCTTCATACGTAATATCAAAAATATTAGAAATTCCTTCTGCAATTACTTCATCAGGTACCTTTTTTTTGTTAGCATAACATACTTTTCCTACATTTAATGATACCGTATCTACTGGTATACTTTGCGCTAAAATCTCTCCATTTACATCATAAATGGTTCCTCTATTGGGACTAATAATTTGATTTTTAACTTGTTTACTATATGCTTCTTGACTATATTGTTCTCCCTTGACAAATTGAATATAAGCAATTTTTCCTATAACAATAAGAAAAAGAAGTGTAACAATAACACCTATACAAATAAGACTTGCATTTCTCCAAATGATTTCTGTATTTCTTTTCTTTTTCACTTGTTTTTTTATCTTTCATCACCACTTTTCTCATTTTTTTATCTTCTAAAACTTTCTATGTACTCTTTTTCTATGACTTTCTTACACTGTAGCTTCTCATAATTAAAATATACTAAAAATAGCTTGAAACATCATGTTAACTAAATCCACCAATGCATGTATTATAAAATTTTCCTCATATAATTTTATCAAAATATTTCTAGCAGGAGGTATCATCCATACTATAACACCCATGATAACAATCGTTAAAACTGTTAAAAGGATACGTATGATTCTTTTGACAGTCCAAGGTTTTTTTTCTTCATATCTCATTTTTTCAAGATATTTATGGTAGGCTTCATAATAGGCATCATTATAAGCTTTTTCTGCTTGTTTTGCTTTTTTTAAATTTTGTTGAAACTCTTTTTTAGCAGCTTCTTTTAAAGATTTTTTTTCTTCATCTGTTAATAAATTTTCGTTATCATGGTAGCATTCCTCGTTTTTTTCTTCTTGTGTTAATTCCTGTTGCACTTCTACACTTTGAATTAAATTTTCTGCTCTTTTTTTAGCTAAATTTTGATCATATTGTTTTCTCTTTTGATCATCTATTAAAATTTCATAGGCTATTTTCATTTTATTTAAAATCATTTGGTTTTCTTGATTGGTTTGCTCATCTAGTTTAGGATCCTGATGAAATTCTAGAATTAATTTACTATATGATTTTTCTATTTCTTCTTTAGTAGCATCTTCTGCTACTTCTAACAATTCATATATCGTTACCATTACTTACCTACTTTACGAAATTAATTTATTATATCGCGACACTACTTTGATAACAAGAACTTAAAAGATCTATATATTAAAAAAATATGTTGCCTCTAAGTCTGCTTCATTTACTAATAATGCTAGTGGAAATTTTTTATAGGCTTGTCCTAATGTTGCATAAGACTCTTTAGGCTCTGAAAATCCCATATGCCATCGAATACAATACTTTTCTTCACTTGTTAATTTTATATACTCTGATAACATCATAACACTCTTTTCACCATGTCCGTATGGAATAGTATCTTCAATAGTATAATATGGTACCTTTTCCCATTCACCAAATTGATTTTTAGCATTTCTATAATCCACTTTATAGTAATTAACTTTACAAATATCATGTAATAAAGCAATTATAATGAGTGATTCTTCTTCTATATCGATTTCTATGGGAGCTGTTTTTACTTTCTTTCTTAAGATTTCATAAACTTTTAAACTATGTTCTACTAACCCACCTTCATAAGCACCATGATATCTTGTACTAGCAGGTGCTTTAAAAAAATCTGTTTTTTCCATAAACTCTATCAAGTTATCTATTCCTTCTCGGTTGGTACTTTTTAATAACTTTATAAATTCTTCTTTCATTCTTTTTCCTCTTTCTTCTCTTTTTCTTTTTTATTTTATCATTATTTATTTCACATCGCAATTCATTTTTTCATTTCTTGCTAAAATTCATACCACAAATATGTTATTTATAAAATATTTTGAGCCATTTTTATTCACTTTTTCATCTTATTTTCATTTTATTTGATATAATATATTATATTTCTAATTATTCTAGCAAATTCTTGCAAGATTTTCACACAAATAACTGAAATATTTTTTTCTTTAACAAAAGAAAATTCTTTTTATTTTGTTCTTATAAAAATACAAAAGATTTTGTATGGGAGCACTTTTTTTCTTAATACATAATAATCGCTTCCATACAATAAATTTTCAAATAAGAATATATTGCACTTTAGTTAAAAATATTATAAAATAAAAACATTCCAATAAAATATAGGAGGATGCAATGCGTTTATTACAAGAAACAAAACAAATTATGAATCAATATCATATCACTGCTAATAAAAATTATGGACAAAATTTTTTAATAGATGAAACCATTGTAGAAGAAATCATAGAACATGCTGCTATCTCTAAAGAAGATTTCGTAATAGAAATAGGACCTGGTCTAGGAACCCTAACTTCTCGCCTCTTAGAAAAAGCAGGAAAAGTTACTTGTATTGAAATTGATAAAAATATGATATCCATTTTAAACAACCGATTTTCTATGTATCCACACTTTGAATTGATTCAAAATGATATATTAAAAGAAAATCTACATACATTAATTAATAAAAATCTTCAAAATGTATCTTTAAAAAAAGCTAAAATTGTAGCAAATCTTCCTTATTATATAACAACACCTATCATTATGAAACTTTTAGAAGATAAACTACCTTTATGTAGTATTACTGTGATGGTACAACAAGAAGTTGCGGAACGTTTAGTCGAAAATCCTGGTGGAAAAGCAACCGGATCCATTACCTATTGCATACATTATTATACCAATCCTAAAATTGTTTTAACAGTGCCTAATACCTCTTTTATACCAAGTCCTAAAATAAATTCCGCTGTTATTAAATTAGATATTCTACCAAGCCCTAAAATAAACGTAAAAAATGAAGCATTTTTGTTTAAAATTATTAAGTGTGCTTTTATGCAAAAACGAAAAACATTATTAAATGCTCTTTCCAATGCTAACATAGCAGAGAAAGCTACATTAGAAGAAATGTTAAATCATCTCCACATAGATACTAACATTCGTGGCGAAAAATTAACATTAGAAGCATTTGGAAAAATTTCAGATTATTTATCTTAAGATTCTTTTATTTGATTTTTTATTTCTTCTAAACCTCGTGCTAACTGATCTGGACAAGATGTCCCCTTACCTCTACAATCAATTCCTTTTAAACGTTTTATAGCTTCATCAATATTCATGCCAGCCACCAAAGAAGCTACACCTAGAGAATTTCCTGGACATCCTCCTAAAATTTCTACTGACTTTATTATATCACCTTCTATGTCTACTGCCATTTCCATAGCACAAACACCTTTGGGACGAAATGTATAAACCATTTTTATTTCTCCTTTTATATAATTTTATTCATATTCTACTAATACATCTATTAAATTAATTTCACTGATTATTTTACTAATATTATTCTATCAATATTTTTTGTTTTTATAAAGCATTTTTCTTAAAAAGAAACAATTTCATTATAAACTTGTACAATATAATTATCTGTCATTCCTGTCATATAATCCATAATGGCTCTTTCATAATCTTTTAAATTTTCTAAATGATATATCATTTTATGATGGAAGGAAGAAGCATTTGTATTCTCTATATTACTATAATTTAAAAGCCAATTTATAAATTCTTTAGAAAGAATCGGATAATATCTTCCCATTTCTTTTAAATTTTCTATGGTACGCATCCCATGAAACTCCTTTTTTAAGGTATAAAATATTTCGCTAATTAAAACTGTAAAATAACGGACGGTTGGCTCAATTTTTTCATTTTTATAGATTTTTTCCTGATTAAATCGTTTTACTGCTTTCATTACCTCTTGTGCTTCTTTTGAAAATTTTAATCCTTCTTGTACAGAACTATTTTCACATAAATCCTCTATTAAATAATTCATTAAATTTGAATGATTGATTTTCATGTATCCCAAAGACTTATCCATATTTTTAATATCATTATCAGACAATAATCTCATATGCTTTGCATCTTCGATATCCCTGCCTAAATATGATATATTATCAGCAATTTTTACAACACAGCCTTCCCATGTAAAAGGAGCATATTGATTTGGCTCTTTAAAGTCTTCTAAAGCCATAAATTCTTGTCTTGGTTTTTGTCCATTCAAATTTGGCTCTCCAGAATGGCTAATAATCCCATCACGAACAGCATATGTTAAATTTAAATTTTTCTTAATTGTATCATCATCACTTAATAACTCTAAATCATCTACATAATGTAAACCATTTCTTGCATGCCATAATTTTTCTCCATATTCCCTTTCAGAAATCACAGATAATATTTTCTCTCCTTGGTGACCAAAGGGTGTATGGCCTAAATCATGTGCTACTGATATTGCTTTCGTAAGTTCTGTATTTAATCCTAAATAATTTGCAATAGTATAACTAATAGATTCTACTAAATTGACATGTTCTATCCTTGTACAAATGTGGTCATTTTGTGGAGCAAAAAATACTTGTGTTTTATGTTTTAATCGCTTATACGCATTACAGTTAATAATTCTCACATAATCTTTGTCAAATTCTGTTCTAGTAGTATTTTTTTCATAAACGGGTGCACGAAAGGGCTCTTCTCTTTTGATAGAATATTCCCATTTTTTACTTCCCTGCTTAGCTGCTACTTCTTCAAATTTTTTCATCTTACGTTCTTCACCTACTTTATTTTATTCCTTTAGTTTCTTGTAAAAATTAACATTTTTGACATATTGAAAAACTTATTGATTAAAGGCATCTCTAATTGTACTATAACTATCCATTAATAAAGAATATTTTATCTCTTCTGGAACCGTCTCATCATACATAGCATGTGTAATAGGAATAGTATAGCCAGTATATTGTGGCATGAAAAATCTTGTTTTTACAATATAATCTATTAAACAATCCGTTTCTCTTACTTCAATCTCATGTCTCTCTAAAAAATTTTTTAACATTTGTGTATATTCATCATGAAAATAATTAAAAACTTTTATATATTCTTTTTTCTCTGCTAATGCATTTAAATCTTTTTTTATTAACACATTTCTTACCTCATATCATACTATATATGCATTTATTGTATAATATTTTATGCAAAATAACAATACTTTTTTTCTAATAAATATTATGGTTTTATATATTATCAAATAATGAAATAGAATCATATACTATTCATATACATTCTTGTTAAGAAAGGATTTTTTTATGAACACATTAAGATTAAATTCTAGAGGACCTGAAGTTGAGTTACTTCAATCTACTCTACAAAAATTAGGATTTTATAATGGCGCCATTGACGGTATTTATGGATTTCAAACATTTACAGCTGTTCAAAATTTTCAAAAAGCTTTTGGATTATCGGTTGATGGTATTACTGGTACAAAAACTTGGAATGCACTAATGCCATATATTAATGGTTATATTACTTATACGATAAAACAAGGAGATACCCTCTATCAAATTGCACAAACTTATTCAACAACAGTAAATGCTATTATTTATGCCAATCCACAAATCGATTATGAAAATTTAATAGCAGGAGAAGAAATTACCGTTCCCTTTAGTTCAGTGGTTCCCACTAATATTAGCTATACCTCTCAAATCTTAGATATGAACATTTCTTCTTTAAAAATGATTTATCCTTTTTTAGAAATTTCTACTATAGGAACCAGTGTTTTAGGGAAAAACATTCAAGCAATTCGTTTTGGTAATGGTCCTAAAGAAGTATTCTATAGCGCTTCTATTCATCGGAAATGAATGGATAACTACACCATTATTAATGAAATTTTTAGAGAATCTTTCTAAAAGCTATGTCAATAATGTCAACATTTTTGGGTACAATCCTAGAGACTTATTTTCTAATATTTCACTTTATCTTGTACCTATGTGTAATCCCGATGGAGTTGACCTAGTCACAGGATTATTAACAGAAAACTCATGGGCTTATACAAATGCTAAAAAAATTACAGATCAATTCCCCGATATTCCATTTCCAAATGGTTGGAAAGCTAACATCGAAGGTGAAAATTTGATTAACTTCCACCTTCACTTTTTAAATTAATGTAGTTTAAACTACATTTTTGTATCCTCTAAAATTTGCTCAATGGGAACAAAGGCATCTATGTTCTCACTGATGGTATTTAATGGTGCAAAATTAAACGTAATCAATACATTCTTATCTTTATCAATTTCAATTTTGTCAACAAGTCTAAATAAATACGATTTATCTATTTCTTTCATTTCTAAAAATTCACTCATTAAATAATTCATTTTGTTATCTTGATTTTTATTTTTATCTAATTGTTGTTCTTGTAGAATTTGAAAATTATCCATTAGTTCAGATTTTTTTTTATTTAATTTTTCTCTTTCTTTAATATATTTTTGAGATATTCTTAAAAAATCACACTCTGTTAGCATTCCGTTTTAATTTATCTTCATATAATTCATCCATTATTTTATTATTTTCTATAATTTTGGTTTCTATTGTTTCTATTTGCTTTTTTACTAATGCTAATAAACCTATTGTTTTGTTGCTTACCTCTTTGTAAGTTTGTTCAAGCATTGATTGATTAGCATAAACTTTGCAAATTTTTTTAATGACTTCTACTATTTGTTCTTCCAATTTATAATAATTTAAATTTCTTGCATAACAATCTCTTTCTTTATAACCTGCATCTACAATATATGGAATCTTAGAACGATTACTATTATGATTTACCTTTAATACAGTTTGCATTTGCCACCCGACAATGTTTGCAATAAATGAATCCTCGAAGTAAATAGTCATATTGCTTTACAACTTTTTTTACTCTTTTTTTATGTATTATTTGCACTTTTTCAAATACATCTTTATCAATAATTGCTTCGTGTGTATCATTTACTCTAATATGTTTTTCTTTTTCAACTTTACGAAGTTTCTTTACTTTGTAAGAAACGACAGATACTTTGTTTTGAATGGTGTTTCCAATATAAACTTCATTTTTTAACATATTGCACAATGTTGTTTCATTCCATTTAAAATTTGTCCTTTCATCCTGAACACTACCCGTCTTTCTATATCCAGAAGGACTTAAAATATGATTATCATTTAAATACTTAGCAATTAATTTACTTCCAGTGCCATTCGCATACATTTCAAAAATTTTTCTTACAATCTCTACAACATTTTCATCAACAACTAATTTGTTTTTATTAGTTTTATCTTTTTTATATCCGATAAGCAGGTATGCTACATAAATATTCCCCTTGCTTTTGTTTTTCTTTAAAAACACTTCTTATCTTTTTAGATATATCCTTTGCATACATATCATTTAATATAGCTTTAAATGGCGTAATATCATTGTTTACTGTTTCATTATATGTATCTATACCATCTAATATTGAAATATATCGTACCCCTCGCTCTGGAAAGTAATTTTCTATATAGAAACCTGTTTTTATATAATCTCTACCAAGTCTTGATAAATCTTTCGTTATTACCATATTAATCTTTTGTTTTTCTATATCTGTAACTAATCTATTAAACTCGGGTCTATCGAATGTTGTTCCAGATACTCCATCATCAACATATTCATCAATAACAGTTAGATTATTTTCTTTTACATATCTTTCAATTATTTTTCTTTGATTTCCAATGCTTTCACTTTCTTGTTTATCGCCATCTTCTCGTGATAATCTTATATACATTCCCACTCTACCATTGGGCGTTATTGGTTTAAACATTTCACTCCTTTGCATAAAAATATTGATAACCTATTATTGTGGTGTTATAATTATATTTTGTCGATTCTTTTTTTAGTATTTTTATTGTCTTTCTTTTGAATAAAATCACAAAACATTTTACAAATAACCTTATCAATAGGTGGTTTTGTTTTATTAAATTTGCAATATATTTTTACATTATTTTTATTCAAAAAACATACACCTCTTAAGCCATATATATTATTATTAAAATAAGATATTCATAAGCTTTGAAATTTTATAAATAAAAATTCTAAATTATTTCTCTTATTTTGCTATTTCTGCTTTTAATATCATTTATAAAACTAAAGTTTGAATAAATAAAGAATGTTTTCTGCTCTACACAAAAAACATTCTTATTGTATTTATCATATTATGATACTTTTTCATTGCCTTTATAGACTATATTCACCCAATTCTTGATTTGGGAATCTAGAATCTACAATTGGTTTTACTTTATTTTGAATTAGTAACATTTCTAATTGAGATTGTGTTACAAACCCTAATCCACCACCTGTATTTCTATTTAAAAAGTGAATATTATATGTAATATAGTCTGGATATTCTGCTAAAATATCTTGTAAACTTCTTCCCTCTGCTTTTATGGTTTCAAATCCACTATTCGTTACAATATTAATATGACCTATTATATAATCTGAATATTTACTAAAAGAACCTATTTTACCACTTCCATCTGGATTTTCAGAATAAGTTATATTATCTAATATATCACTAATTTCTGGTTTTTTTCCAATGATTAATGTATTTCTATATTTTTCAAGAGCCATGTTGGTAAACATTTCCAGTTTTTCTGCATCTGTTTTTTCTCTTATTGTACCATTTGCTATACTTTGTTCTTCGTTTTCTTTTTCTTTGTTAATTTCTCTTACGACACTCTTCTGTGTATTTCTCGTTTCACTTTCCGCTTTGAATATGTTCTCTGATGATGTAGGTTCGTTCTTTGTTTCTGTTTCTTTTATGTCGTAATATGTCATTGACGTACTCTCTTTTGTAGATTTCATAGTATTAGGCTTTATTTGATAACTCATTGTTGTTTTATTAATATCCTTTTCTGCAGATGATTGATTATGATTGATAGATTGTATACCCAAAAAAACAAAACCTGAGGCTAACAATATAGATGCACCTCGAATTACCCTTTTCTTAATCTTATGATTTGGTTGATAATTTTTCTGTTTTATAGATTCTTCAGGTGTAATTTTTCTCGTCCAGTGTTTCACATTTTCATTAATTTTTTCCGCTTCCAGTTTTTCTCTTTCTAATCTCTTTTTAGCCATTCCTTCTCTCGCTCTTGCTCTTTTTTCCTCTTCAGCTTTCTTTGCTTTTAAATATCTTTCATATGTTGTTATTTTTTTTCTCTTATTCTTAAATTTTTCTTTTTTAGGACTTACATAACCTATTTTTCTTTTATTTTCTTTGTTTTTATTCCTATTTCTTTTCTTTTTCTTTTGGCTATTGGCTTTTTCTTTTGTATTAATTTTCTTTTTATCATTTGATACATTATTTTTTTCCTTATTAGTATCTGTTTCTTCTATTTTCTTTACTTCATCTGCTTCTTGTATTTCATTTCCTTTCTCTTTTTCGGTATTATTTCTTTCATATGTTTCGTCATTTATGATACGTGATTTATTCCTATTGGGCGTAAAAGGACCAATTACTTTTGCACCTATAGATTTCTTCTGCTTTCTAGCAATCAAAATACCTTTCATTTTATCAAAGATATTTAAAGATTCATTTGCTTTTGCCAATATAATACGATAAGAAATATCAATACCAGCATCTTCTAAACTTTTTTTCCTTAGACTTTGAGATGCTGTTTTATATGTTCCTTTATGCATATCTTTTATTGTTCTTTTTTCAAATACTTGTGTTATTGCTTTTAAATAATCTAACGCATACGTTGTTCCATTTATGTTATCCCAATCTTCCAAGGCTTTATACATTAAGGTGTCAACATTTTTGATTAATTTTTCAGAATATTTAACATTAGTATTCTCATTTTGTATCTTTTCTAAGATTTGTTTTATTTGATTTTTTCTATGTTGTATAATGCCTCTACTATACCCAGCTTTATATATACAATCTCTATCAAATCCTCTTATTGGCTTCCTCATCGGTATCATCTCTTCTTCATAAATACCTGTTACATTATAACAACCATTGGAATAATCAACCTCTACTTTAATACCTTTCAATCTAATCCCTCCTGTATCAGTTTACATAACTAAAAAATATTATACTACATTTTTTATTATAAATCAAGAGATTCGTCCTCTTTTTGATATTTTCCATTTCGGTAGATAAACTTGTCTCCTTTTTTAGCTATTTCATACAAATTGGGGGGGAATTTTATTTCTTCAATTCCTTCTATGCCTTCACCTGCTTTATTGTTCAAATCATATAACCAAATTCTTCCAGAATATTTTTCATCTACCACATATATATGCCCATCGATTCTTTTACTATCTAAATATTGATCTTGCTCTCTTATTTTTTCTTTAATCATGTTGTTTATTTGACTTTTAACAATCTCAGTATCTTCTTTTTCTAAAATAAAGTCTTCTCCTTGTTTTCTTAAAACACTTCCTAAACTTGTACCTTTAGGCAAGTCTTCTATTTTTTTTGTAATTACTTCATGGCTTTTACTTGGCTTGCAAATACATAAATTGCATGTGTTTTTTTCGTTAGTATTTATACTATATATATAATACATTTCCCCTTTATGTTTAGTTTTTAAAGCATAATTTTGTAAAATATTTATTCTTTCCATTAGTATTTTGTCTTTATATTTAGCAATTATTTTCTGATCACCTATTTCTAAATTATCTGCAAGTAAATTATTCCAAGTATCATCTACTCTAGAAATTTCTGTATTATGTGTCAAATTTTTTTCTAAATAATTGGATAACTCTTTTATAAAATTTTGCACTAATTGATTTTCCTTTAAATTATTCCATAAATTATTTACTAAGTCTAAATTCAATATGTAATCACTCCTTCACTTTCTATTTTTATAATGGAAATATACTATCCGATTTAATAGTATTAAGAACGAAATTTAAGTGCAATTATATATTATTTTCTATAAATTTACAATAGTTTTATTGTAAATTATCAGATTTTATTAGTTTATTCTTCTGCATAACTTTCTCCAGTAGCATAATCAATAATTATTCCTGGTTGAACATTATAGCAATAAACATTAAAATGAACTCCTTTGCCTTTATCTTCAACTGACAAAGCTTCCATTTGAATTCCACTTGCTAAAAGATTATTATTCTCAAAAATAGGTGTTACTCTATATAAAACATGATTATTTTCATTCTTGTCTAGGTACTCTGCTACTTCATTTTCAAAAGGTAGCATCCCTTCCGTATTTAAATACCTTGTCCCAGTTATTAAATTATTTTCATTTGCATTTTCTCCTGCCAATTGCCAACCAATTAAATGACAACGATTATATAAATATTTATCTTTTATTAAACTATCATATCTTTTTTGTACCCATCCAGTTGGCTTAATCCCTCCAATTTCTCCCCTTTTTTCGTCTTTTGAAGGCATTATTTCTTTGCAAATATTAGCTATCGCTACTCCACTTCTTCCTAAGACATCTAAATCACTATATTTTTCAAAAGGTTTAATAGTATAATCTTCTTCTGTAAAATATGGTATATTATTGTTAATTTCAATATAAGGTCTTGACAAGTATTCAGGAATTGTGGATAAATCAAATACTCTATTTGTATTATCATTTACTGTGTTTCTAATTTCTACATTTGATAAGTTACTTTTATCTATGCTTTGATTTACATATCCATAAATTGAAATACAAATTAATATGACTACTGTAAAAATGCATTGACAAATATTTAATTTTGAATCTTTCTTTTTTCTTCCCATAACCTTTTACCCCATTTTATTTTTTATTATTTTACCATTAAAACAGTAATCTCTCAATATGTGTTTATAATATTCAAAAAAACTGTGTTGTATTTATGCTTTTTAGCGATGTAGCTTTTATATCTAGCAAGTTTTCATTTTATTAATATATAATAATAAAGACAAAACTAAATTTTTATGGTATAATACACTTAAAATTAAACAACACGAGACCAGGGAAATTAAAAATGAGCGAAGATGAAAAATTTATTGATATAGAAGAATCTTCTAATCAATTTAAGCTTGGAAACAAAAAAATTATTGTATATTCTAGCATTATAAAGCTATCTTAAAAAATTCTAAATAAAGGAGGTTGAATTGTAATTATGATAAATAATAGTACATTTGTTAATTTTTTAATAAGGGCTAAAAAATCAACCTATGCAAATAGTACAATAAAAAAATCAAAATCAAGTAGAACAGGATCATCAGACTATAACTATGAAGAAATAATCGATGGTAGCAAATATACATACCACGATACCTATTTCGGCGGAACTAAATTTATGGGAGAAGAAGTTGTATATTGCGATAGTGACAAACCTATATGGGGAATGAACTATTATGGAATAACTTTTGATGACACACTTGGTGAAGAAGCTATGGATAGTGCATTAAGACCTGCTCTTATGAAAGTTGAAGAAAACAATATTCCTGTAAGGGGTCCAAGTAAGTTTAAAAATAATGGATATATTTATACATTTAGCACAACTGGTACAATGGAAAGTTTTGATGGAATTGAACAAATATATAAAAATAATAAATTGATATATGAACTTCATTGTTCTGGGGGACTAATAAAATAAAAAAGCTAGTTAGCTGTTGTCAAATAAATTTCTTATCATTGGAAAGGTAAAATAGAACATGCAGAAGAATATTTACTTCAAATGAAATCTAAAAAAGAATTATATAATCAAATAGAAAAAATATATTAGAAAATCATAGTTATGAAACTCCACAATTAGTTGTTTATGATATTATAGATGGTTATAAAGAGTATTTAAATTGGATAGGAGAAGAAACAAAATGAGAGTTTTAATTTTAAGTTTTAGTAGTAATCAAGTAAATGAAGATAGTTACATTCCAAATAAAATAGGTTTAACCTTTTCTTGTGTCCAAGAATGTGAAAAAAAATTAAAGGAAAATAGAAATGAAGTAGAACATATATGTATGAATAAGAAAAATATTCAAAAATGTATGGCTTGTGGTAAAAGAGGTTGGGGTACTTGCTTAGAAGAACATAAATGCATTTTAAAAGATAATTTTAATGAAATCTATGAATATATGAGTAATTTTGATGCGTATATATTTATCACTCCAGTTTATTTTTGGGAAATGAGTGAAAGTGCAAAAACATTTTTTGATAGACTAAAAAGGTGTGATGCTTTTAATGATAATTCTAAAATTAAACATAAGAAAATTGTTTGTATTGCTTGTGCAGGTGGTAGTGGAAATGGAACAGAAGAAACCTTAAAATCTTTTGATATATTAAATCATTTTTTAGAAACAGAAATGGTTGGGCGAATCCCTGTAACAAAGGCTAATTTTGAAAATCAAAAAGAAATAATAGATAAAGCAATGAATCTTAGAGGTAATTGATATGTTAATTAAAACTAGAATAATTCCACTCCAAAAAAATTCAAAATTAACAAAATAAGCAAATGAGTTAATTTTCTAAAATATTTATAAAAAAGTACCTTGTTCCTGTAAATATTTTTATTTTAATATATAAATTTTTTCTATATGGAAGTTAATAAACTTCATAGGTGTGGATTTAAACTTACAATTTCCAGCCGGTTGGGAGCAAGCAAAAGAAATAAAGTATAAACAAGGCTTTACTCAACCAGCACCTCGCGATTTTGTTGGATATGGTCCATTAACTGCTCCAGAATCTGTTGCTTTATACAATTTTACACTTCAACATAATTTTAGTCTTGTCATTGCTTATCATACACAGGGTAGAGTCATCTATTATGAATATCAGGATTATACTCCTTCAAATTCCAAGGAAATTGCTAATACTTTTGCCAAAGTTTCTGGATATACAGTCGAAGAAACACCTTATAATTCTAGTTTTGCAGGTTACAAAGATTGGTTCATTTTGTACTATGGAAGACCCGGATTCACTATAGAAGTAGGTTTAGGAAATAATCCTCTTCCTATTTCTCAATTTGCTGGAATTTATAGAGAAAATTTAGGCATTCTTGTACTCGGTATGTTACAATCTTAACTATAAAAAGGAACTTAAGTCTTATACTATAAGTTCCTTTTTTAATTTTTTATACTTGTTTTATCCACACAGATACACTACCATCTTTACAATAAAATATACCATTTCCTTCATTATCTATCTGAACTGTTTCTGAACAGCTTCTTGTACAATCATATAATACTGCATTAGCCAAATGTTTTCCAACATTCATTGCAATACTACCACCTAATTTATTAGTCATAATCACTGCTACTCCTGAATTAGGATGCTCATCATCACCTACTCTAGTAAAACCAATCAAATGATTATCATTAAAATAATCATTTTGTTCCCCATAAGCATAATTTTCCCTTACGTTTAATAGAATATCTAATATCTCTTTTTTCGGCTTTTTATTTTGTGATGCAATACCATAATAGTCTCCGTAAAATATACAAGGAATTCCCTCTTTTCTAAGAAGTATTAAAGCATATGCGTGCGGTTTAAACCAATCTAAAATCCAAGACTCTAATGGTTGTCCTATTTCTGTATCATGGTTATCTACAAAAGTAACCGCTTTATCAGGATTAGATTGCACTAATGTACCATCAAAAATTTGACTCATATTAAATTCTCCATTACTAATGGAAGCACGATATAAATTATAATGTAAAGGTACATCAAACAAAGACATGCAGCCATCTATTTTTTCTATATATTGCGTCATTGTATCTATATCTGCACTCCAATACTCTCCTACAGTATATAATCCCTTATCCATTTCTTCTCGCAAATTTTTTAACCAATTGACATAAAATTCTGTTCTAATGTGCTTCAAAGCATCTAAACGAAAACCATCAATACCTGTTTCTGTTACATACCATTTTCCCCAAGTTTGTAATTCTGTTATAACATCAAAATTATTTAAATCAATATCTGCTCCCATTAAATAATCAAAATTTCCATTTTCTTTATCAACATTTTCATCCCAATGTTTTCCATAAAATTTATATATAGCAGAATTTCCTGTATTTTCATCCCAATCTACACCATGAAAATGTGTCCAATTCCAATGAAAATTCGAATATTTATCACCTCTAGTGGGAAATGTATACTTGGTCCATACTTTTATTGGTTTAGCATCTGTTAAACTAACATTTCTATTACTATTATCATCTTCAACGGCTAATACTTCCTCTGTTTCATCTGCTCCCATTTTATGATTTAAAACAATATCTGCTAATACTTTTATGTGATTCTCTTGCAGAACTTTTATCGCATTTAAGTATTCCTCTTTTGTACCATATTTTGTTGGAATAGAACCTTTTTGATCAAACTCTCCTAAATCATATAAATCATAAACACCATATCCTACGTCTTCTTTCCCGCCAGCTGCTTTATAAGCAGGTGGAAGCCAAATGTGCGTTATACCTATATGGTTTAAGTGTTTTGCTTCTTCTGCCACTTTATTCCATAATGTACAATCATTCGGCAAATACCATTCAAAATATTGCATCATTGTTTGATTATTTTCCAAAATAATACACTCCTTATAGCATAAATTTCCTATTGACACTTTCACTTTAATATAATTTGATCTTTCATAGATCCTTCTTATTATTGTGTTTTTATTTTTTTCTTTTCATCTTTTAAACATACGATTTCCTTTTTGTATCTCATAATAGTATCATAACCCAATTGTATAACTTTATCTGCATCATCAATTTTTAACAAACTTGTTCCACTAGCATCTATTTCTATCGCTAAATCTGCTTTTTTCTGTGCTTCTCTAACATCTTTTAAAGAAAAAATATCTACTGCTCTTAATAAAATTGCTAATATATCTTCTTTAGGTTCATAATCATCTATTTTAAAACTGATTGCTAATGTTTTTTCTGCCCCCATATCTTTCAACACTTGTACAGGCAAATTATCTTTTGTTCCTCCATCAATAAAATTGTAATTCTCATATTGACAAGGTGTATATATACCAGGGAATGACATGCTTGCTCTTGTTGCTTTTGCAATAGGCGCATCATAAATATAATCTATATTTTCATTTTGTAAAGGAAACTTTTGGGATAAAAAGATACATTCTTTTGTTGTTATGGTATCAACTGTAGTAATAGCATAGGGCATCTTAATTTGATTCATGTTGGTAATACCTGTATCTTTAGATACTATGTGAACTAAATTTTCGATATTCTCTCCCGAAATTAATCCTTCTATCTTTGCTGTTTTGGTTGTTAGATACGTAATCCCTGCTTTAAAAATGGGAATTTTTCTTATTTTGGTAAGTGTTTCATAATTTTCTATTGTTTTTTTCTTTATGTTTTCTAGTGAAAGTCCCATTACATAAGCACTTGCAAATATACTGCTAGAACTGGTTGCAGATAAAAAATCAATCGGTATGTTTAATTCTTCTAACGCTTTCAAGACACCTATATGGGCTAATCCCTTTAATCCTCCTCCAGCTAATGCTACTCCTAAACTCATACTAACTTTCCTCTATTTCTACTTTTTTTAAATATAATGTTTGTGTTGGATATGCTAAATCAATATTTTCTTTTTCTATTAATTGTAGTAAACTACATAAAATATTCTGCTTTACTTTTAAGAATTTTACATATTCTGTTTCTCGAACAAATAAAAATATTTTTATATCACTACTAAAACTACTAATTTCATTAAAACTTACTTGCACTGTTTCTTCTATAACCTTTGGATTATTTTCTAGAAGGACTCTTATTTGACTAACAATCTTTTTAATTTGCTCAGAAGTGGTATCTAAACTTAAATTTAATGTACAGTCAAATCTTCTGCTCGTAAGTCTATTCCAATTAATAACATAAGATGTTGTCACTATAGAATTTGGTATAGTAATCACGGTATTATTCTGCGATTTGATACGCGTACTACGAACAGAAATATCAATTACACTACCTTGATATTCACCAATTTCTATCCAATCTCCTATTACAAATGGCTTATCTGTTAAAATGGTAATACCGCTAATTAAACTCTTCACTAAATCTTGTGCTGCTAATGCTACAGCAGCACTGGCAATTCCTAATCCGGCAAATAACCCACTTAGGTTATAACCTAGTTCATCTATAACAATAAAAATAAATATAATCCAAATAATACTTCTCACAATTTTACAAATAAAAACATCTACGGCTTTATTATTAGAACGCTTTAATATTTTTTTTAAAACAAATGACTCTTCATACACTAAAGTCGTAATGGCTTTTGTTATATAAAATATAACAATAATTTTAAATATTTTATTAAGATTATATAAAATTTGCTTACTAACTGGCAAAATACGAATAGCTATATAAATTCCTAAAAATGCAAAAAAGGTATTTAATGGTTTGTACATGCTACTTTCTTTTGCATGTTTTTTATTTTTTGTGAATATATAAAACAATTTAATAATACATCGTGAAAATATTGTTCTAAAAATAAAAAATATTATTACAATTCCTATTGCTATTTGCATATCAAATATCTTTAGTAAGTTATTAATGTCAATATGATATATCCAGTTTTTTAGGCTTTCCATTCACTCCTCCATTGATTATTGTTACTTTTCTTTGGTTCTCATTTCTGTTATTTAAAAAACAAAATTTTATATAATATATATTATTATATCTTATATTTTTCAAAAAGTATATATTTTTATTTGGAAAATTTCTTTATCAAATTTTTTTACATTTTTGATATCTATCATTTTATTGTATAGAATTACCACTAAAAAAGAAAAGAGTTTTATGTTATTTTTCAACATAAAACCCTTTTTGAAAGTTTTAAAAATTTTGTTCTAAATAATATTCATGGTATTCTCATAAAACTTAGCAATTAACTCATCTAGTTCTACACTTATTTGATAAATGATTGAGTAGTCTTCTCCATCAGATATACTTTTATTTAATTTATTTCTTAATTCACATATTTTATCATCTAACATATTACCACTCTCCCTTTTTCTTTTGTATATATTAAAAATACCATATTGTTACAACAAAGTCAATAAATTTGCACTATTTGCGTTATTTTTCGTAAGACAAAATTCGTCATTTCTCGTCATGTTTTCATAGTTTTTCAAGCATATTCTCTTTTTTCATACATATTTTTACATTTTTTACAATCATTATAGTTGACCATAAAAATACAACGATTGACAATACTTGTGAGATTCTTAAATGAAAAAATAATAAACTATCTACTCTAAAACTTTCTAAAAACATTCTCACACCTGTATAAAATAATAAATATACATAAAAAATCTGGCCTTCAAATTTCGTTCTTTTTTGCATGATTCTTAATAATAAGAAAATAATAAAAGTAGCTATCGATTCATATAAAAATACAGGATGTACTTCTTGATAGCCATTTGCTGTTTGTATTCCCATTCTTATGATAGATTGTGTTTCATAACCATAAGCTTCTCTATTAAAAAAATTCCCCCATCTTCCAATAGATTGTGCTAATGCAACAAACGGTGCTATATAATCTAAAAAAGTTATAGGATTAACACCCTTTGCCTTGCATTTTTTTAAAATAACATATCCTCCTGCAAGAAATCCTCCATAAATTGCTAATCCACCATCTCGAAGACGGATTATTTGCCATATATTCGTGTAATATGAAAAATGAAATATAACATAGTATATTCTAGCTCCTATAATACCAAAAACTATAGCAAAAGAAATCACTTCTAGTACAAAATCAAAAGAAATTGTATGATTTTTTTCATCTAACTTACAGAGTATTAATGCTATAATAATACCAGAAACAATACATACAGCATAACTATAAACAGGAAACCCTAATATATAACATGCTATTTTTGATATGGTAAGATGGATTCCCAATCCAGGAAATTCTATTACATCCATTTATTCCTCTTTCTACTCTCGCATCAGAGCTTACTTTCATGTATTTATTATTTATTTTTGCTTGCCATGATATTTGTATTTGGTTTAATAACTGAAATAACTTTTTTCTCTTCTTGCAATACATCTCTTAATACTTTTTCTACATATGTTTTATGAATACTTTCGAATTCTTCAAAATAATCAAATGAATTTATCCCTCTTACATAATTTGCAACAAATCCATTAGCAATTGTTGCCACTTCATTATAATCTTTTACCATTTCCCCATATATTTTTTTCTTAATTCTTTGAAAATCTTCTTCTTTTATTCCTTCCTTTTTTACTCTTTCAACTTCAAAACTTATTTCTGCTATAACATCATCTACATAATTGGTTTGTCCTTGAATTAACACATGAGCATACGTTTCTGCAAATTCATAATTCCAACTTGGTTCTGATAAAATTTTTCCTTTTTCATATAATTTTTGAAATAATCTTGCACTTCTTCCCAAAATAATATTACCAATTATATCTATTGCTATACTCTTTTTCACTTTATTGCTTTCTAAATCGTTATCTTTATATCCTACTATAAAACATGGCATACTAATGTCCATTTGTCTTTCAATTTTTTTAGAAACAATCGTTTCTGGTTCATTTTCATAAATTCTCTTTACAGTTTGTTGACTTTCCGTCATTTTCATTCTTTTCTTTATCTCTTCTATGATTTCTTCTGGCTCAAAATTGCCAGCTATTATCATCACCATGTTATCTGGTCTATAAAATGCACGATATATCTTATATAATTTCTCTTTATTAATTTCTGCAATGGTTTCTTTCGTACCAGCTACATCTATACTGACCTCATTTTTATGATACATACACTTAATAGCATTCATATATAAAGCCCAATCTGGATAATCCTCATACATCATAATTTCTTGTCCAATAATGCCACGCTCTTTTTCTACATTTTCATCTGTAAAATACGGATTTTGTATATAATTCATAAATTCGTCTAAAGCCTCGTAAAAACAATCTGTACATTCAAATAAATAAGCTGTATGATTATTTGTGGTATAAGCATTTGCATTAACACCTAAGGAAGAAAGTACATCTAAACTATTTCTCCCATTTTCCTGTTCAAACATCTTATGTTCTAAATAATGTGCAATACCATCTGGCACAACAGTAGGTGTGCTTTCTCCTGAAAGAACAAATTTATTATCAATAGAACCAAATTTAGTTCCCCAAATGATATATTTTTTTCTTACTTTTTTGGGAATTACCATAACCATTAAACCATTATTTAATTTCTCGGTATACACTTTTTCTTTTATTTTATTATTTTCTATAATTTGCACTGTCTCTTCTCCTTACCTTGGTTATTCTAACCATTTGTTATTTTAGTCTCTTAAGAAATAAATTGTATTTATCTCTATATGTTTTGCTAATTCCATAATTTCTGCTTTGGATACATTCTCTATTTTTTGAATATATTCTTCAAAAGAAATATCTGTCTTAGATATTTCTTGTCCTATATAAAAAACCACTTCTGTATCTTGTTCTTCTTCTACAGCTTTAATGCCAGAAATTAAGTATGCTTTTGCATTTTTGATTTGTTCTTCTGTAAAATTTCCTGCTTTTATATTTTCTAACTGCTTCTTAATAACTTCTACTGCTTTATCATAATTTTCTACTTGAATACCACAACGAATAAAAATATTTAATTTTTGTTTAATGAAACTGCTTTTAGCAGTATAAGCTAAGCTTTCTTTTTCTCTTACATTTTGAAAAAGTAAAGAATTGGCACCATCACCTAAAATAGCATTATATACCAATGCAGTTGCTTGCAAATTTTCCATATTAGATAAGACATCCATTCCTATAACTAATTTTCCCTGACTAACATCCATTTTTTCTTCAATCACTTGTACATTATCTACTTTTTGCTTCTTTTCTGTGAATTCATTATTCAATATATAATTTTCAATTCGTGGTCTTAATTGTTTCACATTTTCATTTCGTTCAAAAATACTTACAATTTCATCTTGATAAAAGTTTCCAGATAATAATATATCAATTTTACAATTTTGAATTAATTTATTATAATGTTCTGTTAAATCTTCTGCAGTAATAGCATCTATATCTTCTATATAACCATACTTATATAAACCAAATCCTTCTTCTCCATACATAGCCGTAATACAATTATTAAAAGCATAAGCATCTTTAGCATCAATTTTACTTTCTATAACTTGTTTTAAATTCTCTTTCTCTATATTTAAAAATTCTTCTTTAAATAAACCATTTTCCATAATGGGATTAAAAACAATATCTAAAATAAGTTCTACCGATTTTTTTAAAATATTTTCTTTAGAAAATGTATATTCATTATTGATGGTATCAATATAAAACTTCAAAACTTGATTATCTCCTATTTTATCAACACCACAGTCAAAAGAAGCACCATACATGTCTTCTAATTCTTGATTGATCACATATTGATCTGAAAAATTCTTCGTTCCTCTTCTTAGCATAAAAGGAAGTAATGCATTCTTAGTAACAGTTTCTTTCATTAATGGAAGAGTTAGCATAACGCAAATAAGATTCGTTTTATATAAATCTGTATGGATAACATGTACTTTTATGCCTTGCTTTATTTCAAAACTTGTTTTACTACTCATTTTATCTGTTTGACATTGGTTTATTGTAATAACCAATATACTCCTTTCTTTATTTCTTTTATTATTTATCTTTTTTCATTTCTTATACTAATTTCATAAATTCTTCTTTTTATATATACACATTTTTTATTAATAAAAATCAAATACCTATTGACTTTTTTATATATCTTTGGTATGATAACTATGTTTTGATAGAAATCTTGCGGGAATAGCTCAGTTGATAGAGCGTCGCCTTGCCAAGGCGAAGGTCGCGGGTTTGAGCCCCGTTTCCCGCTCCATTTTTTTACACTTTACACATTTCTATGTCTTTCTTTCACATTTATAAAATTTTCTATCTTTTCTAAATATAACATAAGCAAAAGTTATTTACAAGTTGAAAAAATATATTTTATATTTATCTAATCCTAATCCAAAACTTCCTACATTCAATTTATCATTTTTATCTGTTGAATCATTCGATACAAAATGACAAATATCAATAAAATTAGTATTACAAATCTATGTATTTCCTAATTATCTTCATATAAAAAGTAATAATCAAAGATTTGAAAAATATTGCAAAAAAAATATCTATCATATATAATTTTATTGGAATATATTATATGGAGAAGTAAATATGAGAAAAAGTAAAATTATTATCAGTATCATTTTATTAATTCTTATCATCTTTATTATCCTATTTGTGAGAAAATTCTTAATACTTGAGTCGTTAGAAGACAAGTTAAAACAATACTTAAGTCAAGATAATTATTTTATTCACATATATGATTATCAAGGGATAGGTATTAATAAATTGGAATACTATAGAAAAGGGAATAATAGTATCTTAAATGTAAATTATGAAAACAATGCTACAGTTAAAATTTATAAAAATAATGAAACTAGCAAAAAATATTTGATAGTTAATGATGGAGTATATGTTGAACCTCAATTGATACCTATAGAATCAAAAGATTATTTAATAGATTATTTTAAAGATTTAACTTTTTGGGAAAAATGTAAAAATGCTTTATTAACTCCTTTAAAATTAGAAACATATAATGGTAAACAAGTTTATAGACTTGATGGTAAACTATTTAAAAGTATCTTAGATACTTTTGAGGCAAAAGACTTTTTTGTTGACAAAGATACAGGTCTCGTGGTACATATTAATAGTGAATATTATAACCCTTCAAAAAATCAATATGATGAAGATGAGAATATTTATGAATTTTATGATTTTTATTATACCTTCAATAAGGTTACAGATAAAGATATAGCGGACCTAGATTTATCTGGATACACAATACTTGAAAATCCTTAAAATGTGATATGATTACTCATAAGAGAGCACCTCTGATATGTTTATTTTTTATTCACTTAAAACAATATCATTGTAAGTGCTCTCTTTCAATATTTTATTTTCATTCTATATTTGACATATCTATTTTAAACCTATAAGGATTCGTATCAAAAGGACTTGATGCTTTTTAAGTCATCTTCAATTACTTTATAATTATGTACATGTATAAACGATTAACTAATTGCAAAAGAACCAATTTTTAATTATGATTTCAAGAAAAACCTCAGAAGTCTATTCATTCTCTATTGACCATCCTGTTTCCGCATTTCCTTGAATTAACTTAGCACTCAAAGAGACTACGGGGCGAAGAGCTCGATTGCTGTCGTAACCGGTGCCGTCGGAGCCGAACATGTTGCTAGCGCCTACGTAGCCCGACTTCACATGAAGCATGCAAAAGCTACAATGGTTCGAGAACGCACTGACACAGCGCGAAGCCACCCAGTAGGTAGTACTTGTTCCATTAGGTATGATTAATTTATAATTCGTACAATTCTCATCACTACTTTCTTCACTATATGGTTTAAAAGCAGTTTTCATGAATGCATTATCTTTAGTCCAATATGTTTGATATGGTTGGATGCTTGTGGTTGCTTGTACGTATCCATCTGTTGCTGTGGTACTTTGTACTTCATTTGTTGTTAATGTACTACTATCTGTTCGATTTAATAATTTTGTGCTATCACTTAGTTCTAATCCTCTTGATTTTTCTTGACCATTTATAACACTTTTATCTTCTAATTCATAAATCAATGGATAATATTTATTACTAGTGTGTGGAGTACCAACTTGTTTTCCATATTGTGTACCATTACTGGTACATTTGTGTGCTCCATTTTCTCCATTTAATGCTTCTTCTGTCATTCTTCCCTCTATATCTTCTATATTAATACTTCTTCCTGTAATACTTTTATTTGTATTTCCATATAAGCTATTACATGCTTCATTTAGTAATTTTACTCCATTATTATATCCCTGTGCTTGTCCCAAGTAGACTGTTCCTTCTGTCGGATTTGTTGAGATTAATTCAACTTTTTTTGTTTTTTCATCTATAGAAAACACCTTCCATTCTGTTACTTGATAATTTGTGTCACTATTTTTTAAAATTTGGTCACTCTGATTTTGTGTTGATGCTGAGCAATAATCTGCTTTCCATTTGTATTCTCCACTTGGACTGTATGTTACGGTATCTCCTACTTTTAATCCTTCATCTATTGCTGTTGGTCCTGTTTCTTCTATCGTTACCACTCCATTAGATTCTATTATAAAGTCTACGTTTGTATTTTTGTCATTGCTTGTGTATGTTCCTGTTATACTTCCATCTTCTTCCCTACTAATATTACTTGCTTGTCCTCCTGTTAAGTATTGATTATTAAACTTATTTGTAATCTCTTCTGCTGATAAGTAACTTTCCTTACTTAAACTTGTATTCTTTGTCCACTCGTTTAAATAATCTGTTTCACAACTTGCCCATGCCATTGCTATATCTTCTTGTGCTGTTGCTTTTCGATTTTCTGTTACCGCTGTACTTGCTTTGGTTATGACACCATTATTCCCTAGCACTAAGCTTATACTCACACCTGCTAAGATTAATAATACAATGATGGTTACCACTAAGGCTACTAATGTGATACCATTTTCAGTTGATTGCTTTAGTTTTCTTATTTGTTTCTGCATCTTTGGTTCCCCCTTTTTTAGTTTCGTAAATGTGAAAACTTTACGAAAAACAAGAAAATAAAAAAGCTTAGTATATCAACTATTTTTTCTTTCTTATTTTTTACCCCAAAATTTTTCTTGAAGAGCTTCTATTTTAAAATTCTTGACTTTACTTAAAATTATAGATATGATTTATTTAGTAAATTCGTAAAGTTTTCACCTTTATGAAATTTTACAGAAAACTTTTTACATCTTTATTATATATTCCTATAAAAACATAAACACATATATGAAATTTTTTAATCTCTGTATTAGTAGATTCTTTTGTCTGTTTATCTTCCTTATAAAATACATATAATAAAATTCTCGCATTTTAAGAGAGATATATTGACTTAATGAATGTAGCTAGTTATAATACTAATATAATTAGTTAGGAGGTTTTTATTGTGACAAAAGGTAATATTAATAAGCAACTTATTATTGATACTTCTGCAAAATTAGCTAATAAGGTAGGACTAGAAAATTTATCTCTAAAAATGATTGCAGAAGAATTAAATATTAAATCTCCATCATTATACAACCATTTTTCTAATTTAAAAGATATCAAAAGATGTCTTATGTTTTATGGATGGAAACAGTTAGAAGATAAAATGATAGATTCGGCTGTTGGTGTTTCTGGATATGAAGCATTGAAAAATATGTGCTATGCCTTTTATAATTATACAACAAACAATAAAGGAATCTTTGAAGCAATGCTTTGGTATAACAAATATGATAATGAAAAAACAATCCATTTAACCCAAAGATTATATGACCTAATATTTAAAATAACCAATACTTTAAATATCAGTGAAAGAAATACAAGGCATGTGATAAGAACCGTAAGAAGCTTTTTAGAAGGTTTTGTTTTACTAGTAAACAATAATAGTTTTGGAAATCCAATATCTGTTAAAGAAAGTTTTGATATATCATTAGAAATCATTATAAATGGTATAAAACCTTTAGAAGATAACAAGGAAGAAAATAATGAAAAGTAAATTTATTTTCATAGGAATTATCTTTGCTATTATGTTATGATTAATTGCTATAGTTGTTTTTCATCAGAGTAGTTCAACTTTTACTTTAGAAAACAAAAATATTTACATGGGATTACCGAAGAAATGTGTGCATCAAGTTATTAGAAGGATAAAAACTTTATCGGAATAGAGAAACAATTAATGACAAGTGCACAGATAAATGCTTTAAATAGAAAAATTGTTGATGGAAGTGGCACTATGATTTTTGACTTAGAAGAATTACAAGAAACGTTTGATGCAGATCAAAGAAGAGAATCACTTGCAAGTGCTGAAATTCCAACAAGAGATTTATACATAGAAGGTCAAAAAATAGATAATCAAGCCTATTTTTCCAAATTAAAGCAAGCAATTTTAGAAACAGGTTATACTGGACAACAAAATTCAAAATACGGAATATGTACAAATAGAGTAGATATGAAAGATTGGCCAATAGATGATGTTATAGGTTATAGTGCTACTGATACTGACGATGAAATGCAAAGTTCAGCTATGAATACCAATGAACCATTTTTAATACGAGCGGAATGCGAGATAGATGGACAAACTTTCTATTGGTGATATTCCACAAATTGTACCCGGTTGGGTAAATAGCAAAAATGTAGCTATATGTGAAACAAAGCAAGAATGGACTGATTATTGGAAGGTTGCTATAGATGCAAACAATTTTGTAACCATTATAGGAAGCAGAATCATATTAGAAAATGCCATTTCACAACCAGTAAATTTAATGTTAGGAACCGTTTTAAAATTAGTGCCCGAAGCAGAAATTCCAGAAGATTTAGCATCACAAGCAACTACAAATTATATCGTTTATTTTGCATCAAGGGATGAAGACGGAAAAGCACAAAAAACATATGCTCTACTAAATAAAAACTTAGAATTGCATCAAGGATATATGGAATTAACACAAAATAATATATTAGATGTAGCATTTTCATGTATAGGAGATGAATATGGTTGGAGTGGAATGAATGGCAATATGGATTGTTCATTATATACCAGAAGTATATATAAATGTTTTGGGCTAGAACTTCCTTGAAATACTACCTGGCAACAAAAAGTACCAGAAAAATTTACAAATGTGTCAACAATGGACATTGAAGAAAAACAGCAATATATATCAACATTACCAGCAGGTTCATTATTATATTTTAATGGACATACAATGGCTTATCTCGGTATGGATAAAAATAAAAACTTTGTAGTAAGCGATTTAGGCACTGTTGTAGATGAAGTAGGTGATATCGCAATAAAAAATGTATATGCTGTAACAGTAAATTCTCTAGATGTTAGGCGTGGAGATGGTTTGACTTGGTTAAATCACATAAACGGTGTTATTTCTTTTCTGGATCCAATCAATTTAAGTGCATGTCATGTAACAGTAGAAAATGAAAACTTCATATATGATGGAACCGAAAAAAAGCTAAAGGTCAGAATAACATATGAAGGAAAGGAAATATATGAAGGTGCAAACTCTCATGTAAAATATTCTAATAATATAAATATTGAAACAGCGATAATAGAAATATCCGGAGTCAATAATTTTGAAGGAACCATAACTAAAAATTTTGTAATAGAAAAAGAATCTGAAAAACAAGAGGAAAATCCGGACAAAGAAGATGCACCAAGTAAAGATGAAAAACCGGGTGAAGAGAAAATCCAAGCAGCACAAATCAATCAAGTGAACAAAAAAATTCGAGTGGAGAAAATAAATTAAACGAAAAGACAAAAGGTAATGAAAATCAATCAGAAAACAAAACTGCAAAAAAACAAGAAACAGAAAAATCATCTGAACTTGAAAATGAATCACCAGTACAATTACCTTTTATAGGAATTAAAAATAATAGCTACATTTCAATACCATATTTTTGGATAAATTCACTTGTACTACTGATAGTTTTTATAATTTATAAATTTATACGTAGAAAACAAAAAAAAATAAACTGTAAAATGATTACATAAAAAGCAGATGATTACAAAACGAATCATCTGCTTGAAACTTTATTATGGCAGATATGGTCTTGGATTAACACAGTTAGCATACTTTGAACCAGGTGTTCTAATCTCAAAATGTAAATGAGGTCCTGTTACATTGCCGCTTTTGCCTGATAACATAATTGCTTGTCCCTTTGTAACCATTTGACCAGAACTTACTTGTATCTGAGAACCATGTGCATAAAAACTATAAATATTATTACCATGATATATTTCTACAAAATTTCCATATGCTGCATTATAACCAGTATCAACTACTTTGCCATCCCCTACTGAATAAACCTGTGTACCACTCGCAACAGGAAAATCTATACCCGTATGATATCCAGAACTCCAATACCTACCAGCTACACCATAGTTGGTTCCTATTCTATGATCCTGTACAGGATATCCAAATCCATAAGAACTGGATGCATTCATACCATTACTATCACTATCTGTACTATTAGTATCTTCTGTTAAATTTTTACTATCTTCAGTCGTTTTTTTACTCATCTTAGCAATTTGCTCATCATACTCTATTTGCATCTGCTTAATTTTGCTACTAACACTATTTTCATGAGCTTTTAACTCATCTATTACTTTTTGTAACGCTTGTTCTTCTTCAGATAATTCAGCAATATAATTATTTCTTTCATTTTTTACATTTTGTAATTCTATACTTGTATTTTCTTTATTTTTCTTGGCATGCATTAATTCTTCTTTACTATTATTAATTTCTTGTTTTGTATTTTCTATTTTTTGCTTTTGTGTGATTAAACTTTCTAATACTTGTTCATCTGCTTCAGCAATTTGTGAAATAAGATAGTAATTTGAGATTAAATCTGTTAAACTCTTAGAATTAAATAAAATATCCAAAAATGTAGCATTTCTTGTTTCATACATAGCAACTAATCTTTTTTTGAATAGAGTATCTTGTTCTGCATATTTTTTTTCATTTTCATCTAATTTTACTTCCATTTCTTTTATTTTTTCATTTGTATGAGTAATTTGTGTATCCAATTCTTCAATCTTATTTTCACATGCATCAATTTGAGAATTGATACTATCAATTTGTTTTTGTGCCTCACTTTTTTGATTTTCTACATTTTTCTTTTTTTCTTGTACATCATTAATTTGACTATTAATTTGTGTTTTTTCATTTTTTTCATTATCTATTTCCTCTTGCGTAATAGCAAAAGATACGTGATACATTGATATAATAATTATAAAAATTATTCCTAATATTTGTTTCAATAATTGATTCATATTTTCCCTCATTTTTCTTTATTCCACTATTATGTTCTACTTTGTTAATAATTATATCATATACAAAAATCTATCGCAATAATGAAAAACATACATCTTACATTTTTATGAAAATTCATTAGGAAAGAACAAATGCACGCAATAGATAGAAAAAATACTTGCTAATAAACATACTTACAATATAATTTATATATAATTGTTAGCTATTTTAAAGTAGCAAGCACATGAAAAAGAGAAATTATATCAAATTCTATTTTAAAATTATCATATGTAAATTGGAATTTATATTTTCACTTCACAAAATTGAAAAAAGTTTAATTGAAAAAAGTTTATAAAACTATTGAATTATTTCAGTTTATATTGTATAATCCAATTTGTGTATAATGTATTTTTAAAAATAATAAATGCCCAACATAATAAGGAACATAATTTCAATATTAAACATATACTATAGCAAGTAATTTATCAAATTCAAATTTTGGCGCCATAGCCAAGCGGTAAGGCACGAGTCTGCAAAACTCTGATCATCGGTTCGATTCCGATTGGCGCCTCCATGTCGAAGAATGTCGAAATTTCAATAAAAATTTGAGATTTCGATATTTTTTATATGCAAATCAGAAATAAGTTTTAATAAAGTTCAAAATATTCCATTATATGACAAAAATCTTAATTTATGCTATAATATGGTTACATTTTGAAAGGAGAAGAATAATATGATAAAAAGCATATTTGATATAGAAAATAGATTAGATATTCAAAAGGAATTTAGGAAAATGGTAGAAGTGTTACATAAGACTTACGACAGTATTTACACATATGAGGAAGGTCACACTTCTTTTATACACTATGTGAATCGCGAAATATTTAAAAATTGGCCTTATCGAGATACTTTTTTAACAGTTGAAGAATATATAGAACATTTAGGTATTACAAAAGAAGTATTACAATTTGAATCAAAAATTACTGAAGAAGTATTTTTATATTATATACAATTTATATTAAATATGACTAGTAACTACAGTTATCATCCATATGAAGAAACGGAAATGCTTAAGGCTTTAATGAATAATATTCCATTAATTTTAGAAAAAATGAATTATAAACCTAAATATGTAGATGAAAAAGTCCTTATAGTAAAAAGAGATGCAGATGTTGATTCTATACTTGATAAAGTTTCATTACCTATAGCAGAAAGGTTATTGGAATATAATGATTTTAGAATAAAAAATAATATGCAAGAGAAGAAAGAAATATTAAAAGCTATCGATTTATATATTGAACAAAACAAAAAAGAACTTTCAGGTATAGATAATAAATTATACAATGCAATAGGTACAATAGTTAATGAAATGGGTGTGAATCACCCTATTAATAAAAAATTTGAATATTTAACGGAAAAAGAATTACTAGAGTGGTATGATAAGTGTTTCTTGATGATGATACATTTAATTAGGGGATTGGAAATAAATAAAATAAAAAGAGAAAGAGAAAATTTAATAAATAATAATCAAAATTCAAATTAGTTTTATATATGATTATCAAAACATAAAAGATAAAAAAGGTATAAATCCAGTTTAACTGAAATATATACCTTTTTATTATATATGTTAGGTCGCAAACTATGTTCCACGTTCTTGAAGCCATTTCTTAAGTGCTGTTTTTTCAACTTTATGCTCTCCAATCATTATTGCTGGAAAATCCGGTCTGTTAAATATTTTTGCAACGGTTGTATCTGTACAATTAAATATTGATTTTATGTCTTTTCTTTGTATAAAACTGATTTTATCTTCATTATGTTTAGATTCAACTAACTGTATTAAACAATCTCTAATATCTTTCATAATTTGTATTAAATCTAAAATCTCATTGTTACTTTCCATATATTTATACCTCATTCATTTTGTTTTTACACAACACCATAAAAAATTTTATAAGACTAATTTATTATAAAATAAATTATAATAAATTTCCATAAACAATTGAGCAAGGAAATTATAAAAAAACACATACATATTAGATAAATAGCAGTAATTGAGATTTTAAAAAATTTTCAAGAAACTATTGCATTATTTTTCTAAAACTTGTATAATTAATTTAACAATTACATATTATAGTTAATAATTCCCCTGTCGATTCGAAGCTTTACGTTTAGTACGTAAAAGGTATATGTAGATGAGATGGGGGATTATTGATTTTATTTCTTTTTGGTAAGCTTACTATAGTATGTTGAATTACTTGGTATGAACTTCCAATGTCTATATGGAATTGTCCAAGTGTTCCAATTATGCAATCCTGTTGATACACCTATATTAAAATTAGGATGAATTTCTCTAATTCTATTTAATATATATTTATATAGTTTCTCTTTAGCAATAGTCTTTTTTCCTCTTTTGTTACTGTTAGGTATTTTTTCTTTATGAAAATTATTTAATCTAAAATTTATTGAACCCAATATTATATCCATACATTGTAATATAACATGATTATGAGATACTACTTCAGCAATGTTTTCTCTTTTTATAGTAATATTATTATCTTTAAATATATTTACATTATTCAGTCCATATACAAAATCTATAAAAGTATTATTTCTATTAGGTGTATTAGGTAACTTATCAAAATAAAACCTAATACTAATTTCTTTATCTTTTAGAGGATTACTATTTTCAAATCCAAAAGCCCATTTTACAAATTGATAATAAAGTAAATAGTATTCATTATCAATTTGATTATCTGTTAAATCATTAGCTATATAACAAATAGGTTTAAACATAATTCTAATTTTTATATTGTTTATCTTTATATAATCAAAAAACAAATTTATTATTTCCATATATTTATCTAAATATCTTTCTGTAACTTTGGACCATTTTATTTCTCCAAACAAGTTTAATTCTTGTTTCTTTTTATTTAAAACACTATTTAGCTCATCAATTTGTTTTGCATTTACTATAGCACCACCATAAAAATTACCAAAATATTTTCCTTTTTTAGCTGACTCATCACAATATACTATATATTCTTCTTTCAACTATTTCACCTCGTTATTTAAAAAAGTAAGTGTATTGTAGCATATTAGCAAAAATTATACAATAAATATGCGAAAAAATGTTCCAAATTAATCATTATATTAAAAAGTTTTATAAGTTATTTTCAAAAATTCATTATAGTTACATTAAAAATCATTTCACTTGCTTCATAAACATTGATATTACTGCACTTGAAAGAATTAAAAAACGGAGTACGCCTCCAAAGTATTTTAAAATTCCACAGATTTTTAATATTTCTGTGGAATTTTCATAACTTTCCAAAGCTTTTTATATCAAGCATTTCAAATTTTTTATGATTTCTTTCAATTTTTATAATTTTCCAAAACTACATTAACACTACATTAATTTTTCATAAAAACTACATTAACATTTTTTACAAATATTAACAAATAAGCACTTTTTAAATAATGGTTTTTATATAAAAAATTACTCCTCCAGTTCAAATACTTGGTTTTGATTTTAATATTTTATATGGAATATGTAATATAATTTATTTGTATAAATATATTGACGTTTACAAACATTTGTTTTATAATATGAGCAAAGTTTACACAAGGAAGGAATGAATTTATTTATGAATAATCTCACTAATATTGAGCCAGTAAATAAAGAATTAAATTTAGTAAAATATGAAACAATAGATATTAAGAGTTTAATTTATTGCATAAGAGGAAAACAAGTTATGTTAGATAGTGATGTAGCAATGTTATATCATTATCAAACTAAAAGAATAAATGAAACAGTTACTAGAAATAAGGAAAGA
>CANQTX010000013.1 GCA_947626885.1 uncultured Clostridia bacterium | reverse complement strand
TTTTATACTAGATTTAGTTGAATATGATATGACAGTAAAAAAATATTTCTTCCCAATACTTGCTGATAAAAAAGAAACTAATACAGAGAAATATGATAAAGAAATTGAAATATTAGAAAAACAAAAAGCAAGAATAAAGAAAGCATATTTAAGTGGCATAGTAGAAATGGAAGACTTCTCTGAAGATTACAAACTGATAGAAGAAAAGTTAGATATTTTAGAAAAGAAAAGGTATGAAACATTAAACTTAAATACTATTTCTTTTACTCCACAACAATTACTAGCTGACAGAGATATTGAAAGAGAAAAGTTAATAAAAGATGATAAATTAAATGAAATTATAAAATAAGAATGGAACAAAAAATCAAAAGAAGAAAAGCAAGAATTTATCTCAAAATTTATCGAATCTGTTGTACTAATAAAGGACAAAAATGGAGAATTAAAAATTGAAAATATAAATTTTAGAAGAAGTTATATTGAACAATTAACAAAATTTTTTAATAGTGGTATTTTTGATATTTATGCTCCTATTGAAGTAGATGGAGAAGAAAAATATATAAGAACTAGTGTCAATATAAATGATAAACAATTAGATGATTATATGAAAAGATTAAACAAAGAATTTAAAGTAGAATTTTATGAATTGTTTTCAAAAAATGCAAACAAAAATGAAAAAGAAATTAAATTAAAATTGAACAAAGAAAAACAAAAATTGATTAGATTAGTTGCAGTAAAAAGTGATAAAAATTTTTCAAATAATAAAAAAGAAAATTATAAAATTGGTGCAATAATAAGTAAAGAAAAATGAAAAAAATAATAGGAAAAATTCGGATTATGGAACAAGTCCCAATCCCTTATTGTATTTTTATAGATTTTGTAGTATATTAATATTGAATCATAAAATAGAAGTAGGAGCTTAATTTGAAAAAAAGTAAGAAAATATTAATAATAATATCTATAGTATTGATTTTAATATTAGTTTTAAGTGAAATTTTTATTTATATGTATATAAATAATGTAAATATTGAGTTAAGGGAATTTCAAAACAGTGAAAGATATTCTTCTGGATCCGCAGCTGGTTTAGGCTTCGTATTTAGTATAGTGATTTTGTATGGATTAATGATGTGGGATGCAATTATAATAGTTATAGTACTATTATTGATATGGATTACTTATGCGATAATTTATTATATAAGAAAAAGAAAAAATCAAAAAGATAATAAGAATTAAATTATAAAATATAATTTTTTCTAAAAATCACTTGAAATTCACTAAATAATATGCTATAAATATATTGAGTGGTACTCAAGAAACTTTCGAAGCCTTGAGTCATTTTTTATATAAATTGGAGGTAATATTGAAAGAATACAAGAATAATGAACAACTAATAGAATATTTAATATCTAAAAATGTAAAGACAGATAATAAAGAACAAGCATTAAAGAATATAGAAAAATATTCGTATTATTCTATTGTTAATGGCTATAAAAGTGTTTTTAAAGATGCAGATAACAATTATAAACCTAATGTTACTTTTGAAGAAATATTTGCTCTATATGAATTTGACAAAAACATAAAAGCTATATTTTTAAAATTTACTTTAGAAATAGAAGTTATAATAAAATCGCTTATGGCAAATACATTAGCAGAAAAATATGGTATTCAAGATTACTTAAAAATAGATAACTTTGATGAAAATGCTAATAAGGATTTAAAAGATAATTTAATTGAAAGTATAAATAAAGAGATAGATGATAACTATAATAAACATACAGCAATTACACACTATAAAGATACATATAATTTTATTCCACCTTTTGTATTAACTAAAATTTTAACATTTGGTGTTATTAGTAGGTACTATGGATTGCTTAAACAAAGTGATAGACAAGATATAAGTAAATATTTTAAAATTTCTGACAAGTTACTAAAACAGATACTTGTAAATTTAACAATGATAAGAAATATCTCTGCACACTCAGATAGATTATTTTGTTATCGTAACAAGTATTACATCAGTTTCAAAAATATAGATAAAACTTATAAAAGAGATGGTAATTTTACAAATATATATATGATTATGGAATGTATGAAAGTATTATTAGATGAGGAAAAATTCAAGGAATTTAAAGATTTATTTGATACAGAAGTTGCTAAATTAAAAGGAATGCTAAATTCTATTAATATAAATGATATATTAAAAATAATGGGATTTAATGTATAAAAAATATAGTTTTATAATATAATATTTATGAGTGGTACTTAGAAAACTTTAGAAGCTCTAAGTCATTCAAGTAGCCTAGAATCTTAAATGATTCTAGGTGTTTTTATATTTATTGTATACATTAATAACCTTCCTAATCGCTCCAACGACATATCTGTTTGAACTAGTAGAAAAGACTAATACCATTCTGAAAAAGAATGGTATTTTTTAATTTTATTTTTCATAAAAATCATATAAGTTTCTTCAAATTTTTTATACCTTCCAAGCTTTTCGTTGATTTAATATTTTTACAACATATTTTTTATTTTCAGTTATAAGATAATAACTTAATTTTTTTATATTTATATTTTTTCCTATTCTTTTAAATATATTTTCCATATTAACTTCATTTTTTTAATATATTTTCTATTAATTCATTAATTTGTTTTTCCCTTTCATAACTAGTATTAATAAAAGGTAAGTTATATTTTTGGCATTCTTTTTCTAAATATAAACTTAAATCGTGAAATCTTTTGCATCTCTCCATTAAATCTTCATCTGAAATATAAAATGTATAATCATCTTGTGTATCGTATTTTTTAATATTATTATAAATTTGAGTAGGTGTTAAGTTTGGTGTGCCAAAAAAATAAATATCCGCTAAGCGATTATCAATATAATGAAAATAGTCATGTGGTGTTAATTCTAAAATATCTATAATTAATTTATAATCACATTTATCATAGTTATTAGCAGAAATTATTTCATTAATAAATTTAACAATTTTACTACTTACATCAATAACCATAGTATCTGGATTCTCAGTGTATGTTGATACTCCTGTTTCTGGGAATTGTTTTTCAAATGCTCCAATTATAGCATCCATACATAAATGTTGATATTTACCAGTTTTAGCAATTAATGAAGATGTTGTTGTTTTACCTGTTCTAGGTACACCTGCAATAATTATATGTTTTTTTATGTTTCCTTCCAATATTTTTTTATTTCTATATTCACGATATTCTTCATATTTATTTTTCATAACAACCTCCATATGTATTTAATAAAGCAAATCTATTATACTATGAATTTTAAATATTGTAAAAACTTTTACAATGTGGAGATATTTTAAAGGAGCAAGATCATTTATAATTACAGTGGCAGAACATAGTGAAAGTAGATAACTACGACATCCGCTCCATTAAGTAAAATCGTCACACCAGACGAAAATGATTAATTGACTGTAAAAGGTCAATTTTTTGTTGCTTTTTGTTTTAACCAGAAAGAACGGTATGAGATGATTACTGTAAGCAAAAAGGAAAATTATATAAATTGTGATTAATTGATTAATCTATTATTGCTTTGAGTAAAAAATGGGAGGAAATTTTTTCACAAATAACCTCCCTAATTGTTTTACACAAATAAATATAGTTATACCAAATAATAAAAATATTCTTAAAATTAATTATTATTAGTATTTGAAGTACTTTCAGCAGTAGATTCTTGTGTTGTATTACCATCTGTCTCAGTAGTCGTTGCTTCTGGAACATCATTTTCCTCATTATAAAAATCTGAATAATCTAATAAAAATAATTGTTTTGTATCACTTCCATCTATTTTTACTAAATTAATAAATCCTTCTGTTTCATTACTATCCATATAAATAATCCAATCCCCTATCACATTGATAAAAGAAGAATATGTTTCTAATTCCTTTATCTTTTCTGGTGTTTCAGAAGAACCATCTGCTTTAACTCTATATATACAAACGGTATAATCCGAATTTTCCTGATCAGCATAATTTAAATAATAAATATAACCTTTTGAATAATTCATATTATAAGCTGTAATATCATAAAGAAGAGTTTGTTCTGTTCCATCTGTTTTTACTTTACAAATCTTCTTGTCTTTATTAGTATAATATATATTATCTTTATCTACATTAATACTATATAATCTTTCATTTTCAATAATCGGTTTTCTATCACTTCCATCTATATTCATAATATACGTATAATAGGCTGTTTCTTCTTCATCAGCAGCTACATTATAAATAATATATTTATCTGTTATTCCTAAATATCCTGTTCCATTATCTGCTACTAATTCTTTATAAGAACCATCTAAATTCATTTTATATACATTACTGTCTACTCCTATATAATAAATTTTATCTGCTACCACATATACTTCATAGCAATCATTGTTAAACTCATTATTATTAATAACTTCTAAATCAGAACCATCTGTTTTCATTCTATAAATTTTATTATCTAATGTATCTTCATCACTAAAAGCTTTTTGTCCTATAGACACAAAATATATATAATCATCTGAAACATTAAGAGATAGAATATCACCTTCTCCCATATATAATTCCTGTTGTGCTTCACCATTTGTCTTTATTTTAAAAATTCCAACTTTTGAACTATCTTCATTAGGACACAAATAGTATATCCATTTTCCTTGAATGGTAGCATAACCATAATTTTTTATATTTCCAATGGTATTTCCTAATTTTATAGATTGGCTAGAAAAAATAACAATAATAGCAACTGCCACTAAAATAATCATTATAATAGCCAGTATTAAAACCTTACTAAATACTGTTTTTTTGCTTTTTTCTTTATTTTTCGTTATTTCTAGTTCAGATTGTTCTGTTTTTTTCTCTTTTGTTTTTTTATTATTTTTCTGTTGTTTTACATTTACTTTATTTTCTTCTTGTTTTATAACTTCTTCCTCTTGTTTTACATTATCTCCAGTCTCATTATTATTTTTTTCTGTTGTTTCCTTCACAGATTCCTTCATAGCTTTTTTTTGACAATTCTCACATAAATCATTCTCTCCATCTGGAATTTCTTTTCCACATTGGGCACATTTCATAATTTTCCTCATTCTCCTCCTATTTTTCTTAATATTAAATTATACTGTCTTTATTCTGTTTTATATTTCTATGTTTGCTATTCCTTTCATATAGTTTAGTAGAAAAACAATATCTGTAATACTAAATTCTGCTTCATTTTTTACTTTGCCTGCCTCTAATTGTATATCAATAAATGGATTTATTCCTTTTAAACAATTTAACATCATAACAGCATCTGTAATATCAGCATACCCATCGCCATTAACATCCCCCTTTTTCACAATGGTATAATTATTTCCACTAATAGTAACAATGGTTCCTGTACCTAAAATGCCAGAAGTAATCTGACCACCTCCTACAGCTGTAGCAATCGCATCCGGATATTGTTGTTTAATGATCTCATATGTTGCTCCTGGTAATACTTTTAGAAAAGAGCCTGAAATAACTGTTTTCATATCATTGGGATTTGTGTTACTACTTGTATTATCTCCACCACTTCCTGCTGCTCCTGATGATGAACCACTAGAACCTTTAGAAGAGATACAGATATCCCCCCCTACATTTCTTGCTGCATACCCATATGTTCCATCAACATTGGAAACAATTAGATCCCAATAATATCCATCTACTTGTGTAGTGGCTCTTTGTAATATTTTAATTGATTCTCCATTATTTAATTTTCCTATGGCCATACCACTTAACCTTCCAGATGCTCTTACTTTTAAAGAAGAGCTAACATTGGTAACCACACCATCTTCATAGTTAATTGTGTTTGTTACATTAACGTCTGGTCTAGCACATGCAGAAGTTGGCATATTTTCATATACGGGAATAATAAAAGTATATGATGATGCTGTTGTAGAAGAACCATAATATGACTTTAAACTACTTCCTTGTGATTGCGCTGCCATAATATTGGTTTGATATTGGTATGAGAAAAGTGCTGAAGAATAAACAACATTAAATTTTTGAAAATATAAAGTGTTCTGTTTTCTTGTGTCTATATAATTATTTTTGACAATTTGTGCTCCTCCTAAAATAGAAGCCCTAATAGAAGTCCACCCATTTTTTTGTGCATATTCTAACCCATTATTAATAATAGCTGCCGATCCATTTCCATAAGAGCCAACATTAAAATAATTATAACATCCTACATAATTTCCATTGTATCCATTTCCAGAAGTTAATACTGTTCCATTATTACCATGTTCATTAATTATTTTTGCTACTAAAAAATAGCCGTTAATATTATACATAACGCTTGCATCATAAATTGCTTGTATTGCTTCTGGATTATTCAAAAAAGCCCCTTTCCCAGAAACAACTCTTGTAATATCTTCCACAGAAACATCAGATCCTTCTAAAGCTTTAAATTGAAAAATATCACTTTCATTAATAGAATTTCTAGGATCCATCATATAAGCAATTGCTTCTCTTGAAGCACAGCATAATGTTCCATTATCATATTTTCTAGTTCCACAAATGGGACAATACCACATACCAGTATAATTTGTTTTAGCAGTAAATAAATTCAAAGGACTACTTCCATGACTTTGATATTCTCCTACTAAAACTTCATTCCAATCTAATCCTGTATAATATAATTGAAAATTATAATTGGGTTTTATATTTCTTAAGTTATAGATTAAATTTTTATATCCAGGATACAAGCCTTCATCTATGCCATCGATATCCGATGTTAATGTTCCCGCTGCAACTCTTCCAGCATAAGAAAAATTGCTTCGTCCTGGTATTAAGGTTAATACAAAGTATACTATTATTGTCACAACAAGACATAATTTTAATTGTTTATTTATTTTCACTTGTATTACCTCCTTTTTCATCAGTGTTTTTCCCTATTTTTCAACAAAATTATATCCATAATTTCACAAAAAGTCAACCTCTCTAATATTACATTTATATTACCTTTATACTAATTGGATAATACGTTCCCATGGCAAATCTTTTTTACCAAAATGACCGTAATTGGTAGTTTTTCTATAAATTGGTCTTCTTAAATCTAAACTCTCTATAATTCCTCTTGGTGTTAATTTAAAAGTACGTGTTATTTTTTTTATGATTTCATTATCAGGAATCGTTCCTGTTCCAAATGTATCTACATAAATTGATACTGGTTTCGCCACACCAATTGCATAAGACAATTGAATTTCACATTTTTTAGCAAATCCATTTGCTACAATATTTTTAGCAATAAATCTCGCCATATATGCTGCTGATCTATCCACCTTTGTTGGATCTTTACCAGAAAAAGCTCCTCCACCATGACGACTGTAACCTCCATAAGTATCTACAATAATTTTTCTACCAGTTAAACCACTATCACCTAATGGTCCTCCTATCACAAATCTTCCTGTTGGATTAATATAATATTTTGTATGACTATCTAATAACGTTTGGGGAATCATTGGCTCTATCACATGCTTTATAATATCATTTTTTAATATGTCCATTGTGATATCACTATTATGTTGTGTTGATATCACAATGGTATCTATTCTGATTGGCACATCCTTTTCATATGCTACTGTTATTTGCACTTTTCCATCTGGTCTTAAATAATGAATTATGTTCTCTTTTCTAACTTGTGTTAATCTTTTAGCTAACCTATGAGCAAGATAAATAGGCATTGGCATATACTCATCCGTTTCATTGGTAGCAAAACCAAACATCATTCCTTGGTCTCCTGCTCCTTCAGACTCTTCTTTTGCGCCTGCTTTCTGTTCCAAAGACTTGTCCACTCCTAAAGCTATATCAGAAGATTGTTTTGATATGTTCAATAACACTTGGCAGGTTCTATAATCCATATCAATTTCACTATTATCAAATCCTACTTCTTGAATGGTATCTCTAACAATCTTTTCAATATCCACTTCTGCATTTGATGTAATTTCTCCTGTTACAAAAATTTGACCTTTTCCTGCTACTGTTTCACATGCGACTCTCGCAAAAGGATCTTTCTCCAAATAAGCATCTAATATACTATCTGATATATAATCGCATAATTTATCTGGATGCCCTTCTGTTACACTTTCCGATGTAAATAATCTTTTCATTTTATTTCTCCTTTTTTCGAATATTTTATTTTTTATAAATCCTTTCAAAAAGATTCTTGTTGATATATTGTTTTAACCATTCTGTTTTCTTCGTTTCATTATAGGGATAAATTTTTCAGCAAATTTGTAATCTTCTTTGTTTTTTATATATTGAAAACCAATAAATGAAAATACTATTGCACCTATAAAATTGACAATCAGATCATTCATAGTATCTATAATTCCTATATCTAAATATCCACCATCAATAACTATATGTTCTATCTTTCCTTCTTCATCTAAACATTCAATCATTACTTTTTGAATATGATCTACAACTATAGCTTTATTTTTTTTATTGGGTTCTAAATTCACCGTTGATATTGTTTGAACAATACTATCTTTTTGCATATCTTTTTTAAATATCATATCCATTCCGAATTCACAGAATTCCCACATAACACCTACTGTCATTGAAAAGCAAAATGCTACTACTGCCACAAATACTGGGCTCATTTTAGCATGAAAGACTTCTTTCCTATTTAAAATATCTATCAAAGAAAATCCTATTGCCGCACATAAAAATCCATTAATTGTATGTAAAATTGTATCCCAATATTTAAAAGTAATATAGAACTCATTAATTTCACCTAAAATTTCTGCTGCAAATATAAATAATAATACAATTGTTTCTAACGCATTTGGTAATTCTATATCTAATTTTTTATTAATGAATGTAGGAACTGAAAATAAAATTAACGTTAATACGCATAAAAAAACATTGTTCCAATTTGCTGTAAAAATTTGTCGAATGAGCACTAAAATCACCAAAAATCTTAAAACAACATATACTGTGATATCTTTTGTAGAATATTCTTCACCAAGTTGTTGTTTTTTTTCTTTTAATTTTTTAAACATAGCGCCTCCCTACTTTTTATCAAGATTATTTTGCTTCAAGCCAGTTATTTCCTTGCCCTATATCAACTTTTAATGGTACACGTAGTTGGATAACATGCTCCATACAATCTCTTAATATCTTTATTACTATATCCTTTTCTTCCAAAACTGTTTCTACTAACAATTCATCATGTACTTGAAGTACGATTTTAGACTGGAGTTTTCTTTTTTTTAGTTCCTGATAAACTTGTATCATGGCCATCTTCATAATATCTGCTGCAGTGCCTTGAATTGGTGTATTCATAGCAACTCTATCTCCAAATTTCCTAACCATATAATTATTAGACTTTAATTCTGGAATATATCTTCTTCTATTGCATAATGTTTCTACAAACCCTTTTTCTTTTGCTTCTTCTACAATTGTTTCCATAAATTTCCTAATACCCTGATAAGTTGCTAAATACTGATTTATATATTGTTTTGCTTCTTTTCTACTAATAGCAATCTGTTCTGCTAATCCAAAATCACTAATTCCATATACGATTCCAAAATTAACCGCTTTTGCTCTACTTCTTATCTCTTTTGTCACTTCTTCGATTGGAATATTAAATACCTGTGAAGCACTAATTGTATGAATATCAGCATCTGAACGAAAAGCATTTATCATCATTTCATCTTTTGCAACATGTGCTAAAACTCTTAATTCTATTTGAGAATAATCTGCATCGATTAATATTTTTCCTTCTTCTGCTTTGAATACTTTTCTTATCATTTTTCCTAAATCTGTTCTCGTCGGTATATTTTGTAAATTAGGATCAGTACTACTAATTCTTCCAGTAGCAGTAACCGTTTGGTGAAAGAAAGTATGAATTCTCTTTGTTTTTGGATTAATGTAAGGTCTCATTCCTTCCACATATGTAGAATTTAATTTCATTAATTGACGATAATTTAATATTTTTTCAATAATAGGATGTTCCCTTTTTATTTTCTCTAAAGCATCTACGTCTGTAGAGTATCCACTTTTTGTTTTTTTAGAAGGTGTTAATTTTAATTTTTCAAATAAAATTTCTCCTAATTGTTTTGTAGAATTAATATTAAATTCCACTCCTGCCAAATCATATATTTCTACTTTCAAAGCTTCTATATGTTTTTTTAGATCTTCTCCTAAAACAAGTAATTCTTTTTCATCTACATATATACCTTCAAACTGCATACTGGCTAATACTTCTGCTGTTGGCATTTCAATTTCATAAAATAATGTCAACGCATTTATTTTTTCCAAATCTTTTATTATCATATTTTCTGTTTGACCAATTACATACGCATATACCGCAAACTGATAATTTGGTGTTTCCTCTTTTACTGGCTCATCAAATAGACTCGTTTGTTCTCCAATTTCTTTGCTTGTCTCATTATAAATTTCTTGAATTTCCAGATTTAAATACTGTTTTGCAATCTCTTCTAAAGAGTATGCATTTGATGTTGCATTTAGAAGATATACACCTATACTTGCATCAAACATCATATTTTGAGGTAGTATATCATTTTGCCTTAATAAAATATAATCCGTTTTCATAGCATATCCACATTTTATAATTTCATGATCTTCAAATAAATCTTTTAATTGCTCTGCTATAAATTTCAAAGTATATACTTTATTTTCTTGTTTTTCATAAATGTTGATATACTTTATTTCTTTTTTAATAATATATGTATCATCTTCTATTACTTCTGTTTCAAAACAATAATACATCTTTTTCTGTTTTCTTACACTAGCAAAAATTGCTTCTATTTGTTCTTTACGATTTTCCTCTATTATTTCATGGGCAAAAAAGTTTTTTGTTATATCTGTATTATGGGAAACTGTATACTCCTCTAAGTGAAATCTTTCAATAAAACGATTGAAACGTAGCTGCTTAAATATCTCTAAAATTTTTTCATTATCCCATTCTACCACTCGAAAATCTTCCAAATCATATTCAATTGGCGCATAAACATCTATTGTTCCTAACTGTTTCGACAAATATGCTAAGTCTTTATAATGTTGCAATTTTTCTTTTAATTTATCTTTTAGTCCATCTTCTTCCTTACTTAACGCTTCATATAAAGCATCAATTGTTTTAAACTCTTTTATTAAATTAAGAGCAGTTTTTTCTCCCACACCCGGAACTCCCGGTATATTATCAGATGTATCACCCATAAGCCCCTTTACTTCAATTAATTGTTTTGGTAATACACCATATGTTTCTATAATTTTTTCTTCATTAAAATCTTCTACCTCTGTTTTTCCTTGTTTTGTTCTTGGAATTCTGATAGTAACTTTATTCGTTGCTAATTGAAAAGAATCTCTATCACCAGTTAGTAATGTTACTTGTAAGCCTTTTTCCTCACCTATTCTTGCAAGAGTTCCCAAAATATCGTCTGCTTCATATCCAGGCATTTCTATTACTGTAATATTCATTGCTTCTAAAACTTGCTTCATAATAGGCATCTGACTTGCAAGTTCGTCTGGCATTCCTTTTCTCGTTCCTTTGTATTCCTTATAAATTTCATGTCGTTTGGTAGGATGTTTCACGTCAAAAGCAACCACTAAATATTGTGGATTTATCTCTTCAAGCATTTTAAACATAATATTTAAAAATCCATAGACAGCATTCGTATACGTACCATCTGCTGTCTGAAGCATCTTGTTTCCCATAATGCCATAAAAAGCTCTATTTAAGATACTATTTCCATCAATAACGACTAACTTTTTCAAAACTTCCTCCTTAAAATTATATTTTAATTATTCTATACAGAACGCATCATACGCATCATCTTTATTTCTATCGAAATAACTCTATGTGGTATTGTATCACATATTATATATTTTATCTACTAATTTATAAACAAAAAAGAAAAAAGGGGGGAAGTTTATCATCTCTTCCCCTGAAAAAAATTTTTCTTACTCTATTCAACTATTTAAAAATATAAATTTGAATGTTTTTTCGACCAAAGCATCGAGCTTCAGAGAGAGAAGACATATAAATGTCTATTTTTCCCTCACCAATGGCTCCGCCTCTGTCCTCAACAACGAAATAACCGTGGTTTCGTTCGGTCTTAAATTCTGGAATATACACAACCGTTCCAAATTCTAAATCTGGACCAGCTGCAATAGTCCTATCCTCTATGGTCCACCTGCCACTGGCAGTCCGACCTTCTATGCTGTAGGCCGTAGCCTCAACATAAATGGGAGAACCTATTTTCTTGTCCCCGATTTCTTCCTGAATGACAGGGGGTGGAGAAGGTAATGTCTCTCCTTCTGCCTGAACAGAGCAAATAAAGCAACAGGAAATTGCTAACAACAGCACTAATTTCCTACATATTTTTTTCATTTCCACACCTCCAGTATACATAATATGTTACAATTTAATTATATCACAATTGTTATTATTTTTCAACCTTTTTTGCAGTGTATATATCTCTTTGGAATAGATTTCTGCATATTAAAAATGATTTTTTAAAAATTTCTCATCTATCTGTTCATTTTTTAGAGAAATATTTCTCCATTTCAGTCTTCTCAATTGGTTTTGAATAATAATAGCCTTGAATCATATCACATTCTAAATTTCTTATAAAATCAACTTGTTTCTTCGTTTCAACCCCTTCTACTACAATTTCAGCATCTAACATCTTTGCAATTAAAACTATGTAATTTATAATATTTTTATTACTATTATAGTTTGCTTTATCAACAAATATCTTATCTATTTTACTACATCTATATTTTTATCAATCGTTGCGCTCTCCATGATTTCTAATTCTATATTGCTCCTATTTACATTATATTTGTCTATAATTTTAATATATTTTTGTTTGTTCATTTTTTGCATCATAATCAACACTTGTAGCATAAATATCTAAAATTTTCCTCCAAAAAACTTTTCCGGATGAACGAATATCTCTAATTTTTTCTAATACTTCTTCAGAATATACTCCTCCACCATTATTTTTAAAACTATCAACATTTAAATTATATCCTTTTATTAGATATTCCTTTATTAATTTATTTGCCCATATTCTAAATTGAGTACCACGAATTGATTTTACGCGATATCCAACTGATATTATTAAATCTAAATTATAGAATTTTGTTTTGTAGTTTTTCCCATCTGAGGCAGTTGTCAAGTTTTCCTTGACAACTGAATCTTCATTCAATTCATTTTCTTCAAATATATTTTTTATATGTAGACTTATGTTTTGTTTAGTTGTATCAAATAACTCAGCCATAGCATTTTGTGTAAGCCAAACATTTTCATCTTCAAGTCTAACTTCTATTTTTACTTGTCCGTCATCAGATGTATAAATAATAATGTTTCTATTATTTTCTAATAATTTATTATTCAAATCTTACTCTCCTTAATCAATAATTGCTTAATATATCCACTTCTATCTAATTCTCTTTAAATTATTAATCCAGCTAATTTGTGCCAACAGTGGTGACACAATTAGATAATCTTTATAAGTTTCATAAAATTGCTTCATTCTATATTAAGACCACAAAATTCTATTTCAAATATTATATTCTTTTACTTCGCAGTTTTTTATTCCATATTCAGCATCCCAATAATCTGGTAAATAAGTCTTTCCTTCTAATAGTCCATAATCCATCTCTATTATTCTTTTATCTATTATGATTTTTTTATGCATATTAGTATTTATTATTTTCGCTGTTTGTATTGCTCTTTTTAATGGCGAAACTATAATAAAATCTATATTATATTTTTCTAATATATTTCTAATTACTTCAGCTTGACTTATATCTATTTCATTTAATTCTAAATCCGATATACCTTGCATTTTTCTTGGATTATTTAAATCTGTTTGTCCATGCCTTACAAATAAGATTTTCATTTTTTCTCCTTTAAATCTTCAAAAGAATATGTTTTGTTATTAACTTTTATTTCTTTAAATCTTTTGAATAATAATACTTATCAATACAAGGTAAATCTCCATCCCATATTTCTTTATCATAATTATCTATAAAAAAATTCTTAATTGTCTTTTCATATTTATCAAATCCCTGTTTTACATAGAATGGTATATTATTTTCTGTTGTTCCAACTAACATCTTTTTATATCTTTGTTTATAATTATCAGCTAGATATTTTATCATTTTTTTGGCATAACCTTTTCCTCTAAATTCTTCTTTTGTTACTATATTTTTTAATTCTACTGTATCATTATCTAATTTTGTTACTACTGCTATGCATGCTACATCATCTTTATAACTTAAAACAAATACCTCTCCATCTATTAAATACTTCTCTACCATCTTTTCGCTTGGATCTGCTTCAAGCAATAATTTTAGATATTGATTTTTGTCATTTTTTTCCTTATTTATTATAATATTTCTTTTAACTGGTAAAAACTCAAATCCCTCTGGTAAATCTGGCTTTGTATTTGTGTGGGGTATAGATATTTGTTCTTCTGAAAAAATACATCCACAATATTTTTGCATATATAACCCTAACTCTCTAGCCTGATTTTGTCCTTCTCTAAACCCTAATCTAAAGTCTCTATACAAAAAGTTTATTTGATATTTTTCAGCCATTTCCTCACATATTTTTTTTATGGCTTCATGTTGTTGATAAGGACTAATCAATAGTGTTGTTGTAAAAGTATCAAAGCCATTTTCTTTTGCAAATTTAGCTGTTTGTTCCATACGTATTGGATAACAATAATTAATACATCGATTATCTATATCTCCTACCACATTTTTACAAAATTCTTTTAACCCGTAATTTTCTTCTATAATTAAATCTAAATCTATCATCTTTGCATAATTTTTTAATGTATCTCTTCTCGCTTTGTATTCTGTATAAGGGTGAATATTGGGATTAAACCAATATGCTATTGGCTCTATTCCTTCATTTCTAAGAGTTTGAATACAATATACACTACAAGGCGCACAACAGGTATGCATAAATACTTTCATAATTTTTATCCTTTTTTAATAATTTTTATTCCCAAAAACATATACTATATTTTAATCTATCATATACTTCTGGAGAATTTTGTTTGAAAAAACTTTTTTCTGATACAATTCCTGCTAATATATTGATTAACAAGGTATATACAGTAATTATTCCTAATATTTTTATCATTATTTTTTTGGCTTCCATACTTTTTAAAATTTGATAAAAACAACCATATATCAATATGCCAGCCAATACAAACATCCAAGCATAGTCTACTAAGTATCTCTCTGTACTTCCAGCCATGACAATACTTACTACGGCAATCATACTTCCTGTAATAAGTAATAAACTGATGCCCCATTTTAGTGCTTTATTTTTTGTCTTTTGATAAATTCCTTTGATAAAGAAACAAGCAAAACATATTGGTGCCAAAATAAATAATCCACCTATCATATTTTCAATATAATAATATCCAAAAAAAGTTACTATTTTGTTATGATTCGTTATAAAAGGAAAATCTGGTATAACATTTGGTATACTAAATAAATTGCATATCAATCCTACTGGAATCGTAAAAATTCTACTTTTTAGAGTTGTCATGTTTTGAATTGTCAACTGATATTTAGCTCCAAATTCAAAAACATTTCCAAATCTTGCAAAATTATACCACATAAGCGCTATTCCAACTATCATATAGGGAATACAAATTGCTAATATGCATTTTATCAATAATTTTTTGTTATATTTTATTTGCTTTGTCGTTTCAATCAATTGTTTCAATAAATATGGTATAATAATAAGCGAAGCTAATAGATCCGTCGGTCTACAAGCCACAGATAAAGCCATAAAAGTACAACTTAAAGCTATGTAACGATATTTTTTATCCTCTTGTTCCATTGATTGTAACATAAAATTAATTCCCAATAAAACACATAATAGGCCTGATATAATCGGTATTTCATAAAATCTGATACTTCCATTTAAATATAAAACTAAACTGCCTGCACATAGCATAATTAAAAAATATATTACTAATTGAAAAGGAATTTTATCCAAATATCTTTTTAAAATTTTACATAGAATTTCTTTTAACATAATGATAACCACAAAAGATAAAAGAAATCCTACATATCCTATTTTTAAATATTGTCCTGTTAGGATATGATAGGGTAAAAATATAATCAGAACTGGTAAAATTCCAAAGTACATGTAAAACTTTCCCTGATAATACGCTGCATCCCAAATGTAATCTTTTCCCCTTGACACCACACTATCTCTAACATTAGTATCATACGGATTGTCTAATTGTAAAAAAGCTTTGCTTGGCTCAGTCAATAAACTCAAACTTCTATGAGAAATGGCATCTACCATATCTTTATTGTACATATTATCTGCATCTTCTGCGACTGAATAAATATTAATTACATAAAGCAACAAAGCAAATATAAAAATAATTCCTAATAATATTATCTCTTGCTTTAAGTTTGTAGTAGAATATTCTTCTTCCATAATGGTAGCATGTTTTACACAATAAAAGCTTGCTATAATAGCAATTAAAATAACAACACGAATTGCATTAAATTGAATGGGTACACTTTCATTAATGGTAATTTTTTCAAGTAAGTCATCTTTTGCAATATTCTCACTTATATGTAATAATAATTTATTAACATTTCCAGAAAGATAGCATACTGTATATTGTGATTTATGATAGCCTTCTACATATTCTTTTGATGGCATATTCTGATAATTGTTACTGGTTTCATCAGAATAACTAAAATAATACTCATATACATTTTTTATATCTTTATCTTTTAATTGTATTTTTATCGTTGCAATAGGAATATTTAAATTTTTCAATTGATAACAAGCAACGCCATTTTCAATTTTAAGCAATTGTATCTGGTCTTTAGAAAATTCCCTTTTTTCATATTTTCCCCAAAAAGTACGGTAAGAAGTAATATTAAAAATCATCAATTCTAAAACAATAGCGATTAAAATAATTTTTAATAAAATAATAATTATTTTTTTCATTTTTTCCCCTCATGATATTCTTGCTCTGTATTTACGTTCCATATATTGTCCTTACTGAAAATACCATTTTTAATATTTTTTACAGCTTCCATAGCAGTTAACATAGAATGATCCATATTGTTATAACGATGTTGTCCATTTCTTCCAATGCAATATAAATTATCGATTGTATTTAAGTATGCGATAAGGGTATCCATATGTTCATAAGTATCAAAATAAGCTGGATATGCTTTTTTTACTTTTTCTCTATGAAAATCTAAAACATCTTCTCTATTAATAATTTTTTTACTTTCTAATTCATCAATTGCCAAATGAATAAATGCTTCATCTGTCATATTCCAATACATATCTCCCTCATTGCAAAAATACTCTAGTCCAATCCATACAGTTTCTTCTGGTTTTTTTACTAAATAAGGTGACCAATTATTAAAAATCTGTATTCTACCAAATTTAACACTTGGATCTTGAACATATATCCAACAATCTGGAATAATATTTCCCAATGTTTTAATCTTTGTTTTATTCTTTAAATTAATACTCTTAACCAAGATACCAACTGTTTGAAAATCTCTATAAGGAAGTCCACTTGCTATTTCTTTTATTTCTAATGGCACTTGTGTCCCTTTAAAACCTTCTATTAAATCTTTTATCGGCATAGACGAAATAAAAATATCACCTTCTATTACTTCACGTTTTCCATTCACGATACATTCTACAGACTTTATGAAATTGTTTTCTATATTAATGTTTTTGACAGCATGCCCTTTTTTTATGATTCCCCCTTTGTCTACGATTTTTTTTGCTAATATTTCCCAAAGCTGTCCAGGACCAAATTTAGGATACCAAAATTGCTCTATAAGAGAAGTTTCCACCTTCTTTCCTTTTTTACCAAAAACTTTCAAAATAGCATCTTTTATTACTTCTTTTATGGAAAGCCCTTTGACTCTTTGTGCCCCCCAATCTGCTGAAATTTCTCTGGGGTGTCTTCCCCATAATTTTTCTGTGTATTTTTCAAAAAACATTCCATATAAAACTTTTCCAAAACGATTGATATAAAAATTTTCTAAAGATGTTTCTTCTTTTTTGAAAAATACTGACTTTAAATAACTAAAACCTGATCGAATTGTTCTGATGAATCCCATGTTAGCAAATGTTTGCCACTTTAAACAAATGGGATAATCAAAAAATTTATTAAAACTGTAAATTCTAGATACTCTATTTCGAATCAGCATGACAGTATCTTCTTTTTCTGGATCAGGACCTCCTTTTGATAAAGGTTTTTCAATATCTAATTTTTGATCATCAAAAGATTTTTCTCCCTGTAATGGCATAAGATCTTTCCAAAAATTCATTACTGTTTCATTTTTTGAAAAAAATCTATGACCACCAATATCCATTCTATTTCCATGATACTGTACTGTTCTAGAAATGCCACCTATTTCTTGACTCTCTTCTAAAATAATTACCTCATACTCTTTTTTATTTTTTAATAATTCATATCCTGCCGTTAAACCCGCTGGTCCTGCACCTATAATAATTACTCTTTTCATTCTCTTTTTATTTTGTTATTTTTATATAACAATTCCTTTCATCGATTCGTTATTTTATTAATTTGGGGATTTAGTTTGTGTTCCTTAATCATCATAATAGGGAATTCCTAAATACTCATAAGCACTTGGTGTTGCCTTTCTTCCTCTAGAAGTTCTTGCCAAAAAACCAATTTGCATTAAATATGGCTCATAAACATCTTCTATTGTTTCTACTTCTTCGTTTAATGTTGCCGCTAATGTCTCTACTCCAACTGCTTTTCCTTTATATTGATGTATTAATATTTCCAAGATTCGTCTATCTGCATTATCTAATCCTAAAGCATCAATTTCTAATTTCTTTAAAGAAGTTTTAGCAACATCTAATGTAATCTTTCCATTTCCAAAAACAGCAGCATAGTCTCGCACTCTTTTTAATAATCGATTTGCAATTCTTGGAGTTCCTCTTGATCGTTTTGCAATCTCTATAGTAGCTTCATCATCTATTGTCAATTTTAAAATTTCACTTGACCTTTTTATAATTGTTGTTAAATCTTTAGTAGAATATAATTCTAATTTCTCTACAATACCAAATCTATCTCTAAGCGGTGTCGACAAAGAACCCGCTCTTGTGGTAGCTCCTACCAATGTAAATTTGGGTAATGCCAATCTAATCGATTTTGCAGTTGGTCCCTTTCCAATAATAATGTCTAAACTAAAATCCTCCAAGGCAGGATACAAAATTTCCTCAATGTTTTTATGCAATCGATGAATTTCATCAATAAATAATACATCATTATCAGACAAATTGGTTAATAGTGCTGCTAAATCCCCTGGTTTTTCGATAGCTGGTCCTGATGTAATTTTAATATTAGCATTTAACTCATTCGCAATAATATTAGAAAGTGTTGTTTTTCCTAAACCAGGAGGGCCATATAGCAAAACATGATCTAAAGCTTCTCCTCTTTTTTTAGCAGCTTCTATATATACTTTCATATTTTCTTTTACTTTTGTCTGCCCTATATAATCTTTTAAATTTTTAGGTCTTAATGATGTTTCCGCTATTTCTTCTTGCATATCATTAATTTCAGCTTTTAATAATTCTCTATCTTCCACCTAATACTCCTTTTTATCTTTAATATCCTTGGATAACTTTATAAAATGAATACTATATCATGCCATTCCTATATCATATTCTAATTGTTCCATATAGGGAAATAATTCTTTTACTCTCTTTAATGTATATATGGCATTCTTTTGATATGGACATTTTTCAGGTGCAAATATTAATTCGTTTTTATAACAATTTTGGGTTAATTTATAAATGGTATATTGACAATTCTTATAATAATACTTGAATGTAAAACCATTATCTAAGTCTTCCCAAAACATTTCAAACGTATAATTTCTCTCCATTTTTATTATCCCCTCTTTTTCTAGCATTGTAAACATACTTTTTATCGAATCATTGTCTCAAAGTCTTGCTCCGAAATAATTGGTATTCCTAGTGCCTGTGCTTTTGTAAGTTTACTACCACTATCTTCTCCCGCTAATACATAAGTGGTTTTTCTAGATACAGAAGAAGAAGTCTTTCCCCCAAATTTTTCTATTATCTCTTCTGCTTCCTTACGTGAATACTTTTCTAAAGTGCCTGTTAAAACAAAAATTTGTCCATTAAATCTTATATCTTCTATTTCCTCATTTTCTGTTTGCATATTCACACCAGCATCTTTTAACCTTCGAATTAAATCTTTCGTTTGACTCTGTGAGAAAAAGTCTTTTACGCTTTCTACCATAATTTCTCCCATATCCTCTATCGTCATTAGTTCCTCATAACTTGCATTTTGTAAATTGTCTATATGTTTAAATTGTTTTGCTAATTGCTTGGAAGCTTTCACACCAATATGCCTAATACCAAATCCATTAATCAATCGATAAAACTCATTTTGTTTACTTGTTTGAATACTTTCTACTAAATTTTGTGCAAATTTTTTTCCATTTTTTTTCAAACTTGCAAAATCTTCTAATTGTAAGGTATAAATATCTGCTATATTATGGATCAGATTACGTTTCAAAAGTTCTTCGATAATACTATCACCAAGTCCCTTTATATTCATTGCTTCACGAGAAGCAAAATGAATAATATTTTTATATAATTTAGCAGGACATTCAATACCAATACACCTAACAGCCGACTCTCCTTCTTCTCTAACAGCTAAAGCTCCACAGACAGGACATATATGAGGCATATTAAAATTTTTTTCTTTTCCTGTTCTTTTCTCTTTGATCACACTGACAATCTCAGGAATGACATCTCCTGCTTTTTGAATAAGAACAGTATCTCCTATTTTTAGATCTTTTTCTTTGATAAAATCCTCATTATGAAGAGTTGTTTTTGAAATGGTTGAACCAGCCACTTTTATAGGCTCTAAAATAGCCATTGGCGTAATAACACCTGTTCTTCCTACTTGACATATAATTTCTTTTAAAATTGTTTCTTTTTGCTCTGGCGGATATTTATATGCAATAGCCCATTTGGGTACTTTATAAGTTTGTCCCAAGTCTTCTCTTTGCTTTAAATTATCTACTTTTATCACAGCTCCATCAATGCCAAAGCTTAATGCTTCTCTGTCCTCTCCAATTTTCTGAATTTCTTGTATTACCTCTTTTATATTATGACATATTACTTTTACAGGATTAACTTGAAAACCTAATTTTTCTAAATACAATAGTGATTCATAGTGAGAAGAAAATGGTATAGAAACAGATTTTTGAACATTAAACACATAAATATCTAGCGGTCTTGAAGCAGTTATTCTACTATCTAATTGTCGAAGAGATCCTGCTGCTGCATTTCTAGCATTTGCAAAAACAGATTCTTCATTTTCTATTCTCTCTTCATTCATAGCTTCAAATTCTTGTTTTCCTATAAATACTTCTCCTCTAACAACAATATCAATTGGTTCTTTTAGTTGCATAGGAATGTGTTTAATGGTTTTTAAATTTTCTGTAATATCTTCCCCTACTAAACCATTGCCTCTTGTTGCACCTCTTATAAACTTTCCCTGTTTATATTCTAATGCCACAGAAAGGCCATCTATTTTTGTTTCTACTACATATTGCACCGCATCAACTTGTAATGTTTTTTTAACTCTCTCATCAAAAGCATATAGCTCTTCAAAGTCGAAAATATCTTGTAAACTTTGAAGTGGTACTTCATGTTCCACTTTTTCAAATCCTTCTTTTACCGTACCACCTACATGTTGTGTTAAGGAATCTTTTGTAACAAATTCAGGAAACTGGTTCTCTAAATTCCTTAATTCCAACATTAACATATCATATTCAAAATCACTAATTTCTGGTGCATCGTCATCATAATATTTCTTAGCATGGTATGCTGTTAGACGATTCAATTCTTCTATTCTTTTTTTGGCTTCTTGTTTACGCATCGGTTATCCTCTTATCATCCTTTTTAATTATTAATTAAATTTTCTTTTCTATTTAATCTTTCCATACCTCTTTTCCATTTTTCAAATAATCATATCCTGAAAAAATTGTTGCTATTACAGAAATCAATAACAACACACTTGCTATAACATTGAAAACAATTTCTCCTTGAGTCATATAGATTTGAAAACTACTTTCAAATGCCTCTTGTCTTGAAGTAGTTGCTTTTATAAAATCCATAAAAGCAAACTTATCTAAAAAGATTAGAATAATTGCTATCATCTGTGTTACTGTTTTTAGTTTACCCCAGATAGAGGCTGCTATCACTTTTCCTCCTTTCTCTACTGCCAACAAGCGATAACCAGATACTAAAAACTCTCTTGCTAATACAATTACTGGAATCCAAGCTGGAATTTTACCAAACTCTACAAGCATGACTAATGCAGTTAATACTAAAATTTTATCTGCTAATGGATCTAAAAATTTTCCAAAAGTTGTTATTTGATTTCTAGATCGTGCAATATAACCATCTAGTTTATCTGTTATAGAAGCAACGATAAAAATAACATTCATTATCCAATATGTTACTGGAATTCCTAACCACATACCTGGTATCGGAAGATATCCTATAACAATAAAAATAGGTACCAAGATTATCCTAAATATCGTTAGTTGATTTGCTAAATTCATATATTACTTCCCCCTTTTATGCTTCTTATTGTACACTATTTAATATATTGGTCATGTTTTCTACTGCATTTTGTGTATTAGATATATTATTTTGGTTTTCTTGTTCTTTTAACTTATCTTGTTCTGCTTTCTCGTTTTCCCTTACTGCTTGCAATTGATGAATCAATGTTTGTAAGCTTGTAATATCTTTACCAATCATTTCAAAATCATTTGCATTTAACGAATCTGTTAAATTATTATTCGCTTTTATAACCGAATCTATTAATGCTTCTACATCTTCTGTATCAATAAATTCGATATCTACGGCATATTCATCATTAAATAAATTTGTTAAAGCTTCATTTAAATTATCTCCTATAGCAACTGTATTTCCAGAAGCAATAATAACTTTCTTTAATACCGGTATTTCTGTTTCATTTAACATTACTTGATAAACTGGTTCAACATATAACAATGTATTATTGATTGGTACAATAATCATATCTTTTATCAATTTGGTGCCACTTGTATTTAATGTTTCTAATTCTTCCGCAATCGTTGCATCTTGTTCTATTTGATTATTCAATTGCATAATGCCCACAACATTACTTTCTGAACTAAATTTATATAATGATAATTGCGGTTTTCCTCTATCTACTGTACCTACTAAATAGGCTGTAATATTTTGTTTTTCTAATTTATTAAATGTTAATACTAACCCTAACTCTGCCTTTTGATGATCAATTGTCTTAAGCATTGTATAATAAGATTCTCTTTCTATACCAGGAATTGTTGGATTATTGGAATTGGCCTTTGTTGTTATCTGCCAAATATCATCTGCTCTGTATAAAACGTCTTCACTAACATCATGATATATATTAATCATTCTTGCTTGAATATCATATAAAAATTGAGGATACTTCATATGCTGTGCAATGTCTTCTGGCATAGGTGTTTCTAAATCTTCAAATAAATCAGGATACATATTTCTATAAGTCATAATAATAGGATCTGTTCTATCTGTAATATAAAAAGTAGTGGTTCCATCATAAGCATCAATTAAAATCTTAACAGAATTTCGGATATAATTAATTTTTTCTTTATATCCCTTTATATTAATTGTTGTAGATTGAGCATAGGGATAATCGGCTGACCTCGTATAACCATCTAACACCCATACTAATCTTCCTGTATCTGTAATTACTAAATATGGATTTTCATCATATAAAACATCTGGTAATATTTTTTTTGCTCTTTCAATAATATTTCTATGACTAATCACTTTGGTATCTTCTGTAATATTAGAAGAAAAAGCCAATTTAAAATTTTTCTGATTTATTGCTAATATGAGTCTATCAAAAAAGCCTAATGTTAAACCTGCTTCACCATTATAGATATTCTCATTGTAAGTCGTTGGTGTAATAGGATAGTCATATTCTTTACCAAAGGTTGTATTTGTCATAATCGTACTATTGGTTTCTAAACCAAAGTAAATTCTTGGCTCATTGATATGCATTGTATCTGTATTCTTGAAATCTGATAAAATATATTCTGTATAACCATTATTATCAGCATCTGTTGCTGTACTAGCAACTACAGAATATCCATGCGTATATGTTAATGTCCTATTATTATAACTAATACTCGCATCTGCTAAAATTTCTCTTGGTGTTATGTATACTAATTTATTCTCATTGTTAATTCTATAAACATCCAAAAATGTATTGTCATATCTATAGTATACACTATTTTCTTGATGTTCCGCTACAGAAGTTAAGGTAACATCTTTTGTAATTAACGGAATATTATTAATCACATACTGATTGTTATTTACTTCTTCTGAAGTAATTGTATGATAAGAATCTATATTTTTTTGATCTATATTAATTCCATAAGCTTCTTTTGTACTTGCTATATGATAACTAATATATTCTTTTTCATTATCCAATTCATTATTTCTAACATAAATAAATTGAAAATACGTCATGCTTAAGAACATACATAATAAATAGATTGGAACAATAGCTACCGATATGATACTCTGTTTGAAATTGCCTTTTTTGACATATTTCAATAATCTAAAAACAGATATGGCTATTATAAAACTTAAAATTCTATAACCCCATAGTTTAATCGTAACATCTGTCTTTCCTGCCCCTACCAATTCAATTGAATTATCTTCTCCTACTGTAACCATATTTCCTGTTAAAATATTTTGTGCATTAATAAACACATAAACGCAAAATACAATTGTTATTAATATAACAATAAAAATTTCTTGTTTGATAAATGTATTTTTCTTCAAAGTTTCAACATTTACTCCATCAAAGTATGTATTTAGTACAATAACATAATAAATAGCTGTGTATATAATGAGTGCAACAAGCACTTCTATTATAAATATCAATATGGATTGTATAAAAGGTAACTGAAAAATATAATATCCTATATCAGCTCCAAATATTTTATCTGACTGTCCAAATACAGCAGCATTCGAAAAAACAGAAAATTTATCTGCTAACAAATTGGTAGCAATAACACTTCCTATAATACCTAATATTACACAAAGAGTTTTATTAGGTAATTTGGGCATATCTTTATTTTCTTCTTTAAAAAATTTTTTTAATCCTTTTTTTATGAATACATTATTCATATATATAAGAAGGTATAATATTACAAAAGCAACACCCAAAACAGTATAACGATTTATCACTTTTTGATAAAAAACACTTTCATATTGTTTTCCAATTTCTATGGTATATAAATAATCTGCTCTAAATGAAATAAAACTGGATATTGCAAAAATTGCTATCACTACCATAGTAAGAATCGTTCTTATAGCAAATTTTTTATTTTTCTCTTTTGTAATTGCGTTCTTCTTTACTACATTATTTTGTGCCCCCATTTTCGCTCTTCCTTCCTTTTGATATAGTTTTAAATAATTGCATCCAAGAATTCTTGTGCATTAAAAACTTCCATATCATCAATTTTTTCACCAACTCCTATAAATTTTATTGGTATTTGGTTTTCTGAAACAATTCCTATAACAACCCCACCTTTTGCTGTTCCATCCAATTTTGTTAATATAATTCCTGTAATATCTGTTGTGGCTTTAAAAGCCTTAACTTGTGAAATAGCATTTTGTCCTGTTTCAGCATCTAGTACCAATAAAACTTCTTTACTTGCTTCTGGTATTTCTTTTTCTATTACTTTTTTTATTTTAGCAAGCTCGTCCATTAAGTACTTTTTATTATGAAGTCTCCCTGCCGTATCACAAATAAGTACATCAGCTCCTATTTCCATTGTTTTTTGAATGGCATCAAAAACAACAGAGGCTGGATCAGCTCCTTCTTCTTTTTTCACAATAATACTTCCAGATCGTTTGGCCCAAATTTCTAATTGCTCAACAGCAGCAGCACGAAAAGTATCTGCTGCTGCAACAACTACTTTTTTCCCTTGTTTTACTAAATGATTTGCTATTTTTCCTATAGATGTTGTTTTACCAACACCATTAACACCAACAACTAAAATGACAGATGGCTTTGTTTCTAAGTGTAATTCTGGTTTTTCTACTTCCAAAATTTCTTTCATTATTTCTTTTAGTATTCTCCTTACATCTTGTTCTTCTTCTATTTTCTCTTTTTTTATTCTATTTCTTAATGCATCTATGATGGTTATAGATGTCTGCATTCCCACATCAGACATAATCAAAACTTCTTCTAATTCTTCTAACAAGGTTTCATCCACTTTTCGAAAAGCACTAAAAACATGATTAATCTTTTCATCTAAAGAGCTTTTCGTTTTACCTAATCCTTGCTTTAATTTGTTAAAAAAACTCATATATCCTCCTTTATATATCCATCTATTTTTATATCATTAAGATGCCTAAAAATCAATACTTTTATGGCAATTTATTATAATCATGAAATAAAAGGCATATATATTCTTTCTATATGTTTTCAAAAATAATATATATGCCCAACTTTCTTATAAAATCAATTCAGGTTGATATTTTTCAAGCCACATATTTACCTGACAAAGATATGCCATAAGCTGTGGTCCCGTCATTAATTGTCCAAACCACGGTCTGGTAAAAGCTTTACCATCTGTTTCTAAAATTTCTAATATATATTCTCTATTTAATAAATCATGAATTGGTGCTTTTTTATCTGTCATAATTTTTGATAATGTTTCTTTCACTACTTTCAAATAATTCGGATTATGTGTTTTGGGATATGGACTTTTCTTCCTATAAATAATTTCTTCTGGTAAAATTCCCTCCATGGCATAACGTAGCAATCCTTTTTCTCTTCCTTTATAAGCTTTCATTTCCCAAGGAATATTCCAAGCATATTCAACAATTCGATAATCACAAAACGGAACTCTTACCTCAAATCCATTATACATGCACATTCTATCTGTTCTATCTAGTAGTGTTTGCATAAACCAGTTAGACGTTAAATAAATTAATTTTCTAGATACTTTATTGACTTCACTATCTTCAGGTAAAAATTCAACTTTTTTCAAAGATTCTTGATATCGATAATCTATATAGTCCTTTAAATTTATTTCTTTTGCAATATCCTGATTTAACAATTGCTGTCTTTCACGCAATGCTATAGACCAAGGAAAAGTATTACTTTCCAAAGCATCTTTTCTAAAATACCATGGATATCCACCAAAAATTTCATCTGAGCATTCTCCTGATAACGCTACTGTAATGTGTTGTTTTACATGCTTAAAAAATAACAAGTAGGATGCATCTACATCTGCCATTCCTGGAAAATCTCTTGCTATCATAGCATCTTCTAAATTTTCAAACAATTCTGGTGTATCTAATACAATTGTTGTATGATTCGTATCTAATTCTTTTTTCATCAAATCAATATAATAGTTATCACTATTAGGTTGAAAATCACTTTTAACAAAATTTTTGTCTTGATCGACATAATCAACAGAAAACGTATCTAGTGCTTTACCATATTTTTTTCGATAGTAATCACTAGCATATTTGCTAATAATACTAGAATCTAATCCTCCAGATAATAAAGTTCCTATTGGTACATCTGAAACAAGTTGTCTTTCCACTGCATCCTGTAATAAAAATCTGATTGTCTCACAAGTTTTTTCCAATGTATCTGTATGTGGTTTCGTTTCTAACTTCCAATATTCTTCTTTTCTAAAACTATCTTTTTGATAAACAATAAAATGTGCTGGTTCTAATTCTTCTATTCCTTTAAATGGACTAATGCCTGGTGTATGACTTGGTCCTATTCCGAACAATTCCGCAATTCCCGTTTTATCAATGATAGCTTTTGCCATAGGATGTGCTAATATGGCCTTTACTTCCGAAGCAAATAAAAAGTTATCATTTACAAAAGAATAATATAATGGTTTGATTCCAAAATGATCTCTGGCTACAAATAATTCTTCTTTTTGACTATTCCATATTGCAAATGCAAATATTCCATTTAAATGTTTGCAAACATTTTTCCCCCAAAATATGTATGCTTTTAAAAGTACTTCTGTATCAGAATGTCCTTTAAATTTAAATCCATTATCTTTTAATATTTGTCTTAATTCTTCTGTATTATATATCTGTCCATTATAAACCATTGTATAAATGGTTTCTCCTACCTGATAACTCATAGGTTGTTTTCCGTTTTCTATATCGATAACGCTTAATCTTCTGTGCCCTAAATTTACATGATTCATAAAAAATAATCCGTTCTCATCAGGGCCTCTTTTGGATAATGTTTCTACCATATTCTTAATAACAGAATATTGATTCGAAATATCCTCTTGATAATTTACAATTCCTACAATACCACACATAAAAAACCTCCTTACATATACTATATGCAAGAAGGTTTCTTTTCTTTCATGCGTCTTTTATAATTTTATTTTTTCAAAAGTATCTTTTTCAATTTCTTCTGGCACTTCTATAGGATATTTTCCTGTAAAACATCCATCACAATACCCACCAATATCATACTTATGTGCAATAGCAGATAAACTCTCTAAACTTAAATATTCTAATGAATCAGCTCCAATTTGTTTTCGAATATCCTCTACAGAATAATTGACAGCCACTAAATTTTCTTTTTTATCTACATCGGTTCCAAAATAACATACGTCCAAAAAAGCAGGAGATGCAATTCTTAGGTGAACTTCCTTTGCTCCAGCTGTTTTTAAACTATCTACGATTCTTCTAATTGTATTACCTCTTACAATTGAATCATCTATTAAAACAATTTTTCTATCCTTCACATTCATCTTGATAGGATTTAGTTTTAATAATACTTGTTTTTGCCTTTTCGATTGTGTATTTTGAATAAAAGTTCTTCCTATATATTTACTTTTAGTAAATACAATATCATAAGGGATTTTGGATTCTTTAGAATATCCCATTGCTGCATCTAATCCTGAATCTGGAACACCTGCTACAATATCTGCTTCAACAGGAGCTTGTTTTGCTAAAAATCTTCCTGTTTCTTTTCTAAATTTATGAACACTTACTCCATCAATAATAGAGTCTGGTCTTGCAAAATAAATATATTCAAAAATGCATAATCCTTTGTTTTCATCACATATATATTCATCACTTTTTATGGTATTATTAGTAATGGTAATAATTTCCCCTGGTTTAACATCTCTTTCAAATTTTGCACCTAATATATCTAATGCACAGGTTTCTGAGGCAAAAATAATATTTTTTCCCATTTTTCCCATACAAAGTGGCCTAAAGCCTTGTGGATCTCTAACAGCAATCATTTTTGTAGAAGACATCACAAGTAAAGAATAAGCGCCTTTAATACGTTTCATGGTATTCTTTACTGCCTCTTCAATAGAATTGGTTTTCATTCTTTCCCTTACAATAATATGACATATAATTTCTGTATCATTTGTGGAAGTAAATATTGCCCCCTCATCTTCTAATTCTCTTTTTAATTCTACAGCATTGGTCAAATTTCCATTATGTACAACTGCTAAATTGCCTTTCTTATGACGAATCACAATCGGTTGTGCATTTTCTTTTTTATCAGAACCAGTTGTTGAGTATCTAACATGTCCTATTGCCATTTTCCCTTCAGGTAGTTTATCTAACACTTGTGGATAAAATACCTCGGATACCAATCCTAAATCTTTATAATATTCAATGATACCATCAGCATTAATCGCTATTCCACAACTTTCTTCTCCTCGATGTTGTAAAGTTGATAATCCGGCACATACTGTGTAAGATAATGATGTTTTTGGATGTTCTGCATAAATACCAAATATACCACATTCCTCTTTTATTTTTCTCATTTTATATTCCACCTTTATATTTTTACTTTATTATTATAAACTTAATTTAGTAAAAAGTATATACTATTTTTTAAATTGACAATATTTTATTTAAATGATATACTGCGTGTGTTATCTTTAGTAAAATAAATTTGTCTATAAGGAGCTAAAAACATGTATCATTTAGTTGTTTTTGCATCTGGTCATGGAACCACATTACAATGTATTATTGATAGTATTCATACAAAAAAATTAAACGCACAAATCGTTTTGGTTATCTCAGATAATCCTAATGCTTATGCATTAACAAGAGCAAAACAAGCCAATATTCCAACTTATATTATTCAATCAAAAGATAGTATCCAAAGAGATGATGAATTATCCCATCTCTTAAAAAGATATTCTATCGATTTAATTATATTAGCAGGTTATTTACAACTCATTGGTAAAAAACTCATTCAGCAATATACTATTATTAATACCCATCCTTCCCTACTTCCTAAATTTGGTGGTAAAGGAATGTATGGTATGAAAGTGCACACAGCAGTTATTGAATCTAAAGAACCCTATAGTGGTGTTACATTGCATTATGTGAATGAAAATTATGATGAAGGAACAATTATACAACAAACCAAAGTAAAAGTACTTCCCACTGATACACCTGAAACATTAGCAAAAAGAGTACAAGCTGCTGAAAAAATCCAATTAATTAATGTACTTATGACTTTTGTCCATGAAAAGGAAAATCAATCATAAAACCCATTCTTATATCTTGATGGAAACATGTTTTAATGTAAATAAATTTTTCCTATATCTTTTCTATAATCTAAATTATCACTTAAATTTCCCTGTATAGAAGCATATACTTTTTCTTTTGCTTCTTCTAAACTTTTTCCTTCTCCTACAATAGCGAACAATCTTGACGTCCCTACAGATGAATACATATTTCCCTCTATTGGTTTTGTACTTGCAAAATATATTTTTACACCCTTTTCTAAAATTTTCTCTTGATTTAGGGTAAATATACAAGCTTCCCTGTTAGAACGTATAGCATAATCCGGACTTACTACATAAACTGTAAATGTATATTCCTTTTTAAATTTACAGTTTTCTTTACTTAATGTTTTTTGACAAATATTTTCTAATACCTCTGAAAAAGGTGTTTCTAAACAATTTAAAACATTTAATGCCTCCGGATCTCCAAATCTTGCATTAAATTCAATAAATTTAATACCATCTTGGCATTTAAAAAATCCACCATATAATACACCATTAAATTCTAAAGCGTCTTGATTTAAATATTGAATAACCTTTTGCATAACAGCAGAACACTTATCAACATCTTCTTGTTCTAAAAAAGGCAATAATCCATTTTCAAAACTTAAACATCCCATTCCACCTGTTCCAGGTCCTTTATCTCCATCAAATCGATAGGGATAATCAAATGTAATTGGTGTTGTAACAATATGTTCCCCATCTGTTAAACACATTACTGTAAACTCTCTGCCTTCTATTTTATCTTGAATAATTACATTGCCACTTTCTTTTAAACACGCTTTTGCATAAGTAAATCCCTCTTCTTTTCCTTTAAAATGAATGCCACCTACTTTTACCCCTTTTCCACCAGTTAATCCTTCTGGTTTAACAACAAATCTATCATCTTTATAAGTATCAATAATATGCTTTAATGTTGCTTCATCTGTTACATGAGAATTCTTAATAATCATTTCCGGCGCAATTTGTTCAACAATATTTAATGCATAAGTTTTACTCCACTCTATTTTTGCACCTTTTGATGTTGGTCCAAAAGTGTGCAATCCTAGGCTTTTAGCCAAATCGATTAATCCTTCTTGTAATAAATTATCACTGCTAACCACACAATATTCTATTCCTTCGCTATTAATAAAGTTTTTAACTATTTTTTTATTAAAAGGATCTCCTAATAGGAATTTCCCATTTGATTTTTTTACATACTCTATGATAGAGGGATTTTCATAAGGTAATACTGCATATAAACTAAAACCTTGACTAATATATTCTGCTAAAACAGCTTCTCTACCACCATTTCCTAATAATAAACATTTTTTCATTTTTACATCTCCTTAATCTTTCTTATCTTACTATATCATATACTTCTATAGACAACAACTGTTTCTTATTGTAACATTTCCTTTAATTTTACCAAAGTATTGAGTGCATCAATGGGTGTTAGTGCATTTATATCAATCTTATCTAACGCATGAGATATATCTGCTAACTTCAAGTTAAAAATATCGAATTGTCCTTCTACTTGTTGTTTTTTCGATTCTTCCTTTACTTTTACGCCCCCCTTCTCAAGAGATCTCAAAATTTTATTGGCTCTATTTACAACTGTTTTGGGAACACCTGCTAATTTTGCAACATGGATGCCGTAACTTTCATCTGTACCGCCCGCTACAATTTTTCTTAAAAATATAACATCCTCTCCCCTTTCTTTAACAGCAATAGAATAATTTTTTATACCATCCACTTTTTGTTCTAATTCTATTAATTCATGATAATGTGTGGCAAATAAGGTTTTACAGCCAATTGTATCTTTATTGGCAATATATTCTGCTACAGCCCAAGCAATTGAAAGTCCATCATAGGTAGAAGTTCCTCTCCCAATTTCATCTAAAATCACCAAACTTCGTGGAGTAGCATTTTTTAAAATATTGGCTACTTCATTCATTTCTACCATAAAAGTACTTTGTCCACTACTTAAATCGTCAGAAGCACCTACTCTTGTAAAAATTTTATCAACAATACCTATATTAGCTTCTATAGCTGGCACAAAACTTCCTATTTGTGCCATTAAAGTAATAATAGCTACTTGACGCATATAAGTTGATTTACCCGCCATATTAGGTCCTGTAATAATTGCTAATCTTGTTTCTTCTCCATCCAGCAATGTATCATTTTCTACAAATTTTCCTGTTTCCATCATTTTTTCTATAACAGGATGTCTTCCCCCTTTTATATCAATTACAATGCCATCATTTACATTAGGACAAACATAATGATTATTTTCTGCAACAATTGCCAAGCTTGTTAAAGTATCAACGTTAGCAACGACACTTGCTGATAATTGTAATCTTTCTATATTTTGAGCAATCTTATTTCTAATATTTGTAAATTTTTCATATTCCAGTGCAATCACTTTTTCTTCCGCACCTAAAATTTTATTCTCCATTTCCTTTAATTCATCTGTAATATAACGTTCACAGCCTGTTAATGTCTGCTTTCTAATATATCGCTCTGGTACTTGATTTAAGAAAGATTTTGTAACTTCTATGTAATAACCAAAAACTTTTGTATAACCTACTTTTAAATTTTTAATTCCTGTAGCCTGTTTTTCCTTTACCTCTAATTCAACTACCCACTTTTTTCCTTCTGTTGCAGCTTCTCTATAATCATCTATTACTTGATCATATCCTTTTTTGATAATCCCCCCTTCTTTAATGCTAATCGGTGGTTCCTCAACAATAGCATCATCAATTAAAGAAGTGATATCTATTAGGTCATCTAATTGATTTTCTAAATTTTTAAGCATATTACTATTCGTAGTTAATAACAATTGTTTTAAATGTGGAAGATTTCTTAAAGAATTTTTTAAAGATATTAAATCTCTAGCATTCGCATTCCCATAAGATATTTTTCCAGCTAAACGTTCTATATCGTATACTTTCTTTAGCGTTTCTACGATATCACCTCGTAACATTACGTTTTCTTTTAGTTCTTTAACTGCTTCTAATCGATGATGAATTTCTGCTATATCTAATAATGGATCATTAATCCATCTTCTTAAAAGTCTTCCACCCATAGATGTTGATGTCTCATCTAATACCCAAATTAATGTACCTTTTTTGGATTTATCCCTCATTCTTTCTGTTAATTCTAAACTTCTTCTCGCATTAATATCTAATGCCATATATTTCTTTACTTCATATACTTTAATCTTATTAATATGTTCTAATTTTACTTTTTGTGTTTCTGTAAAATAATTCAGCAATCCATTAATGGCTTCTACAACAAATTCTTCTTCTTTAAAATCCTTTTTCTCTTTATCAAATCCATCTACTATTGTATATAACTGTAGTAACATATCTTCCTTATGAGAAAAAATTGTGTCTTCTCTTATTGTTACAAAAGTATGAGAACGATCTTTTAAAATAGCTAATTCTTTTTCCGATTGTCCCATAGTAGAATTTACTACAATTTCTGCTGGCGCATACCTAGCATATTCGTCTAATAATTTTTCAAAATTATTATCAGGAAGTTTAATTTGCGTACCATAAAAATCGCCTGTACTAATATCACAAATGGCTATACCATAATACATGCCCTTTTTTACAATACTCATTATATAATTGTTTTTTTTCTCTTCTAGCATATTTGTTTCAATAACTGTACCAGGTGTTACAACACGAATAACGTCTCTTTTCACAATTCCTTTTGCTGTTTTAGGATCTTCTAATTGTTCACAAATTGCTACTTTATATCCTTTAGCAATAAGTCTTGAAATATAAATTTCAGCTGCATGAAAAGGAACACCACACATAGGTGCCTTTTCTTCTTGTCCACAAGCTCTACCTGTTAATGTAATTTCAAGTTCTCTTGAAGCTAATATAGCATCTTCAAAGAACATTTCATAAAAATCTCCCAGTCGATAAAACAAAATACAATCTTTATATTGTTCTTTTGTCTTTAAATAATTTTGCATCATTGGTGACAATTCTGCCATTAGTTACTCCTTCTTTTTCTCAATTTTTTACTTTACTTGTTTTTATAGCATCTACTTTTTTGTATCAATTATTTCACCTTTTAAATACCATTTATGTGCTTCTGTTATTTTTACTTTAACCATATCTCCTATTCGACACTCTTCTGATTCTTCAAATATAATTACCTTATTCGTATCAGTTCTTCCTGTAAAAGTTGTTTTATTATTTTTGCTATATCCTTCAATAAGAATATTTTGTACAGTACCAATATATTTTTCATTATTCTTATCAACACTGTTATTATATAATTCCTTTAATTGATTAAATCTTTCATGTTTTATCTTCTCTGGTATTTGATCTTCTCTTCCAGCTGCTACTGTTCCTTCTCTTATAGAATAAATAAACATGAAAACTTGTTCAAAATTTACTTTTCGCACAACATCCAATGTATCTTCAAATTCTTCGTCTGTTTCACCAGGAAATCCAACAATGATATCGGTCGAAAATACAATATCCGGAATTTTAGTTTTCATTTTTTGCACTAACGCTAAATATTGCTCTTTTGTGTATTTTCGATTCATTTCTTGTAATACCTTTGTATTTCCTGCTTGCAAGGGAAGATGAATCATTCTACATATCTTTTTATTCTTTGCTATGGTTTCTATCACATCATCTGTAAAATCCTTTGGATGGGGAGAAATAAACTTTACTCTTTCAATTCCATCAACCTTACAAACTTCTTCTAATAAATCTGCAAAATTTCTAATGTTGTTATCACCCTGATAAGAATTGACATTTTGCCCTAATAATGTAATTTCTTTATATCCTTCTTGTGCTAATTGTTTTATTTCTTCTAATATTTTCTCTGGCTTTCTACTTCTTTCTCTTCCTCTTACATAAGGAACAATGCAATATGTACAATAATTGTTGCACCCATACATAATAGTAACTGATGCTTTAAATTGGTCATTTCGTTTGATTGGTAGCCCTTCATAAATTTCTCCATCAATGTCCATTATATCTTTTACTTTTTCCTGTTTTACAGTAGCTTTATAGATATTTTCTGGCAAATTTTGCATAGTGTGAGTACCAAATATAACATCAACAAATGGATAACTTTTTTTTATTTTATCTACCATATTTTTTTCTTGCATCATACATCCACCAATGGCTAAGATAACATTTCGTCTTTCTTTTATCTTTTTAATTTCACCTATTTTCCCTAATAAACGCTCCTCTGCATTTTCTCTTACACAACATGTATTGAAAATAATCAAATTTGCCTTTTTATAATCTTCTATGAAAGAATATCCCATATTTTCTAACATACCAGCTATTTTTTCAGAATCATTTTCATTTAACTGACAACCCATTGTTAAAATACTGTAGGTTACCAATTTATTTTTATTTTTTTCTTTCATGATTTTTATGTAATTTTCTTGATGATTTTGCACTTTTTTCTCTTCCCTCCTAATCTTGTCATATTTTATAACATTTCTGTTTTATTTTCAAGTTTTTCATTGTATTTTGACGCTTTTTATTTTATAATAAAATTGATATATTGATATAGTAGGAAATGACACTAATATTTCTTATTATATAAAACAAAAAAGAATCTTTTTGACAAAGATACATAACATTTAGGAGAATGATATGAATTACTATGAGATATTAGGAATAAAAAAAGATGCTACCAATTCAGAGATTAAAGAATCCTATAAAAAATTAGTTAAGAAATATCATCCTGATATTTATCCAGGAGATAAAACTTTTGCGGAGAAAAAAATGAAAGAAATTAATACTGCCTACGACACTTTATCAGATTTAGAAAAAAAGGCAGAATATGATAATACTATCTCAACTTCTATCCCCCATTATCAATATACCAATCCCTCTTCTCAGTCAGCATACAATGATCCCTACCATTCTTATACTTCGAATCATCATCATTATGAGTGGTATAATAAATATCATTCTACAAATAGTAGTCATTATACAGATACACATAAAGATGGCTCTGAACATGATTATTCAACCTATGTTAACTATGAAAATCGATATCGAAGCTATTATCGTACCAAAACTGGTAATCCTAGTTATCATAATTCTTATTATACACAATCTTACAATGACTTTACAGATACTATTACCAAAAATTTTAGTCATATGAAAACAAAAAATAAAATCAGAATGATTATTTTAATTCTAGGAAGTTACCTTATATTTTTGTTATGTATGGTTTTAGAATTTCAAAATATTTATCATAAAAATACAATTCATTCCCAATTTTATACAAACTCTTATAACAATACTTATCTTCCTAGTCAAAATGATAATCACTCTACCAAGGATAAACACTATCTCGTAGAAGACTATTTAACAGAACAAGAAATTCAAAAATTATATGAAGAATATGGAAAAAATAGTGGCTATTTTAAGAATATAGAAGAATTTAAAGAGTTTTTAGAAGAATATATATTCAACAACAATTTACAGTAATTTTTTCATAAACTTATCATATACTATAGTTGCAATAAAAAATATAATTATATTTTTATCAAATTTTTACTCTTTAAAAAGGAGTGTTATATAATGAAATATTATAAATTAGCACTTGTTGGTGCAACTGGTTTAGTCGGAAGAACAGCCTTAAAAGTATTAGAAGAATATCATTTACCAATTTCAGAATATGTATTCTTCGCTTCTAAAAAGTCAGCAGGTACAACAATTCATTTTCAAGGAAAAGATTATGTTGTGAAAGAACTAACAGAAAATTCTTTTGATGAAGGATTTGATTTTGCTATTTTTTCTGCTGGTAGTGATACTTCTAAACATTTCTCTCCTATTGCAGCTTCTAAAGGATGCATCGTTGTAGATAATAGCAGTGCTTTTCGAATGGATCCCAAAGTTCCTCTTGTTGTTCCAGAAGTAAACTCTGAAGCACTACAACATCATAATGGTATTATTGCTAATCCTAATTGTTCTACTATTCAAGCAGTTGTTCCTCTCAAGATACTAGATAATGCATATACCATTAAAAGAATTATTTATTCTACATATCAAGCAGTTTCAGGAGCTGGCCAAAAAGGTGTAGAAGACTTAATTCATGGTATCAAAGGAGAAGCACCCAAAAAATTTCCTCATTCTATTGTGAATAATTGTCTCCCACATATTGATGTATTTCTAGAAAATGGTTATACCAAAGAGGAAGAAAAGATGATTCTTGAAACAAGAAAAATTTTAGGGAAACCTCATTTAAAAATTACTGCTACAACCGTTCGTGTACCAGTTATCAATTGTCACAGTGAATCTATTAATGTAGCATTTGAAAAAAACTTTGATATAGTAGAATTAAAACAATTATTAGAAAAGGCAAATGGTATTATCGTGCAAGACAATGGAGCAGAAAACTTATATCCACTGGCAACCAATGCTAATGGACATGATGAAGTTTTTGTTGGAAGAATTAGAAGAGATTTTAGTATAGATTCTGGAATTAATTTTTGGTGTGTAGCCGATAACATTCGAAAAGGTGCCGCTTCCAATGCGATTCAAATCGTTAAAAAATTAATAGAAATGCATGTATCATAAAGTATACCCTCTTGTACTATTTATCAAATTAATATTCAAGAATCTTGCTATTATATTTTTTCTATAATAGCAAGATATTTTGCTTTCATTAAATCAATATTTTCTAAGTTAGTAGCATTTTTTAACTCTTCTATTAAAACATAAATTCTATTTAGATGATAAGAATTTTGTTGCATATAGTCTACATCATTCATCATACCATTATAGTTATCTTCTGCTGATTGAATCATTGTCTTAGCTTCTGTCCAATTACTTGCATTTGCTAAACTGTAACTTGAAAGCACTATTGACTTGATTTCTTTTTTCTTGACTTCATTCTTATTATCAGAATATTGATTCATATATTGTGGAAGCAATGCATATAAGTTACTAAGTCTTATCATAAAATCTGTTTCATTTTTATTACTAGTAGTAATGATCAATTGATTTAAAGTATTGCTAAAGGATACCAAATGATCATTACCAATTTTCAATTCAGATAAATCTAATAAAATACTATCTAATACATCATTAATCTTTTTCTCATCATTAAATATAGCATCCCAATTTAATCCATTATCTGTTTGATACTCTCCCTTTACATATTTATTGGCTATTAAAAAAATCGCATCTTCTACATAAGAAATTTCTTGATTAGTTTTATCTTGTATGGTTTTTTCTTCCTTTTCATAACTACAACCTGTTAAACATATGAGTACAAAAATAATGCATATACCACTTTGAAGTATTTTTTTCATATTTTTTATCATTCCTTTTTTTCATTTCTTATCCTTATTCTTTACAAAAATTTCAAATTTATGCGCAGGTATATTATTGATAAAAAAAATAATACTATATATAAGAAGCATCATCTTTAAATACGAAACATGCTTCTTTTTATGTAACAAATTAAAATTAGGAGAAATTATGAAAGCAACTATTAATTTTTTTAGTGAAAAAGAAGGAGAAATAAAAAAATTCTTAAGCGCATATTATGCTAAGAATTTCATTTTATATAATCATTTATTTTGGAAAAAAGAATTTGAAAATCCAATCGATATGATTGATATGATTAGTTGTTTTATTGATAATAATGACAAATTTCAAATGAATCTTTGGATTAGTTTAGATAAAGATATTTATATTTGTATTGGTAATCATAATCTTGACAAAATTATCCGATACCTTTATGAACGTTATCCTTATTGATGGTTATTTTTCTAAAATAATGGTTACCGGTCCATCATTTAACAAAGACACTTGCATATTTGCCCCAAAAATTCCATGTTGAACAGATATTTTCTCTTCTTCGCATTTTTGTAAAAAATAGTGATACAACTTTTCAGCATATTCTGGTGATGCTGCTTTTATAAAACTTGGTCGATTACCTCCTGAACAATCTGCATACAATGTAAATTGCGAAACCACTAATAATTGTCCTTGTATATCTTTAATAGATAGATTCATTTTTCCATTTTCATCTTCAAAAACACGCAATTTTACCAGCTTCTTTACCAAGTCATCTACTTCTTTTTCTGTATCTGTATGTGTTATTCCACATAATACCAAAAAGCCTTTTTCAATTTTTCCTACAATATTTTCCTCCACTACTACTTGTGCATTTTTTACACGTTGTATCACTAATCTCATACAAATTCCTCTTATTCTTTATTTTCTTGCTCTTGTTGACCCATTTTATCTTGTTCTTTATCTTGTTCATTTTCTTGCTGATGATCATTTACATTTTCTGTATTATCTACAACTTTTATATGTTGATCTGACAAAGAACTACTAGCTTCTTGATTTTCTTCATTCTCTATATCTTTAATAGATATGACTTCTATCTCTTTTATATCAGCTGGTTCTTCTTCTACATTGATGTTTTCATCATTGTTTACTTTCGGTTGTTCTTGCCCACATTTTGAACAAAATTCATCATTCCTATCTATTTCCATACCACATTTAACACATCTTTTCATTTTTTTAATTTTTAAAATCTGATCCTCTAATGTTTCTATATCACGTAACAAATTTGATACTTTATCACATGAATCTAAAACGTCTTCTTTTGCTATTTCTACATTTGCCATAATTTCATTATAAATAAACTTTCCCATTTGAGCATAGATTTCATTTAACTGCTCTTTTTTCTCACTTAATTTTCCCCTAAGTTTTAATTCTTCGGATATATTCGTTGCCTTTTCTTTAGTTTTTTTATATGTCTGTGTTGCTTTTTTGCCCAATTTATCAAAAAATTCCATATTTTTTACCTTCCTTTATTCAATTTTTAAATTTATGATATATTCTTTATTTTGTTATTTTTCTATATTATTATTCATCTTTTAAAGCTCTGGTCATTAATTGTATAACTGCCTCTTTAGGACGTAAACCATGATATAATACATCATACACCGCATTAACAATTGGCATCTCGACATGATATTTTTTGGCTAATTGATAAGCAATATCAATATTATCTATACTTTCAATGGTCATACCAACTGCTTTTTTCGTTTCTTCAAGCGAATATCCCTTTCCAATTAACTCACCTGCTTTTCTATTTCTACTATGTATACTACTACAAGTAACAATTAAATCTCCTAATCCTGTCAATCCATAAAAAGTTTTTTCTTTTCCCCCCATTGCTGTTCCTAATCTTACAATTTCTGCTAATCCCCTTGTAAGAAGTGCTGCAAAAATATTATCTCCCAACTCTAATCCTGTTGCTATTCCTGCACAAAATGCAATAATATTTTTTAAACCTGCTCCCAATCCAACACCTTTTACATCATCTGACGTATATATTCGCATTGTTTCACTGGCAAAAGTTTCTATGATTGTCTTTTTAACTTCATTATATTCTGATGCAATTACCAATACAGTCGGAATATTTAATGAAACTTCTTCTGCATGACTAGGACCAGATAAAACGCCATATTTTATATAAGGTATTTCATCTTGTATGACTTCATCCAATGTTAATTCGGTTCCTACTTCAAATCCTTTGGAACACATAATAATAATTTGATTTTCATTAACATACTGCTTATATTGTTTCATAGTACTCCTTACAAATTTTGAAGGTGTTACATGTAATATGATATCTGCTTCCTGAATTGCTTCTTCATAAGACATAGTACATAGTACATTCTCTGGAATAACGGCATTTTGTAAAAAGATACATCTTCTTTCTTGATTGATTGCATGCATTTCTTTCTCATCAAAAGACCATATACTAACAGCATTTCCTTTATTAGCTAAATAAATACCAAGAGCAGATCCCCAACTGCCACTACCAATAATCGCAATTTTTCTCATTTTATCAACCTCTTTCTTGTCTCTGATTTTTTATTTAGTATGAAAACTAACTTTATTCTCATTGCCATCAATCATTCTTTTTATATTAGTTCTATGATTCCATATTACTAAACCTGCCATTAAAATGCTAAATACAATAAAACTTATATCATATGTTACAATATAAGAGTCTCTTATAAAAATAACAAGCACTGGAAATAGAATTGCTGCTGAAATGGATCCTAGTGATACCATTTTTGTTATTATAATTAAGATAAGAGCAAATACTAAACAAATTAAACCAATTTTCCAATTAATTAGCAATATAACTGCTAAACTAGTAGCAACTCCTTTTCCACCTCGAAATTCGAAAAAGATAGGAAACGTATGGCCTATCACCACCGATAGAGCTGCTATCTCTACTAATATTGTCACATTAGCAGATTTTATGATGAATCCAATCAACAAAGATACTAAAATAGCAACAATACCCTTGGTAATGTCCAATAGAAACGTCAGCAATGCTGCCTTTTTTCCAACACTTCTAAGCATATTTGTAGTTCCTGCACAACCACTTCCTGTATCTCTAACATCAAATCCTGCTACCTTTCTACTGATAATAACTGAAAAATTAACACTACCAATGGCATAAGCAATAATCGCCATTATTACATATACTACCATAATTTTTTCCCCCTTTTTAGTAGAATTTTTTTAACATCTATTTTAGTAACAATATCTACACAAACATTATATAAACAAATAACTGTAAATGCAAGATACAGTGGATAAGCTCCTGCCAGATACATATATGTTATAGAATAACATGAAGCTATATGATTATATGCTACACCGGTTATTAAAGTCAATAAAGCACCTAACATACCAGAAGTAATTACCCATAATTCAGCTATTTTTGTTTCTTTATATTTTATTCCGTCTAATCAAACGAATGGTTAGATTGATATACCCTATTACACCTATTATGCCTAAAATAATGCCCATAATAGAATAAACTTTTATTAAGTTATTTAATATATCATTTTGTATTTGAACAGAATCGATATAATCCTGTTGCGTTTTTAATTCTGAAACTGGATTACCTTCTAAATTTACTGCATCTTGTGCAAAAACCAATGTATCCCCAGTTATATCTTCAAATTTTTTTGCAATGGCATATTCTTCAGGTATATAAACATTGGTTGGATTTGTATTAGCAATAGAAAGACTATCATATGTTGAAATATATATTACCATCTTTCCTATTGTTTTAATTAATTTTATACTATTGCCTTTTCTCCATGGTGGCATTAATGCCGAAGGCATAGTGGATTGCCTTTCTAAAAGTCCTTGCTCCATAGCATCATTTAACTCATCCGTTATTTTTTGATAAATTTCTTGTTCTCCCTCAAGCGTTTTTATGCCACACTGTGCTAACCCGATTCTTAATGCCCAAAAAAACCATCCATCTTCTATTTCTCCATCACCTGGATTTCTATCAACACCTTCTAGAAGACTTGCTACCATACTCACTTGTGGTTTTACATAAGCAAAAGTTTCTGATACTTGCGCCATCCTTTCCATTTTCTCATTAGGAACCGTTACATAATCTATTTGTATATTCGGTTTCACAGCATAAATAGCTTTCATCGCATGAGAAAAATTACTATGACTCAATACATTTGTCGTTTTCAATCCATAATACATTTCGTTTTTATGAGCAATCCAATTGCCAAATAAACTTAAACTTATTACTGGTATCGCAAGAATAATTATTTTGGGGCATATCTTTCGTATATGATGTTTATATTGCATTATCAAGGTAATAATGGTTACCATTATCATAAATAGGATAAAAGGCATTATCCATATAGAATCTTCTCTAGTATAATAAAACAAACTTAATGATATAGACGCTATTATCACCCATGGAATACTCTGCCATATAGTTTCTTCTCTTCTTAAATATATAGCAAAAAAACTCCCTGTTATGAATAATACAAAAGGTGGTATCAAAGCATTTCTATATACTCTTTGTATAACTTCTTGTGCATACATAATAGGATTAAAAAGTAAAATAGCAAACATACCTAAAAAAATATATTTATTTTTGATTATTTTTCTAATAGCTATCATAAAAACAACACAAGAAATACTATATAATGCTGTTACCGTTGCCATATATGACCATCCCATATATTTACAAAAAGCTAAAAACATAGGAAAAGTAGGACCTTTTACTAATGTATGATAAGAATATTCTCCCAGCCATTTTCCTTGTAATATATTCTCTGCTAATTCAACCATCAAAGCATCATCTTCACCTGCTTCTAAGTAACCAATAATGGGAAAATGATATAAAAGACCCTGTTTTATTATTACCAATACTATCATTATAAGTATCACTATTATTTTATCTTTGTTTTGAATGGCCTTTTTTGCTAAATATCTCAACTAATTTCTCCTTTTTACATTTTTAGTTTTTATTTTTCATGTTTTTCTCTGATAATAAAACGAATAGGCGTTCCTACTAATCCAAAATTATTTCTAAAGCAATTCATAAGATATCGCTGATAAGAAAAGTGAAATAATTCTTTTTTGTTAACAAAAATAACAAATGTAGGTGGTTTTGTAGAAGCTTGTGTTCCATACAAAATTTTTAATTTTTTTCCTTTATCTGAAGGTGGTTGTACAACAGCAATTGCTTCATTAATTACTTCATTTATAACCGCTGTTGTTATTCTAAATGCATTCTGTTTTGCTACTTCATTAATCATGGTAAATAATTGATTCACTCTTTGTCCCGTTTTAGCAGAAATAAATAGTATGGGTGCATAAGAGGCATATGTTACTTTTTGATATACCTCCTTTTTGTACTTTTCTAATGTTCCATTGTCTTTTTCAATAGCATCCCACTTATTGATAACAATAATAATACCTTTTCCTGCCTCATGTGCTTCTCCTAAAATCTTAGTATCCTGATCGGTTATTCCTTCTGTTGCATCAATGAGTAATAAACATACATCCGATCTTTCAATCGCAAAAAGAGTTCTCATTACACTAAATTTTTCTATAGATGCATTTACTTTTGCTTTCTTTCTTACACCAGCTGTATCAATAAAGGTATATTTTCCAAATTCATTTTCATATTCAGAATCAATAGCATCTCTTGTTGTTCCTGCTATACTACTAACAATGCTCCTATCTTCTCCTAATATTCGATTTAATAAAGAAGATTTTCCCACATTGGGTTTTCCTATAATCGCTACTTTTATTCTTTCATTATCCTCTTCATTACTCTCTTTTGACGGAAGTGCTTCATAAATAACATCTAATAAATCTCCTATGCCAATAGCATTTGCAGCAGAAATAGCATGTGGTTCGCCAATTCCTAAATGATAAAATTCATATAATTCTGCAGGAGGATTTCCATAATTATCTGATTTATTACATGCTAACACAATAGGTTTCCTTGATTTTTTTAACATCATTGCTATTTCTCTATCATCAGCAGTAACGCCTTGTTTTATATCTGTCATAAACAAAATAACATCAGCTACTTGAATAGCAATATTAGCCTGCTCACGCATTTGAGAAAGAATTATATCATTACTTTCTGGCTCGATACCACCTGTATCAATTAAAGTAAATTCTTTATCTCTCCAATAAGTATCTGCATAAACTCTATCTCTTGTTACTCCTGGCGTATCTTCTACTATAGAAATTCTTTGTCCAACCACATAATTAAAAAATCTAGACTTTCCAACATTGGGTTTTCCTATAATTGCTACAATCGGTTTTGCCATTTCTCTCTCCTTATTTATATATTTATCGTTCTTTCCATACATATATACCAAAAATCATCATACTTACTAATGAAATGATTTTTGAAATTTTCATCCATTGTGTTCCTTTATACTTTACTTCTATGGTAACAGTATCATTTTCTGATAAGGCAATTCCTAAAAAACCATTTTCCGTTTCAAATGTTTTTTCAATCATTCCATCAGCTCTTACTTCATATCCCGGATAATAAATATAAGGAAGTTCTATAATTGCTTGTTCTTCTAGTGTTTGTATCTTAGCAGTATATCGGCTTCCAATTTTTTCCTCTTCTTCAATAATTGCCTTTCCCTGTAAAACATAACTTGCATTTTCTCTTGTTGCTATATAAAAACGATTTTGAAAAGCCTTTACTGGCAAATACTCTGCTCTTGCTGTTCCTGCCACATTTTCATTTTCTTTTCCAGACATAATACCTAATGAACAATTTTCTATAGCAACAATAGACTCATTTGCATAAGGAATATGTTCTTTTAAGGCTATCGTATAAATCACACAAATGATTAATAAAATCATAGCATCCTTTGTATGAAAATTTTTAATCACAACTGACATATTAATGCTACAAACAATACTTAAGAAAAAACTTGCTAGCAATAGCATTCTCCAAGGAAATTGAATAATACTCATAAACTCTGGCATCCATTTCCATGGAAAATATTTTGTACTCATCCATAAACAAATTATCCCTGAAACACAATAAAATATATACTGTTTTTTGATATTTTCTTTTAACTTTTTAAAAGTCATAATAGAAAAAACTAACATAATTATCACATGTGGTCCTAATTCAAACACAAAATTTTCTTCTGTTTTTGTGGCAAATAATTGACTAATAGTTATAGAATGACTCGCAACACTTTCTGAATTTGCCATAGCCCCCGCTTCATAAACTTGATAATCTGTTGTTAATCTAGTTTCTAACATAGGAATCCAGAAAAAACTTGTTATTGTCAAAATAAACATAATATTAATAAGAATTCCCTTTTTTACATGGGTTTCTCTTAGTTGTTTCACATGGCATAATATATATAATATGGCAAAAAAGAATGTTATCCATATAGATATGTTATGTGTTAATAACAAACCAGCAGCACCAAACGTTAAATAATAATGATTTTCTGTTGTATTGAATAAAAGGTATAATCCTAAAAATACCATTGGAATAAATATAAATGCCATAAATTCTCCACAAGCATTTCTTGTATACCAATCTGTTAAATGATACGGAAATGTCATATAGATAATACTCGCAAGTAAGGCTATATTTGTATTTTTAGAAAATTTTACTGCAAATTGATACATAGCTGTTCCAGAGAAAATCAAACACAATAACATAAATAATTTATAAGCTATCATAAAATTTTTACATACTAATTGTAAGGCAATAATACTATAAGTTGTTAAAGGTCCATAAAATAAATTCCAAGAATATCCAAATTGATTTGTAAAATCAGCAATAACATTGGAAGAAATATCTCCCCTTTTCATATCTAAGTAGGTACCATATGCCCTAGCAATATGTTGAATACCATCATCAAAATATATATTCAAATGAGAATTCAATATAGGAATCGCTATTATACAAGCAATCAACATGATAATGCAATGATTTATAAAATTTCTATTACTAATTATTTTCTTTATTTTTTCTTTCAATTTTTTTCCTCTTTTTAGAAAACATTAATATGCTAGTTGTCCATTTAAAAACTCATCATTTTTTATCCAATCTTCTACATGATATACGATATATTCTGTTTTATTTTTTCTTACTATTACAGTTTCTATGCCAGCATTAATAATTAACTTTCTACACATTAAACAAGGTGCCGCTCCTTTTTCATAATTATGATTATCTGTTCTATATCCCACTAAATATAATGTAGCTCCCATCATTTCTTCTCTTGATGCACTAATTATGGCATTTTGCTCACTATGTACAGAACGACATGCATCATAACCACCATGTCTTTGATCTGGCAATAGTTTTTTCTTTGTACAATATCCTAAATCACAACAATTTCTTCTTCCCCTTGGCGCACCACAGTATCCTGTGGAGATAATTTCATCATGATTAACAATAACCGTACCATACTTTTTTCTTAAACAAGTAGCACGTGAAGCAACTGTTTCTGCTATATCTAAATAATAATTTATTTTATCAATTCTTTTTTTCATTATTTTCTTGCATACCTTTTTATTTATTTTACGCTATGATTATATCATTGTCAGCAAAATTTAGCAATTATTTTTTTCTTATTATTATATGGTAACAAAAAAAGACGATTTCTCGCCTTTTCATTTATTTTTTTTAATCATTACTTGCTTTTTTTGCAATTACTTCTTTTCCATTATAATATCCACAATTAGAACATATTGTATGCGGTCTAACTGGTTGGTGGCAATGTGAACATGTAGATAGATTTTCCTCTTCTAATTTCCATGTTGATCTTTTTAAACCTGTTCTCGCTTTAGACCATCTTCTTTTTGGTTGTGCCATTTTCTAATCCCTCCTTATAGTGACAATTTCATATATCAAATTAAAATTATCTCAAAGTTACCTATCTAGTATACAACCATTTTTTTTATTTGTCAAGTATAATTTAATTTATAATTGGTAATATTTTGTAGGTTAGTCAAACATATGTCACACTTTTTTGAAATATATATAGTTTGAGTACCTTATATTGTTAATAACGATT
>CANQTX010000012.1 GCA_947626885.1 uncultured Clostridia bacterium | reverse complement strand
ATCGTTATTAACAATATAAGGTACTCAAACTATATATATTTCAAAAAAGTGTGACATATGTTTGACTAACCTACAGTTGGAAAATCTTAGAAGAATAGAGAAGATTGACAAAATGTGACAAAATGGTGTATAATAAAATATGGTGATTAATATGAAAGATAAAGATATTATACTTATAACAGGTGGTGCAGGTAATATTGCTAAAGCTGTTATAAAAAAATACTTAGCACATGATTGTATTGTGATAGCAATAGATATTAAAAATAAAATCGAAACGAATGTTTTTAAAAATCATCCCAATTTTTGTTATTATCAATGTGATGTAACAGATGTTGATAGTATAAAAAATTTTAAAAAAACAATAGAAAACAAGTATGGCAAATTAACACATATTATCAGTATGGCTGGCGATGCCTTAGGAACAGACACACAAGGAATAGAGAAGGTAACAATAGAAGACATTGATAAGACTATTAAATTAAATCTTTCTAGTCATATATATATAACGACTATATTATTGCCTTTATTAAAAAATGAAAAAAAAGATAAAACCATAACGTATATGTCATCTATTAATGCTCTAAGGGCCTATGATTGTCCTGTATATAGTGCTTCAAAGGCAGCACTATTCGGATTATGTAGAGGATGTCTTGTTGATATGGGAAAGCTTAATATAAGAGTTAATACGATATCACCTGGTACTGTTTTAAGACCAAACGAAGTTTTAAGAAATCAGATGACTAATGGTGAAGTAGCAAAAAAAAGACCAAAAACGAAATTTCAGGATTTTGCTATCAATGAAGATATTGCCGATGCAGTTTTTAGTATTACACATATCATGAAAAAAATGGTTGGACAGAATATAGTAATTGATGCAGGACAAATGGCATGAGTGAACGTATTTATATTGGTAGCTATGCTAAGTGTATTCAAATAGGAGAGTTTGAAGAAGGAAATTTAAAAATTATAGGTCAAATAGAAAATATAATACATCCATCTTACTTAAACATAAATAGAGATATATTATATGCAGTTTCTGAAACAAATTCAGGAAATATTTTATCTTTTAAACTACCCAATCATATATTAATGAACCAAAAAGACATTCGTCAAAGTTTACCATGTTATATAAGCACAGATGAACATAGAAAACACTTGTTAGTGGCTAATTATAAAAGTGGTTCCATTATTATGTATGCATTAAAACAAGACGGCAGTATCGGAAAAAGAGAATATAAAAGAAATTATCGTAATGCTAATATGCATTTTGCACAATTTATAGAAGAGGATATATTAGCAATAGATTTAGGAAATGATACCATTTATATTTATAATACTGAGATGCAAATAAAAACGAAAATCAATTTAGATGAAAAATCAGGTCCAAGACATTTAGTAGTTTCAAAAGATAAACAAATGATATATGTTGTAACAGAATTATCTAATCAAATATATGTATATAAAAAGCAAGGAGAAAAATTTGTATGTATTCAAAAGGTTCATACACTTATGGATTCAAATACAAAATCTTATGCAGGTGCTATAAAAATGAGTAAGGATAATCAATATCTTTATGTTACAAATCGTGGACACAATAGTGTTTCTGTATTTTATATTAAACATGACGGTATGTTAGTATTTATACAAAATATATCTTCTTATGGAGATTTTCCAAGAGATATATATTTAAATAAAAATGATGCATACGTGATGGTAGCAAATCAAAATGAAAATAATATTGTCATATATGAAAGAAATTTTGAAAATGGTACTTTAAGAAAATTGCCCAATTCTACTGTTAAAGTGGACAAGCCATCATGTATAGTGAGGAGTAATTATGAGGTATAAAATTAGCATTGTGATTCCTATTTATAATTCAGATAAATTTTTAAATGAATGTATAGAATCTATTATTCATCAAACAATTGGCTTTGAAAACATACAACTTATTTTAGTAAATGATGGATCAAAAGATAAATGTGGACAAATAATTGATACGTATTGCCAGCAATATGATAATATCATAGGAATTCATTTAAAAAAGTCCCATACATTAGCTGGATATGCACGCAATAAAGGAGTAGAACAAGCGAAAGGACAATATTTAATGTTTGTTGATTCTGATGATTATATAGCCCCCAATGCTTGTCAAATCATGTATGATACCATAACTAGTAATCATGCCGACATTGTAACAGCTAATTATAAATGTATGGATGGAGATGGAAAAGTATGGGAAAATCCTATGTTTAATCAAGAAAAATATCCATCTTGCGAATTAAAAGAGGCAGATGAAAAATTTGCTTATTTGTATTGTGCAGCTGTATGGATGAAGATATTTAATAATGATTTAATTCAGCAACATCATATTCAATTTTTGGATGGTGTTCCTGCTGAAGATGCTTATTTTTCTTATAAAGCATTGATTCATAGTAAAAAAGTTTGTTATTTACAAGATGTCATTTACTATTATAGAAGAAGAAATACTGGTAAGGTTTCTACTTCTTGGATGAGAAATAAGAGATACTTTATAGATATAAATTTTGCATTTCAAGAAATCTATAAACTATTTCAAGAAGCTGAAAAAATGGAATATTATAAGTGTTGTTACTCTAAAAATTTAGTATCACTAACTTATAAATTTATTGATTCAAAATTAATTACAGACAAAGATAGAGTAGAATTACTTGGCATTTTACATTGGTTTTTTGAACAAAGTAGAACATTAAATATCACAATTGCACAAACTTCTATAAAAATTCTGATAGACTATATTATAGAAAAAAAATATGATGATGTAGTAAAAATTTGTGCTATTATTGCTGAGTTAAGGAGTTTTATGAGTGAAGTTGAAAAAGAAACAACCTCAAAACCACAGAAGATTGTACTATAAAAGGAGTCGCTTATGATAGATTTACATTGTCATTCGATTTTTTCTGATGGAGAATTTCCTCCCAATGCACTCTTAAAAAAGGCAGAAGATCTAAATTTAACATATTTTTCAATTACAGATCATAATAGCTGCTTAGCATATGAAAATATGGATAAAAATATTTTTAGTGGTAAACTCATTCCGGGTATTGAAGTAGTAACATCATTTGAAAAACATATCATAGAGGTGTTAGGTTATGGTGTGAATACAAAAATGATGAATGATTGGATTGCTAAAAATAAAAGAAATGACTTAGAATTTGCTAAGACAGTGTATCGTAAGTTAACAAAAGTGTTTGATGAAGAGGGGATACAATATACAAAAAATGTTTATCATGATGAGATGTTTAAAAAAATAAAGCAATATATCTATCATGATTTATTAAAATATAAAGAAAATAAAAATAGAATAAAAGAAAAAGTATTATCTTCATTTGAAGAGTTTGTTAAAAATGGATTAAATAATCCTAATAGTATTTTTTTTATTAGTGAATATACAACGGTTCCTACAATGGAAAAAGTGGTAGATATCATACATCAAAGTGGTGGTCTCGCATTTTTAGCACATATTTATCAATACAATGTGGAAAATCATATTGCTTTTTTAAACAGGATTTTAAGTCAAGTAAAATTAGATGGAATTGAAGTATATCATAGTTCTTTTTCAAAAGAACAGATTAGACAAATCAATCAATGTGCTGATGATTTAAATCTTTATAAAAGTGGAGGAAGTGACTATCATGGAAAGTTAAAACCTGGTATAGAATTAGGTTTTCATTTACAAATTCCAGAAAAGATAGTACAACCATGGATTAACAAAATAGAGGGGAAAATGGACTCAAAAAAATTTTATATTCTTGCTTATACTAGAGAAAACTTGGGTGATGATTTATTTATTTATATGTTATTAAAACAATATCCGGATATACAATTTCATATCAGTATACGAGATAAGACTTTCACAAGAGCATTTACAGATTTTCCTAATTTGACAATCCATATAGAAAAGGAAAGAGTTTTAACAAAAGAAAATGCTAAGGATTTTGATGGTTATATTTATGTGGGTGGTTCTATTTTTATAGAATCTGGACATACTTATAAAATTTCAGAGGATTTATTAGCTTTTATGAAAGAGTGCAAAAAACACCATATTCCTTTTCATTATGTTAGTTCAAATTTTGGTCCTTATCAAACTCAGAAATACTTTCATTTAGCAAGAGAAGTGTTTAAAAATTGTACCAGCATTTGTTTTAGGGAACGATATTCTAAAAATCTTTTTCAAGATATTCCCACTGTTTTTTATGCACCAGATTTAGCCTTTTCTTATAAACCAAAAAATACAAAAAAAATACCCAATACGGTTGGAATTACTTTAATAGATCTTTCTATTAGAAAAGATTTAGCTAAATTTGAAAATATATACTATAAAATGTTGAAAGAAAATATACAAGACTATATGGTGCAAGGAAAAGCAATTACCTTATTTTCTTTCTGTCACTATGAAGGAGATGAAAATGCAATTCAAAAATTGTTAGAAACATTTCCTGAAGAAATGAAAAGAAAAATAAAAGTAGTTTGTTATAGAGGAAACTTAGAAGAATTTCTAATTGCTTATGCTCAAATGGAATATATGGTATGTGCTAGATTTCATGCCATGGTATTATCTTGTATTATGCATCAAAAGTGTGCCATTATGTCATATAGTCATAAAACAGATAATGTTATCAATGATTTACAGCTTTTTTCGGGAAATTGTGTACGTTTTGATAATCTAACTGAAAAAACAAAAATGCCACTAGAGATTTTTAAACAACTCAGTTCAGAGAAAATAAATAATATTTCAATAGATGCCAAACAACAATTAAAACAAGTAAATCAAACCATGGAATTTATAAAAAATCATAAAATGTCATAAAGTGGAAAAATCCATTCATATTTTATCTTTCAGAAAATATATTTAAAATAAAGAAACTAAATTAAGTCAATCGTACTTAAACTTAAAAATGGAGGATTGTATGAAAGATAAAATTATAAAATATTGTTTTGTTTATGGATTATTAATTGTATGCATTTTAGAATATACATTATATTCACAGGCAAATAGTAGTGCATTAAGTAATGAAATGTTAGCATGGGGATTTAGACGAGGAGGAAATCATGCGCAGGCAGTTCTTGATACCAAAAGTGAAAAAGTTGTTAGAGAGTTTGATGGTATTTCTATGGGAAATAGTGAAAGCCGTTCTATTTATTTAACATTTGATTGCGGATATGAAGCAGGATATACAGAATCTATTCTAGATACATTAGCAGAGCATGATGTAAAAGCAGTGTTTTTTATAACAGCTCATTATTTAAATACAGCAAGTGATATGGTCAAAAGAATGATAGAGGAAGGTCATATAGTAGGTAATCATACAGTAAATCATAAATGTTTACCTAATATATCTGATGATGATATTAAGAAAGAAATTATGGATTTACACAATGCAGTTTATGAAAAATTTGAATATGAAATGACATATTTTAGACCGCCCAAGGGAGAGTTTAGCCAGAGAGTTATCAGTATTGCAAAAGAATTAGGATATACTACTGTTATGTGGTCTTCTGCTTATGACGATTGGGATAATAATAAACAAGGTAGAGAGGCATATGGGAAAAAGAAGGTACTAGATAATTTGCATAATGGTTGCGTTTTATTATTACACTCTACTTCCCAAGATAATATGAGTATTTTAGGAGATGTAATAAAGGAAGCTAGAAATATGGGATATGAATTTAAGAGTATAGATGAATTTGAAAGATAAAGTAAAATTTAAAACCAGCAAGGTATATTTTTGTAAAAATAAATCATGTATATTGAAATGTTTTTTATAACGTGATAAAATAAATATAATAAAGGTAGTATATAGCATATACTATCTTATTTTCTTTTTTATAAAGTAAGAAAATACAGGATTTTTTTAAAATAAAAAAGAAAATTAGAGGAGCCATAAATTGTGAAACTAATAAACGAGAAAATGAAAATAAAAAATATATTAACAAAAATTGTGCAACATGAGAATATAAAGTATTATTTTATTATCTGCCTAATGGGAATATGTTTAAGCGTTCCTTTAATGAGAGGCTATATGATAGGGCATGATTCTGAGTCGCATATAGCAAGAGTTATGAGCACAGTTATTAGCTTAAAACAACATCAAATTTTACCTATGATAGCATCAAACTATGTAAATGGGCTAGGATATTCTTGGAATATGTTTTATCCACCACTTACAAATTATTTAGCAATTTTACTAAAGATTTTTACATCAACTTATGTACAAGCATTAAATTTATTAGTAGGATTATCTATTATTTTTTCTGGAATTTTTATGTATCATCTAACAGAGAAAATAACTAAGTCTAAAAAAGTAGGATTGTTATCTGCTATCCTTTATATAACGGTTCCCTACAGAATAGCGGATATTTATGTAAGATATGCTCTAGGAGAAATTGTTTCCTTTGTATTTATTCCATTAGTATTTAATGGTTTATATAGTATATTTGAAGAAAATGGAAAAAGACATTTTTTACTTACTATTGGTGCTGTTGGATTATTATTAACACATAATATTACAACATTATTAATAATTTTTGTATGTGCTATATTTATTATTTTTCATATTGATCAATTGAAGGATGTAAAAAAGATTCGTACATTGCTTTTTAATGCGCTATGGATTATACTAATTGTTTCTTGTTTTTATGGTCCATTGTTAGAGAGTAAAAATGCTACAAATTATACTGTTTTTAATGAGTTTATGAGTGAAAATAAATTAGGAGAAGCACAGATTTCTTTATGGGAAATTTTAATAGGAAAATTATATTTTTCAGAAAATATTGCCTATAATCATAGAATATCTGTAGCAATAGGTTGTATTATTACATTACTAACACTCATGACACCATTTGTTTATTGTAAAATAGATAAACATAAAAGAAGAATATATATCCTAGCAGTTTTTATAGGTATATTTTGTATATTTGCTTCAAGTAAATATATGCCATGGCAGTATATGCCAGACATATTTAAATTTTTACAATTTCCTTATAGATTACTCATTATTGCTAGTTTTTTATTGAGTATTATTGCTGCTGTCAATTTAGAAAAAATATTAAATGGATTGAATTATTTTAAAATCAGTATTATGGCTTTTATTTGTTTAGCTTATGTTATACCATTATTGCTTTCAGCACAAATAGATACGCAATTTGATGAAAATAAATACTATGAGAAAGAAGAAAATGAGAATCCTTTTCCTGGGTCTTATTCTACTTTCTGTTCTACCTATGAATATTTGCCAAGTAAAGCATATAATAATTTGAAAAATCTTTTTGATAGGACCAACACGCCCTTATCACTAATGGCAGAAGGTATTGTTACAAATGTACAAGTAGATAAATATAATCATTATACATTTCATGTAGAAAATTTAGGAGATAATATTTTAAAAATAGAAATGCCACTAGTATATTATTTGGGGTATACTGTTACATTTGATGGAGAACCACTGGCTGTTGAAGAATCAGAAATTGGATTAGTGATGTTTACAACCCCTAATGGAAAAAGTGGAAATGTAACAGTTATGTATACAGGTACAGAAGTATCTAGAAAGTGTTTGATTATTTCATGTATAAGTATCGGTTTGTTTAGTATATATGTGATTGGTACAGAAGTAAAAATTATGAAAGCTAAGAAAGAAGAAGGGGATTGAAAAATATGGAGGAAAAAAAGATAGAGAACAAGGCAAAAGTAGTAGAAAAAACAAAACAAAAGGTAACACGAAGACATAGTTATTGGAAAGCAATTTTTAAGGAATTGGCCTATTGGTTTTTGGTAGGATTATTCATTTTGTTTTTAGATTATTTGGAATTTAATACAGCTGAAAAAGCAAGTGCCACCTTTTATTTGAGTATGGATGCACATAGAAAACAAGCATTTATCGTATTATTTTTATTTGCTTTGATATTTGATGTTGTGTTACATATTATAAAAATAAAAAAGATACAACTGTATCAAAAATTTATTATTCTTGCAGTTTCTATTGGCATTTGTTATTGTATAGCAGTGCCATTTGGACAGGGAACAGATGAGGTATCTCATTTTTTAAGAGTATATGAAATATCAAAAAAATATACGACATTCCATTATCAAGATACAACAGAGTTTCCTATGGCGTTTTCTACATTAGCTAACTATCAAGCAGATAGAAATACTTCTTATGAAAGTTATAAACAAAATTATGATTCTTTTGTTATGAATTCCGAAGAAAAAACTGATATGATAAATCAATATTGGAATATGCGTTTATATTCGCCAATTCAATATTTGCCACAAGCAGTAGGCGTAACCATTGGTAGAATTGTGAGTGATAATATTTTAGTGATTGGTACTTTTGGAAGAATTGGTGGATTTGTGACATGGCTGATTTTATGTGCTTATGCCATCAAAATTGTTCCCAATAAAAAAATCTTTTTCATCATATTATGTTTATTACCCGTTAATATTTTTTCTGCTATATGTATTTCAGGCGATACGTTAACCAATGCGGCTTGTATGATATTTCTAGCAATGATATATCGAAAGGTGTATTTAAAAGAACAAGTAACCTTAAAAGATAAGATTATATTACTCATAAGTGCTATACTCATTGCGCTTTGTAAAATTGTTTATTTGCCTTTTGTTTTTTTGATTTTATTGTTAAACAAAGATAACTTTAAGAATAAAAGAGAAGCTACTATCTTTATGATAGCATTAGTGATTTTATCTTGTATTATTGGAGTGGCTTGGTTAAAAATAGGAGGAGATAATTTAGTAAGTGCAAATGAAGCTTCAAAAGAACAAGTAAAATTTATATTAAGAGAACCACTAAGATATTTCTTAATCATGCTTCATACCATGGAAGAAAAAGGAACCGATTTTATTTATCAGTTTACTACTGGTTATGAGTTAATGTGCCATGGAAAAACAATGATTTATCCAATTGTTTCTTATTGTATAGGAATAGCAGTTATCTTATCATTATTGATACAAGAAGAAGCAAACAATCTAGAAATACATGTATTTAAAAAAACATTAGTATGGCTTATTATATTGGGAACCATCGTATTAATTGCAACAGCAATATATGTGCAATGGACGTCTCTATTTGAAATTGGACGATACATGATTGCTGGTATTCAAGGAAGATATTTTATACCAGTTGTTATATTATTGATTTTTGTTATAAATTCTGTAAGATTAAACATAAAACAGGAAAACTTAATTTCATTTCTTACTATTATGCAGTTACCAGTATTAGCACTGATTATGAGTACTTTTGTAAAATAGAAGGTTGATTATAGTATTACAATTTTATATTGACAAAAAGAAAAAATGTGATAAAATTCTAAAACAAATTCTGATTTGTTAGAAAATATAGGGGAATTTATATGAAATTTTTAGATATAGAAATTAATGAAATGATATATAAAAGGTTGATACTTGCTATTATAATTTTAATCATAGTTTATATGGCTTTTACCATGAGTACATTATTGGTTTTTAAAACATATACTTTAGGACCTAGTACCTCTGAAAATGATGAAACTATTCGAACACATATTGACTCATTAATAGTGGATAATAAAAAAATTGAAATAACGGGTTGGGCCTATAAAGAGGGGCAGACAGTAGAGATGGTCAATAGCAATTTTATTTTAAAAAATCAAGATACAGGAAAAATGTATCTGATGAAAACTGTTATGGAGAAAAATGCATCGTTGGCAGAAATTGGTTGTGGTAACGCTGGTTTACATGCACAGTGCTTACGATTAGGATTGCCAAAGGGTAAGTATCAAATCTTTGTACTATATAGAAATGATGGAGAAGATATTTTAGCAGATACATTGATTCCTTTTGAGATATAAAACATTGTAAAGAACATCATAAAAAAGAAAAGCACTTTTTGGAAAATAAAGGATGGAAAAAAATGAAAGAAAAAATAATAAAATTTTTACAAAGTGAAAAAAGTATATTTGTTATCATATTTATTTTAGAATTCGTACTAACTATATTTATAACACCGAATCAATATGATGATGCTACCTTTTTAGGGTGGTTAGAAAGTAATCATAATGTTTTTCATATTGTTGTTGATAGATATGCTACTTGGACCTCTAGAGTGATTATTGATTTTACGTTATTTTCTATTTTAAAAACATCAAAATACATATGGATAGTTTTACAAGCAGCAATGATGACACTGATAGGATATGCTATTGTAAAATTATTTATAAAAGATAATCATAGAAAAGAATTATCTTTTATGATGATATTACTTCTTTTGTCTTACCCGCTAGATATTATGGCTGGTGCTGGTTGGGGAGCTTCAACAGCTAATTATATATGGCCACTTGCAACAACATTATTTTGTTTTATTCCCATTAAAAAAATATGGTATCATGAGAGAATTAAATGGTTTGAGTACATTTTATATATTCTTGCTTTATTATATGGTTGCAATCAAGAACAAACTTGTGCTATTATATTGGGAACCTATCTATTTTTCAATATAATACGATTCATAAAAGAGAAAAAAATTCATCCTTTTATGATAGTACAACTGATTCTATCAATAGCCAGTCTTTTATTTATCTTAACAACACCGGGAAATTATATACGACAAAATACAGAAATAATAATGCAATTTCCTGATTTTAAAATGTTAACTATACAAGATAAGATATCACTTGGTTTAACAGCTACGATGGGTACCATACTAAAAACCTATAATATTCCTTTTGGCATTTTAAGTATGATCATAGTTAGCTATATATTTGTTACTTATAAAGAAAAACTATATAGAGTAGTAGCATTAATTCCATTAACGAGTATTTGTGTTTTAGGGTATTTTGGCGAAATATTTTATAAAGTATTTCCTTATTTAAATGCGATTAAGGAAGAATTAATAGCAGAAAAAGTAATTTTAACAGCGGCTCATGCCAACAATTTATTTTATGCATTACCAGTTATATTTTCAATAGTTGTATTGTTCAGTATGGTGATAAGTATTTTATTAATTTTCAAAAATCTGCAAAACAATATTGCTATATTTGTATTTTTAGTTGGTTTAGCATCTAGATTAATTATGGGATTTTCACCTACTATTTTTGCATCTGCAACAAGAACAATGGTATTTTTTGATTTCGCTATGCTGATTGTTGCATTATTGATTTGGCAAGAATGGATCAAGAAAAATGATAAAAATGAGAGAAAAATACAGAGAAGGATTTATGCTATTGTAGAAATGACGGCTATACTACAATATTCGAATGTACTATTAGGAATATTATTAACACAAAAATAATATTTCGAAAAGTAGGATACTATTGCGTTTTTAATATAATATCAATATAATAAAAAAAACCAACGATAAGGAAGATAAATATATGGATGTTTCAAATTTTACAGATAAATCAAAACTTGCTATTACAGCAGCAAGTAATATTGCAACAATGAATCGTAATGCAGAAATTACAGATTTGCATATGATATTAGCTTTTTTAGAGGATTCTGAAAGCATAGTGGTAGGACTCTTAAAAAAAATGGATATTGATGTAGATTCTTTAAAAAGTATTATCCAATCAGAAATTGACAGATTACCTAAAATAACCAAGAAAATAGGATTACGTTTTTCAGAAGAAGTAGAAAAGGCTTTAGATGAATCTGAAAAACAAGCCAAAGCAATGAAAGATGAGCAAATTTCTACTGAACATCTTATGTTAGGTATTTTAGAATATGCAAGAGAAGAATTAAAAAGAATTTTTAAAGTGTACAGGATAGACAAACGTAAATTTCTAATTGCTTTAAAAAGTATTAGAGAAAATGTTAGAATATCAGAAGAAGATATAAATGAATCGTTTGATAGTTTACTAAAATTTGGTAAAAATGTAACAGAAATGGCAAAACAAAATCAATTAAATCCTGTTATTGGAAGAGATGATGAAATTAGAAATGTTATTCGCATTTTAACACGTAAAACAAAAAACAATCCCGTATTAATTGGAGAACCTGGTGTTGGAAAAACGGCTATTGTAGAAGGACTTGCGCAAAGAATTGTTAGAGGAGATGTACCAACTAGCTTAAAAGGAAAAACGATTTTTGAATTAGATTTGGGTTTATTAGTTGCAGGTGCTAAATATAAAGGAGAATTTGAAGAAAGACTAACAGGTATTTTAAAGGAAATTGATGAAAGTAATGGCAATATTATCTTATTTATTGATGAAATTCATAACTTAGTAGGAGCAGGAAAATCAGAAGGGGCTATGGATGCTAGCAATTTATTAAAGCCAAGATTAGCTAGAGGTGAGTTACATTGTGTAGGTGCAACAACGCTAGACGAATATAGAGAATATATAGAAAAAGATCCTGCATTGGTAAGACGTTTTCAACAAGTTCTAGTGCCAGAGCCAACGGTAGAAGATACAATAACCATTTTAAGAGGCATACAAGAGAAATTTGAAATATTTCATGGTGTTAGAATTCAAGATCAAGCAATGATTGCTGCTGCAACACTTTCTAACCGTTATATAACAGACAGGTTTTTACCAGATAAAGCCATTGATTTAATTGATGAAGCTTGTGCTATGATAAGAAGTGAAGTAGAATCGATGCCAACAGAGTTAGATGTTATTTCGAGAAAGATTATGCAATATGAAGTGCAAGAAAAGTCATTAGAAAGAGAAGAGGATATTAATTCACAAAGACAATTAAATCAAGTCCGTATAGAACTTGCTAAGCTAAGAGATAAATTTCAAGAAATGAAATTAAAATGGGAAAATGAAAAGAGAAATATCAGTAAAATAAAGAAATTAAAAACAAAAATAGATGAAGTGAATGCTCAAATTGAACAAGCAGAACGAGCATATGACTTAAATAAAGTAGCAGAGCTTAAATATTCTACTTTGCCAAATTTAAAACAAGTGTTAGCACAAGAAGAAAAAGAATATGAAAAAACACAAGGAAAAAATACATTATTAAGAAACAAAGTAACAGAAGAAGAAATTGCAAAAGTTGTTTCTAAATTAACAGGAATACCTGTTGCAAAGCTAGCAGAAGGAGAAAGAGAAAAGTTATTGCATTTAGAAGAGATATTACATAAAAGAGTAGTAGGACAAGAAGAAGCTGTAAAAAAAGTAAGTGAAGCTATTTTAAGAGCAAGAGCAGGAATTGCTAATCCGAACAGACCAATAGGATCCTTCTTATTTTTAGGACCAACAGGTGTAGGAAAAACAGAATTAGGTAAAACTTTAGCAGCAACGCTATTTGATGATGAGAAGAGTATTATAAGAATAGATATGTCTGAATATATGGAGAAATTCAGTGTAACAAGATTAATAGGAGCTCCTCCAGGATATGTTGGATATGAAGAAGGCGGGCAACTAACAGAAGCTGTTAGGAGAAAACCATATTCCGTTGTATTATTTGATGAAGTAGAAAAAGCACATCCGGATGTATTTAATATTTTTTTACAAATTTTAGATGACGGAAGAGTAACAGATTCACAAGGCAGAACAGTAGATTTTAAAAATACAATTATTATTCTTACTTCTAATTTAGGATCAGAGCAGATACTGGAGAGTATTGCAAAACATAAAGAAATAACCGAAGAAGCCAGAAAAGAAGTAAATGCTATTTTAAAACAACATTTTAAACCAGAGTTTTTAAATCGATTAGATGAAATTATCTGTTTTAAAGCACTTGAAAAAGAGGTTATTATTGGTATTGTAAAATTAATATTAAAAGGAGTATCTGATAGAGTAAAAGATAAAAATATTGAATTAACTTTTTCAGATGATGCTATAGAATGGCTAATAGAAGAGGGCTATGATATGGAGTTTGGTGCAAGACCATTAAAGAGAATTGTACAAACACAAGTGGAAACAATGCTTGCTAGAAAAATAATTGCTAAAGAAATAAAAGGAGAAGATAAAATAGAAATCTTTTATGATAAGAAAACAGAGAAGTTGGGAATAAGAAAAAAAGAAGATTAAGAATAGAGAAATATATAGCCTTAAATGCTTTTAAGAGTTTATCACGATATCTTTTCTTTTGTCATAAAATATACTGTGCATACAAGTAGTTAATGGAGGTGTATTTTATGATAGAAAAACAAGAAGAATATTGTGGATTTGAAAAAGAACCGAAATGTAAAAAAGAATGTAAAAAGAGAAATTGTTTAAGCATTATATTTCTAATTATTGCTATTATATTAGCATTCGTAATAGGATTAGTCGTAGGTGCTGCTGTTAGTGCTAGTATTTTGGCAGCTTTATCAGCTCTATTGGTATTTATAGCAGTATTAGTTTTATTATTAATTATAGATGTGATATTATTATTTTGTAGTAAAAAACGTTGTTATTAAAAATATAAATAAATTTTTTATTGGGCAGTAAATCAAATTACTGCTCAACTTTTTTATTAACATTAAAGAGATATTTTAATGTAAATATACTATTTTTCGAGCTTTCAAAATAAATATTGGTAATTTTTGTAAAGTATGTTATACTATTTTTAGAAAAGAATTCCCTAATGAATTAGAACAAAAAGAAGTTAAGACAGTATTAGGTAAACAAAAATGATGAGATAGAAAATGGAGAAATTATGAAACAGAATAGAAAAAGAGTTTTATTGGGAATGAGTGGTGGTGTTGATAGTAGTGTATCTGCTATTCTTCTAAAAGAACAAGGGTATGATGTTATTGGTATTACTATGAAATTGTGGGAAAATGATGAAGAAGAAAGTACCTGTTGTAGTGTATCATCTGCAAGAGATGCGAAACGCGTGTGTGACATATTGGAAATACCACATTATACCTTAAATTTAAAAAAAGAATTTCAAAAATATGTTATAGACGATTTTATATGTAATTATGCAAATTGTAGAACACCGAATCCTTGTATTGAATGTAATAAATTTCTAAAATTTGGAGTAATGTATCAAAAAGCACGAGAACTTGATTGTGATTACATAGCAACAGGACATTATGCAAAAATAGTTTATGATAAAATATATAAAAGATATGTTTTAAAAAAATCAGATTCTGTAAAAAAAGATCAAAGTTATGTGTTATATAGTATTCCCCAAAAAATGATGGGAAATATCCTCTTTCCACTAGGAAATGTAAGCAGTAAAGAAGAAATCAGAGAAATTGCTAGAAAACACGGATTGGCAAATGCTAATAAACCAGATAGTGAGGATATTTGTTTTATACCAGATGGGGATTACAAAAAATTTTTAGAAAAACATGCTTCTATCAAACCTAAAATAGGAAATATTGTAAATGAAGAGGGAAAAGTTTTAGGACAGCACCAAGGCTTATATCGTTATACAATAGGACAAAGGAGAGGACTTGGCATTTCAAATCCTGTACCACTTTTTGTAATTGGCTTTCATCAAGAAAAAAACGAACTGATTGTGGGAGAAGAACATGCGTTATTACAAAAAGAAATGATAGTTGATGATGTGAATTTATTGTTAATTGACGAAATAACAGAACCTATTAAAGTGAAAACAAGAATACGTTATGCTGCTAAAGAAGCAGAAAGTACAATTTATAAAATAGATGAAAAGACAGTAAAAGTGGTATTTAAAGAGCCACAAAGGGGAATAACACCAGGTCAATCTGCAGTATTTTATAAAGAAGATATTGTAGTTGGTGGTGGTAAAATAAGAGCTTGATAAGAAAGACTTTATTAAAACAAAACCTAAATATAGAAAGAAGGGTGTTATAACAATGGCAGATAGTTTAGAAGTAATAGAAGCCAGAGAGAATGCAGATAATAAAGAATACTTTGCAGAAAAAGTAAAATCAATGCCACTTTTAATAGAGTGGGCTTGTGAGGAAATACGAGATGATAAAGAAATTGTATTAGAAGCTGTTAAGAAAGATGCAGGAGCATTAGAATTTGCAACGAACAAATTAAAAGACGATAAAGATGTTTTATTAGCAGCAGTCAGTCAAGCAGGATGGACGGGGTGTTATGCAAGCGAAAGATTAAGAAATGATAAAGATGTGATATTAACTGCTGTTAAAAATGATGGTCAAATTTTATATTATGCAAGTGAAAAATTAAGAGATAATAAAGATGTTGTTTTAGCTGCTGTTAGTAATAAACCGATTATTTTAAAATATGCAAGTTTTAGATTAAGAAATGATAAAGATGTTGCTTTAGTTGCTGTAAATAAAGGAAAGAAAAAAGCATTTGAATTTATTGGAGATTCTTTAAAAAAGGATGAAGATATTATAAAATTATTAGAAGAGTGAGAGATAGAAGGTTTCTACTTCTTTTTCTATTCTATAAAAGTGTATCACATAACTTACAGAAAAATTTATCTAGAATTTTGTGCACGAGATAAGGAAATGCATACATATCTTTTTATAAAATGAATATATTATAAAAAGAGGTGTCAAAGTTATGTTAGATTCTAATAAAATCAGTAAATTTTTAGATATTCCAAGAGAAGTATCCAGCCAAATTCCTAAAATTACTGTTACAGGCTTTGATGAAATATTAATAGAAAACTTTAAAGGTATATTAGAATATGAAGATTTTTTTGCACGAATTAGTACACATATTGGAAATATCAATATTAATGGATTTAATTTAAAATTGAGTCAAATGACAGAAGATGATATTTTGGTTAGTGGAAAAATAGAAAATATTGATTTTGAAAATAAGTTATCTTAGGGAGTGATGGTAAGTGATATTTAAATGGCTGTATTTATTTTTGAATGGATATGTAAATATCACAGTAGAAGGCTTTTTTGTGGAAAGATTTATTAACATATGCATTAGCAAAAAGATTATTCTACAAGAATTACATAGACAAAAAAGTACCATTTTAAAGGCGAAGATTACAAAATCGGACTTTAAAAAAATAAGGCATATAGCTAGGAAAACAAAATGTAGAGTGCATATTGATAAAAAAGTTGGCATACCATTTTTAATGAATCAATATAGAAAAAGAAAAGTATTTGCTATTGCTATAGGTGTAATGGCAATTTTTCTTTTTATGGCAACAAGATTTATTTGGAATATAGAAGTAGAAGGATTACATACAATACCGGAAGAAGAAATTTTAGCCATTGTTCGAGAATATGGGATTGATATAGGAAAATTAAAAAATCAATTAGAGACAGAAAAAGTAACAAATGCAATTCGTATGGAAAGAGATGATATATCGTGGATAGGAATTACCATAAAAGGAACGAATGCTATTGTAACAGTTGAAGAGGCTACGGAAAAGCCAAAAGTAATAGATACAACGCAAGTTTGTAACATTATTTCTGATAAAGATGCGATTATTTCTAAAATGATTGTTCAGAATGGAACAGCTAGAGTAGCAGTAGGAGATACTGTAAAACCGGGAGATATTTTAGTAGAAGGTATTATGGAAGGAACATATACGGGAATGAGGCAAGTACATGCCGAAGCGGATATTTATGGAAAGATATATTACGAAAAAGAAAAAAAAGAAAGTTTAATACAAGAAATAGAAGTTTTAACAGGAAATGAGGAGAAAAAAAGCGAAATTTATATACATAATTTTAAAATAAATTTTCATAAAGGGGTTTCAAAATTTAAAAATTATGATACAATAAAATCATATAAAAAAATAAAACTATTTTCTAACTATTATATTCCCATTGAAATGGTTAAAATTACCTATAAAGAATTTCAAAAAGAATATAAAACGTTTACGGAAGAAGAACTTCAAGCTAAAATAGAAGAGGAATTAACAAAAGAAATAGAAAAGCAATATCATATTTCCCAATATCCACAAGAAGATGTAGAAAAAGAAGTAACCGTACAAGTAGAAGATGATGGAATAAATGTTAAAGTAAGTTATGCAGTACAACAAAAAATAGGAACGAGTGAAGAAGTAGTTTTTTGAAAGGATGAAGAATATGGAAGAGAGAAGTTTAAAAGTACTGGCAAATGACACAACGTTTTTTAACAAAATATCAAATACATTAACCAAATTGTTAATACCAACCAAAATTGGCATTAATGGTATGTTAATTAATATGAAAAGAAATAGTACCATAAAAGTATATGAAGCTTTGCAAGACTTGGAAAGAAATAGTAATGATGTCAGTAAAAAAGAACAGTTAAGTAATCGCTATGAAGAAAGTTATACTTTATACTTAGAATCTATCGATAAATATATTATGGATTCTATTTATAAAAAAGTAAAAAACAATACCGCATCTGCTTTTGAAAGAAATGCTTTATCAAATTATTATACCATTGTACATTTAAAAGATACAGAATATTTAGAATATAAGTATCGAAAACAGAAATTTTTGTTAGATTTAGATTATGAAAGTTTAGTATCTAGTAACAAAGAAAAAACGTTAAATCGCTATACACCAATATACATAGAGAAAATAGATGGTATCTATAAAGGCATTATTAAAAACTATTCTGTAAAATTAGCAGATGGTTTGCGTGTAAAACGAGCAAATCAGATTGAAATTTATAAAAACATATTTAGTACACTAGAAGATTATATCAAAAACATATTACCGATTAAGCTAGAATGGGATGATGAGAAAAAATATGAGAAAATTATTAAAGACTATGAAGAATATGAGAAATTTAGTGTAGGTAAATTAGATGAAAAAGATTTTTTAGAAAAGAATATGATTTTATTAGGATTAAGTAGAGTTTTATTTACACATAGTCTTCCTTTAGTAGCAGCGGAACAATGTTACAATAAATTATTAAGAGATACAAGAAACTTAATTGTTAATACCAAATCTAAAGAAAAACAAGAACAAGTCTATAAAATGTTATTGGATTTAATTGAAGATTATAATGTAAAATTATTATCTACTAAAGTTTATTGGGACAAGCCAGAAGATAGAGAGGATTATAAGAAATTCTGGAATGCTTATCTTCATACAAAATCATCAGACGAAAAAGAAATTTTGTCTTTAAAAAGAGAATTACATGATACAAAAAGTGAATTTGAAAAGTATAAAAAAATTAGAAAATTCTATAAAATGAAGCTAGTAGAATTGGGTGCAATGAAAAATATAAAAAATAGTTGCCAAACAAAAGAAGGTAAATTCAAAAAAGCTAGTTAAGAAAATGAATTTATTGAATCCCCTATAGGTTTATAGGTTAAGCCTGTTTTAAAAACCTAAATATAGAAGTAAGGTAACAGAATGAAAAAACATACAGAAATAACATATCTAGCAATAAACAATCATAAAGCCTATAGTACCATAATTGATAAAGTTTTAACAGAATGTTTTAAAAAAGAAGGATTAGAAAATACGGAACTTTATGTTAATGTAATATTAACAGATCCAGAAAATATAAAAGCAATGAATGCACAGTATAGACATATCAACAAAGAAACAGATGTACTTTCTTTTCCGATGTTTGACAAAAATGAAATTGCTAGTTTAAAACAATTAGCACATGAAGAAGTGTTAGGTGATATTATCATTTCTATTGAAAGAGTTAAACAACAAGCAGAAGAGTATGGACACAGCTTTGAGAGAGAATTGGCATATATGGTAGTTCATGGGTTTTATCACTTAATGGGAGAGGATCATATCAATGAAAAAGATCAGGAAAGCATGAGACAAAAAGAAGAACACATTTTGGAAATATTACATTTTACAAGGGGTGAAGCAAAAAAAGAATAAAATATGGAAAATAAATGGAAGAATAAAACTTTTTTGGCAGCGTTAAAAAATGCATTAGAAGGAATGCACTATGTTATAAAAACACAAAGAAATTTAAAAATTCAAATAGTATTTGCTATAGTGGCTATTGTATTGGGCATATTACTTATGTGCAATACAATGGAGATTTGTTTATTGGTGCTAACGATATTCTTTGTATTATTAGCAGAGTTTATTAATACTGCCATAGAAACAGTTGTTGATTTATATACAGAAGAATACAATGAAAAAGCCAAAATAGCAAAAGATGTATCAGCTGGTGCTGTTGTATTAACATCTTTCAATGCCATTATAATAGGAGGCATATTACTGGGAAGTAAAATGATACAATTTCTGCAATGAGAATCTGTGAATGTTGAAGGCTATAGTTTTAGTTATTTCTCTTCTGTTAAAAATAGAATAAAAAATAGAATAATAAATGAAGGAGAAAACGAATGAAAAAAGAAGTAAAAATTGCCCTAATAGCGATTGTTCTTATTATGTTAGGTGTTGTTATTTTCTTTACAATAACGAGAAAAACCAATAAACAGCAAGGAGAACAAGAGAATTTATCTACTTTGAATGACAATAACAGTTTGCAGGAAGAAGTTGTTGAAAAAGAACAACCTTCCAAAGAAGAATTTCAGATATTTCATGGAACAGATAGAGCTGTTGCTTTTATGATTGATAATAATGTCAATGCACAGCCGCAAGCATCTATTAATCAAGCCTATATGGTTTATGAAATAATTGTTGAAGGAAATGAAACAAGACTAATGGCTGTATTTAAGGGTGTACAACCAGATTCTGTGGGACCTATTAGGAGTGCCAGACATTATTTTTTAGATTATGTTATGGAAAATGATGCCATTTATGCTCATTTAGGATTAAGTCCACAAGCAGATGAACAAATGAAGACCTATAAAATTCAAAATATAAATGGACAATTGTATGATACAGGAAAAGCAAGAACAAATACTTCAAGATATTGGAGGGTAAGTTATAAAAAAGCACCTCATAATGCTTATACTAATGTTCCTTCTATTTTGTCTATTGCCAAAGAAAAAAATTATAGAACAACTTCTAATCAAGACAGTGTGTTACATTATGTATCACATGAAGTTATGTTAGATAGTGAAAATGCTATAACAGCCAATACCATAACAATACCATATGCTTCTTCTCATAAAGTAAAGTATGTATATGATGCTACAACACAAAGATATACAAGATGGTCTAAAGGTAAAAAAATAACAGAAGAAACTACTAAGGAAGATGTAACAACCAAAAATATTATTATAACATTTGCTAAAAATTATACATTAAATGATGGAGAAAATAAAGGAAGACAAGATGTTGTAACAGTAGGACAGTTAGATGGGTATTATATTACCAATGGAAAAGCTATAAAAATAAAATGTGTAAAAAATGCAAGAGGAGAACAAACAACCTATCAAGATTTAAAAGGTAACGAGATAGAAGTAAATGATGGAAATACATGGGTAAATATTTGTCCTATTGATGCTAATGTTACCATAGAATAACTCTAAAAAGACAAGGAAACATAAAAGTATGGAGAATTTTAAATCAGGCTTTGTGTCATTGGTGGGTAGAACAAATGTTGGAAAATCCACACTATTAAATGCATTGGCCAAAGAGAAAGTAGCTATTATAACTAATAAAACGCAAACAACCAGAACAGCTATTAGAGCCATTTTAACCGATAAAAATTATCAAATCATTATAACAGACACACCGGGAATTCATAAACCCAAAACCAAATTGGGACAAACAATGATTTGTACTGCATTTATGATGTTTTCGGAAGTAGATGCCATAGTATTTGTTATAGAAGCTACTTCTACGAATATTGGAAAAGGTGATCGTTTCATTTTGGAGAAGATTAAAGAAGCTAAAAAACCGTGTATTTTGGTAATCAACAAAATAGACTTAGTGCCAAAGGAAACCTTGTTGCATTTAATAGATATATTTTGTAAGGAATATGAATTTGAATCGATTATTCCTATAGCAGCGAGTAAAAATGATGGAATTACTCAAGTGTTAGAGGAGATTTTAAAAATTCTTCCCTATGGTCCTAAATATTATCCAGAAGATATTTATACAGATCAGACGTTGAGACAAATGGTGGAAGAAATCATTCGAGAAAAAGCATTAAAATTATTGCAAGATGAAGTACCACATGGAATTTATGTAGAAACTGAAAAATGTAGTATGCGAAAAACAACAAAAGGGCAAGATATTTATGATATAGAAGCAGTGATTTATTGTTTAAAAGAATCTCATAAGGGAATCATTATTGGAAAAGCTGGTAATCTTTTAAAAAAAATTGCTACTTATGCTAGAAAAGATATAGAGGAAATATTACAAACCAAAGTAAATTTAAAAGTTTGGGTAAAAGTAAAAGAAGATTGGCAGGAAAAAGAAGCAATTGTTAAAAAATTCCAATTAAAATAATACCAGTATAAATCTTCAAAAACAACAAAAGATAAATTCAAGAAGAGGTGAAATATATGATTAAGAATATTGCTTGGAATGTATTTAAACAAACAGGAGATATTAATTCTTATCTAGAATTTAAAGAAGTAAAGAATATAGAAGAAAATATGAAGGTAATGTTAGATGAAACAAATCAAAGTAAATGGGATAGTAATAGCCGAAAATAATATGGGTGATTTTGATAAAATGCTTACAATATTAACGCCAAATTTGGGAAAAATTGGGTGTAGTGCAAGGGGAGCAAGAAGACCTAAGAGTCTTTTACTTGCAGGCACTCAATTTTTATGTTTTGGAGAATATTTATTATTTAGAGGTTCAGAAACATACACTATAAATTCATGTGAAACAATCGAAATGTTCTATAATATTCGAATTGACTTAGATAAACTTACTTATGCTTCTTACATAACAAAAATTATTACAGATGTAACAACAGAAAATCAAAATTCTTTTTATACTTTAACATTATTTTTAAATACCTTATATATGATTTCTGAAACGGATAAAGATTTAGATTTTATTACATCTGTGTTTAAAGTAAGAATATTGAAAATATTAGGATTTTCTCCCAATGTGAATGAATGTGTAGCTTGTAAAACCAAAAATAGATTAACCCATTTTAGTATAAAAGACAATGGAACCAAATGTGCAGTATGTGCAAAACAAGATACAGGAGCTATAGAAATAAGTGATGCTACCAGAAATGCACTATTATATATCATGAAAGTAGATTCAAAAAAAATATTTTCTTTTTCATTGTCTGAAAAATGTCAGAAAGAATTAGAGATTGTATCTTCTATTTATTTAAATGAAAAACTAGAAAAAGAATATAAATTAGAAAAATTATAATCTATGTAATAAATGATGCGACATAATAAGAATGTAAAATTTGTATGATATCATTCAATTAGTACTTGCTAAATTGTAAGAATCAGTATATAATAAAATGCAAGAATAGAAGATATTCATGTAATGAATTTATATAAATGAAGAAAAAATTCATTTATAAGAATAGGAGTGATGAGTAATGATGAATGTAATTATAACAGGGAAAGAATTAAAAGCAACTGAGGCGATTAAAGACTATGTAGAAAAAAAATTAGCTAGAATAGAGAAATATTTTGGACAAGAAAACATTGATGTAACAGTGACTATCAAAAAGGAACATGCAGCATCAGAAATAGCAGAAATGTTTGTATCTGTTAAAGGTGTATCTTATAAAGCTGTTACAGAAGATAAAGATTTATATGCTTCTATCGATAAAGATATTGATATTTTAGAAGGGCAAATTAGAAAAGTAAAGACTAAAAGAGAAAAAATGCAAAAAGATGCTTCTATTAGACAGATGACAATCAGTGGTGAGGAAGAAGAAAAAGTAATAGAAGATGAAATTGTTAAGACATTATATTATGGGATAAGACCTATTTCTATAGAAGATGCTAAGATAAAGTTACAGGAAAGAAAAAATAATATTTTCTTTACTTTCGTAAATGTTGATACCGGAAAAGTTAATGTTATATTTAAACTAAAAGATTCAAATAATTATGGTATTGTTGAACCAGAAGCATAATGTCAAAATTATACATAATATTTTAATAATAAAGAAGCCAGAAATAAAAATTTAAAAAGATGAATTGTTAAAATTCATCTTTTTTTGGCAAAAATTACTTGATTAAAAAAAATGAATTCGTGCAAGATATATATTGAAATACATGAACATTTGTTAAATATTTAATGATTTTTATATGATTTTATATGTTTATGATTAGATATTTGTAAAATGGAAATGTTTTTCTAAATGAAAAGTAGTGTGAAGCAATTTACAAATGTAAAGTAGAAAACACTATGAAATATTCGGAGGTGAACAAAATGGCAAGAAGTAACAAAAAAGTAGTTCCAGAAGCTACAGAATCATTAGACAAATTCAAATATGAAGTAGCTAATGAAGTAGGTGTTAATTTAAAAAACGGTTACAACGGAAACATCTCTGCAAGAGATGCTGGTAAAATTGGTGGTAACATGGTAAGAAAATTAATCGAACAAGCTGAAAATGATATGGCTAACAAATAAGTATGAATATGAATAAAAAAGGATGGGGAGGATCTCCATCCTTTTTACATAAAATAACCTGTAAATTTCTTAAAATATATTGTAAAAAAAAGTTTTAATGATATAATAAAGAAAATAAAAAGGAGCATGTTTTATGTACAAATTAATGGCAATTGACTTAGATGGAACATTATTAAACTCCTTGGGAGAAGTTTCAGAAGGAACCAAATTTGCCTTAAAAAAAGCAAAAGAGTGTGGAACAGAAGTTATTTTAGCTTCAGGAAGACCTATTAGTTCAACCAAGAGTTTAGCAGTAGAATTAGGTGTGGATAATTATATCATTTCAGGTAATGGTGCTGTTGTATATGATGTTCAAAGAGATAAAATAATATATGATAGATTTTTGAATAAAGAGCAAGTGTTGCAAATTGTAAAATTATGTGATGAAAATAGTTTTTATTATAATATTTATACAGAAGATGAAGTAATTGCGAAATCATTAAATTATAATGTATTATTTTATCATAAAGAAAATACTAAAAAAATTGAAGAAAAACGAACACATATTAATCTTGTGCAGAATGTAATAGAATATATTGAACAGTCTGAAAAAGATCGATTTTTGAAGATAACTGTTTGTGATGAATCAAAGTTGATTTTTAATAGTATTATGAAGAAACTAAGGCAAATAGGAAATATTGATGTATTAGAAGTAGAACATATGTCTAGAAAAACAATTAAAGATGGAACAGATGATGTAGATATACAATATTATTATACAGAAATTACAAATGAAAATGTTAATAAGTGGTCAGCAATAGAATTTTTAATAGGAAAATTAAATATTGCAACAGAAGAGGTAATTGCGATAGGAGACAATTTAAATGATAAAGAAATGATAGAGAATGCAGGTTTGGGAGTAGTTATGGGAAATAGCAATCCAACCATGAAAGCATTAGCAGATGTAGTTGTTTCTGATAACAATTCAGAAGGTGTTAAAGAGGCAATCTATAAATTTGTTATTGCATAAAATAAATTACGAATAAGAAAAATGCAATGAAAAAAGATACAAAATTCCCTCATTAAAAAGAGGAAAAAAGTATCTTTTTTTGATATAAAAAAACTTGCAAACCCTTCTGTAACAATTACATTACAATTCATTTAAGTTTCTATTACATGCGTGAAAAATGTTGATTTTTGGGTGCTGGTGTTGTAAAATTAAATAAAATGATAATTTGAGATAATATCAAAAATTAAAGGAAAATTTTTTATCAATAGATTCAAGGAGGAGTTTGTTATGCCAGTAAATCCAATGCAAAGAAGGGCTAGAAATTCATTTTTAATAGGTTTTTTAGTAGCTCTTGTTATTATGGCTCTAGTTGTGTTAGCATTGTTATATCAAATAAAAAGTATTAAAGAAGCAAAAGAACAAATAGAGAAAAGGCAAATGAAAGTATTAGTTGCTGCTGATAATTTAGAATCTGGGGAAAAGGTCACTATGGAATCTTTTATAACTTCCACTGTTCAAACAACTGTGCCAAGTGATCAAATTGTATCTGATGATGATTTTTTATTTTATGATGCGGAAGGAAATCCTGTTACTAAATATAATGATGATGGATCTGAAAGACAAAAAGAAGTTATTATAAAAGTTTCAGTACCAGCTGGAACAATTGTAACAAAAGATATGATAGAAGAAGTAGATAACCCTACTACAGATGATCAAAGAATTGTTGAATATAATATGATTCTATTACCATCTCAATTAAAAAATGGTGACTATATAGATATTCGATATTCTATTCCAACAGGTGAAGATTATATTGTTATTAGCAAGAAAAAGGTTGAGGCAACAACAGAAACTGGCATTTGGCTAAAAATGTCAGAAGATGAAATTTTAACTTTGGGAAATGCTATTGTAGAAGCATATACCATGACAGGTTCTAAAATTTATGCATCAAAATATGCAGAACCAGGTATGCAACAAGCAGCAGAACCTACTTATCCAGTAAGCAGTAAAGTATTATCTTTGATAGATGCTAACCCTAATATTGTAGAAGATGCTAAGAAAGCTTTAGTAGATAGATATTATGCAAACGACTTTGCACAAGCAGGACAAAGAAATGAACATATTGAGCCAGCTTTGGATGCGGAAAGAGCTAATATGCCATCAGCTGTAGAATCAGGAAATCAAGAAGAAAATTCAAAAGTGCAAGCAGCAAGAGAAGAATATGTGAGTGCTTTGGAAGGAACAGAAGATATAGGCGTTCAATAAGACTATAGGAGGAAGTTATGGAAAAAATAGCATTTGTAGGAAGCTATGATAAAACAGATATGCTAATATATATAGCTAAAATTTTAACTGTTTTAGGAAAAAAAACGATTTTAATTGATACAACAGTATTACAAAAATCTAGGTATATTATTCCTGCTATAAAACCATTAAAACAATATATAACTACCTTTGAAAAAATAGATGTTGCCATTGGATTTGAAAATTTTGAACAAATAAAACAATCTCAAAATTTCAATGGTCAAAATGTAGATTATGATTATGCTTTACTAGATATAGATACTGCGAGAGGTTATGAAGCATTTCAAATAACTCCTCAAGATACACATTATTTTGTTACTTCTTTTGATATATATTGCTTAAGAAGAGGATTGCAAGTATTTAGGCGTCTTCAATCCCCAATAGAAATGACAAAAGTATTATTTACAAAAGAGATGTTACTTGAAGAAGATCAATATTTAAATCACCTTTCTTCTGGATTAAAAATAAAATGGAATAGTGAAATTATTTATTTTCCATTTGAATTAGGAGATCAAAATGTTATCTTTGCAAACCAAAGAACTTCTAGAATTCGATTAAAAGGATTGAGTATGCAATATATGGACAGTTTAATGTATATAGCAGAAGAAATTTCAAAAATGAATCAAAATGATATTAAAAAAGCTGTAAAGATAATTGAGAAAAACAGTTAGACTGGAGGGAAAATAAATGGCTATTGTTGGCTTTTGGAGTGGAGATAGAAAAGAAACAGCACAAACTTTATCAATGCTTGCTATAGCTACTTATATGGCTATAGAACATAACTATAGAATTTTAGTTGTGGATGCCACTTTCTCAGATGATACTTTAGAAAGATGTTTTTGGAAAAAAACTAATGCAAAGGGAGCAAACTTATTAAATAAAGGAAAAATAGATATTGCATCTGGTGCGGAAGGGCTAGTAAGTGCAGTGGCAAGTAATAAAGCTACTCCTGAAATTATTCCAAATTTTACACGAGTAGTGTTAAAAAATCGTTTAGATGTTTTATGTGGATTAAAAACGGAAGTTTATGAAAGTTATGAGAAATCAATTATGTTATATAAAGATTTATTACATACTGCCAATAAATATTATGATTTGGTTTTTGTGGACTTAGCGAAAACATTAAGAAAAGAAAGTACTAAAATGTTATTGGAAACTTCTCATATTATTGTATATACTTTCACACAAAATTTAAGAAAAATTGATAAATATATGGAGCAAATACAATCCCAAGAGATATTGAAAAAAGGAAATGTAATACCACTATTAACAAATTCAGATGATAATTCGAAATATAATGTAAAAAATGTTACGCGATATATTGGAGCAAGAAGAGAGATTGCGACGATTCCTTATAATTGTAGTTATATGGAATGTGCTTCAGAGTCTGGTGTAGCAAACTTTTTTTTGAAAACAAGATTGTCTACAGCAACACAAGATAAAAATTCTGAATTTATCAAAGCAGTTGATTTTTCTTGCAAAAAAATTATATATAAATTGGAAGAATTAAAATACAAAACCTAAAAGTTTTAAAGGGAGGAGCCTTTAAATGAATATTACAAATATGGCTTTAATTTTTGCTATTGTTGTTATTGCTATTGCTACAATAGTACATATGATTAAAAAAAATAAAGAAGAAATTGTTGAAGAGCAAGTAGAAGTAGATGATAAAACGTATACTTTAGAGAAAATGATCAAATTTGTTAAAACAAGATTAGATGAAATTACGAAAATCAATCTTTATGATATTGGTTTATCAGAAGAAGAGCTAAAGAGAAGAAAAGCAAAAAAGTATGAGCTAAAAAAAGCCTTAAAAGGATGTACTTATGGAGATGTAAATGATAAAAAATATGTTAAAGAATTGATATATGATTTATTATCAAAAGAATACGGTGTTGATGAAACCAATATATCTAAAGCAATTTCTTTTGATACGCCATCATTATTAACAGCACAAGATAAATTTGATATTTTAATTCATGAATATAAAAAGAATTTTGCTTATGAAGCGTTAACAGAACTAATAAAAAAATACAATTTAGCAACATTAAAATATGTTGAGGGTGAATCAAAACCATGTTATGTAATTACAGCCGATGAGATTCATGATATTTATGATGCAGAACATATAGAGTTAACTTTTAGAGATAAATTAGAGATAGTTGTTCAAAGAATCTATCAGCAATATAAAGGATACAGCAGTATTGATGAAATTAGAGATATGAATATAGATGGTGTTTCTGGTGGTACATCTGGTCTTCCAGAATCTTTCTTAAGTCAAGTAGCACAAACAGATAGTGACTATTTAAAACAAGCTATGGAATCAAAAGTACCTAGAGCTTGTGATGCTATATGGATATTTTTCCAAGGTAAATCTATTCGATTAGCATTTTTGTCTTTTGGTACAGAAGCAGAATTAAAAAGAGTATGCCAGAATATTTATAAATACAACAATCCAGGACAATTATCTGATACAAATGGTTATAAAATTAATGAAATGAAAGATGGTTCTCGTGTTGTTGTTGTTAGACCAAGTATGTCTGAAACATGGGCATTCTTTGTAAGAAAATTTGACGTAAAGAGAGCTACACTAGAACAAATTGTTAGGTTTGATGGAAAAGAAGATACTATTGAATTATTAAAATATCTTGTAAAAGGTGCAAGAATTATAGCTTTGACAGGTGAGCAAGGTTGTCGGAAAAACAACTATGCTTATGGCAATGATTGAAAATATTTATGAAACAATGAACTTGCGTATTACAGAAACAGCATTTGAGTTGCATTTAAGAAAAATATATCCAACAAGAAATATTTTATCAATGCGTGAAACAGAAACAATTTCTGGACAAGAATGTTTGGATGTTCAGAAGAAAACTGATGGTTCTGTTAATATCATTGGTGAGGTTGCAACTGACCCCGTAGCATCTTGGATGATTCAATCAGCACAGGTTGCTTCTAAATTTACTTTATTTACTCACCACGCAAAAACATTCCCTAACTTAGTGACAGCATTACGTAACTCTATGTTAAGAGCAGGTGTATTTAAAGATGAAAAAACAGCAGAAGAACAAGTAGTTCAAGTTTTAAATTTTGATATTCACTTGGTAAAAGATTTTAGAGGAAGACGTTACATAGAAAGAATTACAGAATGTATACCGGTAGAAGAAAAAAATGAATATACTTTTGACCATAGAAAAGAAAAAACATTAGAAGGAAAATTTGATAAGTTTTTTGATAATGCAACCATTTATTTTTCTAAATCAACCAATAGAGAATTATATAAATATCGTAACATCTTAGAATTTTCTGATGATAGTTATGTATTAACAAATCCTATTTCAGATCAGAATATTCGAGAAATGAGAAACAATATGGATGAGGCAGATGTAGTAAAATTTGATGCATTTTTGCAAAGAGTGTGGGGCATAAAGCCTCCTAAACAAATTGCATATACTGAAGGAGATACAGAATTATTCTCAGAACAAAAACCAATACCAACAGATACTATTCAAACATCTGCTAAACCAGTGAATTCAGAACCTTTGGAAGAAGTAAAAGCTAAAAAATTAGCTATGAAAAAAAATGTATCAAGAGAAGTAGTTTCAAAAGTAAGTGAAACTGCAAGAAAAGAAACAGCTAAAACAAATAAAACAGCAAACGAAACATCTTCTAATGGTAGTGGTACAAAACGAACAAAACCATCATCTGGTGTATCATCAATATTAAACGGAATTGATTTAGAAGATGAAGAAGAATAAAGATCCCTTTTAGAAGGTGAGGTGGAAATGCATAAATGTCACAACAAGTATTAATATATTTAATGGGTGGTGTAGCAGGACTATTTGCTATTATTGTAGTTGCTTTTTTAATTATTAATAATAAAATGAAGTCTAAAGAAACAAGATATGTAGCACAATTGGTGGAAGGTACAAGACAATCCTCTTTTAATATGGATATTTTTTACCAAAAATTTTACATTAATTGTTTAAAAATACCTTTTATTAGACGATATTCCTTAAAATTAAGAAGAAGGCTAGAAATTATTAACTTAGAAGATGAATATATCACAAGAAAACAAGTGGCACAAATTATGTTGAAAGTAGTTATTGCTGTTGTTATACTTACTGCTGCTATTATTATATTTACAAAAAGTAATTTCTTATTAATGTGTACATTATTATTATTTGAAATGTTTATTGTAGAAGCTATTATTACAGGTATGGTAGATAGTAAAGATAATGAATTATTAAAACAGCAAATTGATTTTTTTGCAGAAATTCGACATGCATATCATGAATACAACATGGTAGAAGAAGCCATTTATGAGGTTGCGCAAAATGAAGATTTAAAAGAGGTATGTAGACAAGCAGAAAAAATACATGAAGTATTAATTTCAGATGATCCTGAAACCGAATTAGAAAAGTATTATGATATAGCACCAAACAGTTTTTTAAAAGAGTTTGCAGGTGTATCTTATCTTACAAAGGAATTTGGAGATAGAAAAGACAAAGATGGTGCTTCTTTATATTTAAAGAATTTAAATAATATTACGCAAGAAATGCAAATAGAAATTTTAAAAAGAGATAAGTTAGATTATGTATTTCAAAGTTTATCAATGATTGCAGCTTTACCCATTTTATTTTTAGATACATTAAAAAATTGGGCAATTGGACAATTTAATTTTACTTCTCAATTTTATAATGGAACAGTTGGTTTTTTGGTGCAAGTAGGAATTATTATTTTGACATTTCTTTGTTATATGTTAACAAGAAAATTAAAAGATAATGGAAATGTAAATGTGGCTAAAAATATGGAAAACCCATGGCAAGCCAAGTTATATAAAAAGAAACCAATTAAAAAATTTGTTGATTTGTTTATTCCTAAAGATGGAACAAAAGAATATCGAAAAATTGTACAACTATTAAAAGATTCTGCCTCAAAATTGAAAATGGAGTGGTTATATATTAATCGTTTAGTAGCAGCTGTTATTGCTTTTGTAATATCCTTAATTATTTTTATAGAAGCCCATCAAATGACGATTAATTATCAATATACAGAGCCAACCTCAGATTATAATCTTTTAGGAAACATGTCGGAATCTCAGGAGAAAAAAGCAAGAGAAACAACCAAAAAAGACAATGTTTTTCTTGATAAATTTAAAAACGATTTAGATGTAACGCAAGAAGAATTACGTGAAGCAATAGCTGAATCTGAAGAATATGGAGAAAGTACAGAAAAAGAATTAGATAGTATTACAGAAAGAATTTGGGAGAAATTACAAATTGTTCAGTCTCAATATCTAAAATGGTTTGAAGTATTAATGGCATTTGTTATAATGATATTAGGATATTATGGACCAGAGTGGTTGCTTATTTTCCAAAAAATTATGAGGCAAATGGATATGGAAAATGAAGTAATGCAATTCCAAACCATCATTTTAATGCTAATGAAAATTGAAAGAGTAAATGTAGAAATGATTTTGGAATGGTTAGAGAGATATTCAAATATTTTTAAAGATCCTATAACGAAATGTGTAAATAACTTTGAAAGTGGACCATGGGAAGCTTTAGAAGACTTAAAAAATGATATATCTTTTCAACAATTAATTCGAATTGTTGAAAGTTTGCAAGCTGCTGTTGAAAAAATTCCAATTAGAGAGGCTTTTGATGAGCTAGATACAGAAAGAGCATATCATCAAGAAAAAAGAAAAGAATCAAATGAAAGAATGATATCGAGAAAGTCCATGATAGGAAAAGTTATCGGATTTGCACCAATGGTTAGTTTATTTGTTGGCTATCTAATTATTCCATTATGTTATGTAGGTTTAACAAGTATGTCAGATGCGTTTACTTCAATGTCTTCTATGATGTAAGAGGAGGGAGTATATGGAAAATGCCAGTAAAGCTCTTATAATGGCTGGTAGTACACTACTTGCAGTGGTATTATTTGCTTTGGTTGTGTATTTTTTTAAGAATATGGGTAATGTACCTACGCAGCAAGAAGAGCAGTTACAAACAGAGCAATTGGCTAAATTTAATTTAGAATATGAAGTATATGATAAAACAATGATGTATGGTGTCGATGTAATCTCTTGTTTAAATAAAGCGAAAAGTAATAATGAAAAATATGTAAACGGAAATGGTTTTTTACAAGGCAATCAATATAGTGATGAATTTTCAATTGATGTAGTTGTTACACTGAAGACCGCTTTAGAAGAAAGTCTGCAAATTTATGCTATGAAAGAAGTTAGTCCAGGAAAATATAAAGAACAAGAAATGTTTGGATCTTATTCGGTAGATGAGAAGATGAAAGATATTTTTGATTTTGATCCTGATAAGCAATTAACATCTTTTAGCCTAGAAAGCAAATTAAATCTGACAGTCAATACACTTAATACTACAGAATACGCATCAGGAGAACATCATTTAAAAGAAGATATGGAACATAATGATGGGCTATATAAATTATTAGCACATTCGAATAATATGAAACAAACAGTAAAAAATACAGAAGAAATTTTAGCTGAAAATAATGGATGGACAAAAGCGATTTGGTCAACTTATTTATATAGTCTAAAAACGAAACGATTTCAATGCAAAGGTATTACATATAGTAATAAAACTGGTCGAGTAGATTGTATCACTTTTGAAGAAATATAATTTTAATACATTGGTAGCAGTGGATTAACAGAGTAAATAAGAGGAGTTATTCATGGAAAATGCAATAAAAGCTTTGTATATTGTAGCAGGTATACTTGTTGCTTTAATGGTTGCTGCAATGATGGTTTACCTTTTTAGAGCAGGTGCTCGTGTGGGAGAAAATTATGAATTGAAGCAATCCGAGCAGCAAGTGGAATTGTCTAATGGAAAATTTTTATATTATAATCGAAGTAATAATACAATTTCAGATATTGTTACAGTATGTAATATGGCTTATAATACAAACCAAGAAACGAGTAATGATACAATCAATAAGGTAGAGATAGAAATTCTTATTGATGGAAAAATATTTCAGATTTTAGCAACAGATGCAACAGAAAAAAATAAATTACAATTAAAGTCAACAGACAAACGAGTTGATATATATTCTTTAATGAATCTGCCTTTAAGTGAAGTTAAGTATGATGATAGTAGTACGAAACTATTTGAAAGTTCAGACTTAAATGGTAAATTAACAGATACAACGATTTTAGAAGGGGAAAGGCAATATCGCTATTATTTTCAATGTACAGATGTAGGATATCAAAATATTAGTGGAAAAATCAATTCGATGAAGTTTGAAATGTATGAAAATGAAGATTATCCTGAGGATATATAGTATGTATTAATGGTTTTTATTGTCAATATAAAATATTTTAAAGGCAAATTTCTCTAGAAATGTAATTTTTTAGTTTTCATAAGATAAATATTGTCAAAATACGAAAGATATAGTATAATAAACAATAGATATAGTGGGGGCCCAGTGTGAAAAAAAGTTTATTAATCATAGGTGTTATATGTTTTATTGTTTTTGCCATATTATTTTTGAATTTACGTGATTTACAAAAAAGAAATGCAGAAGCTGCAAAATTTAATGCATCTTATGAAGCGTATAATCAAGAAAACCTGAATGGTTTAGATATTACAACAGTTATTAATAAAGCAATAAATAATAATAATAAATATAATATACAAAAAGGAAAAGACGGATTATATCTAGCTGATGAGGAACATAGTATTCAAATTTATGTAACTATGATGATTAACCAAAAAACATATCCCATGGAAAAAATTAATGCATTAGGCATCAATTCATTTATAGAATATTTTGGTGCGATTCACTTTAAATGCACTAATATAACATATCACAAAAAAACAGGAAAAATTGCTTCTATGACATTTGAAGCAACAGAATATTAGTTTTTAACATTACTATGATAGTCATAGTACTGACCATAAAAATATATAAAAACAAAGGAGGAAGAAGTTATGGAAAATGCTTCAAAAGCATTAATTATAGCAGGTGCTATACTTTTATCAATTTTGATTATTGCTATTGGTATGTTTATATTCAATAGTTCATCAGATTCTATATATGGAGCGGCAGATTCATTGTCTCAATATGATATAGATTCTTTTAATACAACATGGACAACTTATGAAGGAAAACAACCCGGAACAAATGTTAAGGCATTATTAAATAAACTAATTGCTAATGCTAATACATTTGAAGAGGAATCAAGTAAATTGCCTGATATTATGTATAAAGCTACGTCAGGTGATGGTGATTATCAATCAATCACATCTATAGCAGGTGATACGAAAGTTAAAGAGATGAGTGATTTAAGAAATAAAATAGAAGCAAGACATATATATTTTGTTACAACATCTGTTGACACAAAGACATCTTTAGTTAATAGGATAGAAATAGGATATAATGCTTACTATGAAGAGCATTAAAAGTTGTAATAGATAAAAATGAGGAGGTATTATGGAAAATGCAGTACATGCCATGATTATGGCTTTTTCAGTTATTATTTTGGTTATTGCTTTATCCATATCAATGTACATATTTGGTCAAATTGGTTCAACGTCACAAGTATTATTATATGCAGCAGATAAAACAAATTACTATGATAATATTTCTGTATCAAATGATGCAGAAAACCAAATTACCCGTTATGTAGATGTAGATACCATAATACCTACTCTTTATCGTTATTATAAAGAAAATTTCTGTGTTAAAATCTGTGATGCTACTGATGGAATGAATGCTAATTTAGTACAAATTTTTGATGTTAACTTAGAGGGTAAAGTAAGAACGGCTGCATCAGCTACTGTTAAAACAAGAGAGCAGATTGCTTTAAATAATTTATATAATAAGCAATCAGAAAATCTGTATCTATTCGAAGCACCATGGATAGGTAACACAGAAGCCATTAAAACAAGAGTTGATTATTATATTAGCGGTAAAGCGGGATATATTAATAATAGCTATGTTGATTATACAACGAATAACTTAAAAAAATATATGGATAAAAAAGAAGGTACTAATGAAAATAAATATAAATTTAAAGAAACTTTTGCGCAGTATATTTTTTCAGGAGATACTTTTACAACGGATGAAGGAGAAACTTTTATCAATGGAAGCAAAGGCAATGATAAAATTGTCATTACATATACAATCGAAAAGAATGATTAAAGAAAAAATGAAAGGAGCATATTATGAGTGATACATTAATGACGGTTATTGCAATACTGGTAGGAGCGGTTTTGTTGTTTATATTTCCATTATTATCTGTATCTGAACGAAGTGATGATATATCACAATTAACAGTACAAACGGCTACAACAGAGTTTGTTGACAATTCAAGGGCCATAGGAAAAATAACCATTGAGAACTATGAAAAATTACAAAATACAATTGCTGCAACAGGGAATGAGTATGATATAGAAATGGAATTAAAAATATTAGATGAAAATGTAGGAAAAAAATCTGCTTGGACACAAGGCACTGTTATAGGAGAAAACGTTTATTATTCTGTGTATACTTCTCAAATTGTTGATCAACTAGTAGATACAAGTGGTGGTTCAGGTGTTTATACAATGAAAGAAGGAGACATTTTCTCTGTGAGTGTAAAAAATACAAACAAAACAATGTCTCAAACAATAAGAAGTGTTTTTTATTCTATAGCGGGAAGTGATACATATTCAGTTGCTGCACAACATGCAGGTGTTGTTACAGCAAATGGTTCTAATTAAAGGATAAAGGAATTTTTTAAATGAAATTACAGGGAGTAAGTATAATATTTGTTTTAATTGTAGTGCCTATAATATTGATTTTATCTTTTTATATACAATCACAAGTTGATACTATAGCACTACAAACTTCATATGATACAAAATTGTTAGATGCTACGTATGATACTATGTCTGCTTTTGAGTTGAATACTGCCAATGAAGATTTATCTTCTGTTTCAGATTCACTTAGGACGATAATCGAGGCATCTAATAATATTTTTATTAATACGTTAGCTACGAATTTAGGTATGTCTAATGCTAGTAAAAGCTATTTACAACCGTATCTTCCTGCAATTTTATACACATTATATGATGGGTATTATATTTATGCACCAACTAATAAACCAGTTGTTGCATCTGATACAAAAGGACAAGCAATTGTAATAGAAGAAAGTGCTGAACACACAGGTTGTTTTTCAACACCAGGTCTTAGATATGCAGATGGGTATTATTATTACGATTTAACAGATGAAAGTAGTTATGCATCTTGTTTAGGAGTGCCTTCTAACGATTTTGGACAAATATTATATAAAACAAATGATGCAAGTGGTAATCAGTATACCACGAATATTAATGATGAAGAAATATATTATGAAACAGACTATGTTTTAAAATCATATATGCCATATTCTGCAAGATATCAAAAAGATCTAAATGATGAAAATAAAAAAATAGATATTACTATTAATTATACTTTAGATAATTATTTGACAATAGAAGGAAACATTGGAAATGTATATTATACTAAAGCGGGTTATTTAATAGAAAAAGATTTGGTGGAAGAAGTAACTGTAAATGGCAATAATTTATTAAATTATAATGATCAAGAAGCAGAAGAAGTACTTAAAAATGGTGGTTATGGTACACAAATATCTGTTACATTTCAAGACGATTCAGAAATTAGTTATACGTATGGAGGAGAGAATTATGCTAGTTTAGAAAGCGATTTGGAAATTGCTAAAAGAGACAGTGATCAAACTAAAATAGCCGAAATTACTAATAAAATGCAACAGATAGATGCTATTGTTTATTATGCAAAATCAGCAATATTTTCGAATTGGGTGTATAATAATTTAGAAAATTTATATGAAAGTGATGCCAATCAAGATTTATTAAACGATTATAATTATGTATCAGCGAATATTAGTAAAGCAGTAAATGTAGAAGATACGAAGCCATTTATAGTAAATTTTGAAGAACGACATAATGTAATATTTAATAGTAGTAGTGATCCCGAAGCAAAAGATTCTTCATTTAATTCGCATAAAATGGATATTATTAGAAATGCTATTCAATATAATTTAAATTTAGCAATGTCAACTTATAATATAACAGCAACAAAAGGATTTTCTTTTAATATGCCTGTAATCACAGATGAAGAATGGGATAAAATTTTAAGTCATGTATCCATTGTTACTTTTATGCAAGGATTTCAATGTGGATTAAAAACATACAATAATTATGCAATTGTTTCAAGTACAAATAATGAATTAACTATAATGCCAAAAGAAATATATTATATCCATAAGAGCACCTTTAATGATGAAAATGCAACATACCATAAAATTGATTGTCCTGCTTTTGATGTTACATCAGGAGTGGGAGATTATATCTCTTTTACATCAAAAGAAGTGAAGTATGACAAAATTCTGGATAATGATACAGTAAAATATGATCATAAAAATTATGCATGTTATATTTGTGGTATTGATGGAAATTATAGTGGCATAGATTTAAATGCTACTGGAAATGAAGAGAGAAAAATGCTATATTATACAGCAATAGGTGCTCAGCGACAAGAGTTATATAAAATGAATGCGATTAGTCTAACACAGGGAATTGAAGTTATTTATGATAAGCAGAAATCTAGCTCGAAAGAATCTAGTAGAAATTTACGCGAAATAAAAGAACTGGAAATTACATTTGGACCAGTTAGTGCAGGCGTAGGGTCTGTAGTAGAATTTGATTTATATGGTAATTTATATTATTTAAATAGAAATATAGCAAATAGTCAAACTATTACAGTTAGTGTGCATGTAGATGATGACAGAACAATTCAGTTAAGTGATGTACAAAATGCTATTGGAGAAGCAGGAGTAGGAAATGCAATTACTTGCATCAAGGTAATTTATAAATAATCAATTAAAAATAACAGAAGAATAATGTAAAAATGTTATGATATCAAATTTTATTAATTTCATTGTTTGTATTTTTATCACATAAAATTAAAATAAATGGTTACCCTATTTTTATGAAGAAAATAAAAAATAGCGTAATCATTATTTTTTTATTTATTCTCTATTCATATATAGCGAATATAACCTTAATACCAAGTGAAATTACATTATTGAAAGGAGAGAGTTTTAAAATAAGAAGAATGTATGGGTTAGAAGTTATGGAAACAGCAAGTACTTCATCCACTAATGTTAATACAACACATATAGCATTTCGTTTATTTGGAAAGTTAAAGATAAAAGATATTAATGTTAATATTTTAGAGAATAAAGAAGTGGTGCCGATAGGAAAAATCATTGGATTGAAATTATACACCAATGGTGTATTAATTGTAGGAATGTCTGAAATAGAGAATATGAATCATGAAATAATAAAGCCTTATGAAAATGTTAATGTTCAAGAAGGAGATACCATTATCAAAATTAATGAAGAGGAAATTGACGATATTGAAACATTAAAAAAAGTGGTAAATAATTCAAAAGGAGAGAATTTATCTTTAACATTAGTAAGAGACGGAACCGTATTAACATCAAATATTACACCAACTGCAACGCGAGAGAATGAATATAAGTTAGGTTTATGGGTAAAAGATGCGGCAACAGGTGTTGGAACCATAACTTTTTATGAAAAAGACACACAAGAATTTGTAGCATTAGGGCATGGTATAGCAGATGGTGATACGAATAAATTAATTGATATTGATTCAGGAGAAATCGTTACTTCAAAAGTACTTTCCATAAAAAAAGGGGAAGAGGGGAATCCTGGAGAAATAAAAGGGACTATTTTAAACCAACAAACAATTGGAAATGTAGAAAAAAATACGCCATTTGGTATTTATGGAAAGTTAACAAATTTAACAAGTTTAAATATTGATACATCTAGAGCATACAAAGTTGCTTTACGAAATGACATACAGTTAGGAAAAGCCACGGTTATTTGTTCTTTAGAGAATAATGTACCAGAAGAATATGCTATAGAAATTGAAAAAATATATCCACAAAATAATTCTGATAATAAAAGTATGCTTATAAAAGTTACAGATAATAGATTATTAGAGAAAACAGGAGGGATTATAAGAGGACTTTCAGGGGCACCTATAATTCAAAATGGAAAATTTATTGGGGCTGTTACAAATGTATTGGTTTCAAATCCCCAAATAGGGTATGCAATTTTTGGAGATTTAATGGTAAAACAGTTAGTACAGTACTAATGATAGTGATCAAAGGGAAAGTAAATTTAGGTAAAGTATAATAGAGAGTTATAAGAAAAAAGTAAAAAGAGAAATAGTTGAATCCAATTTGAGGTAGTGATATACTAAAACATAGATAATAGTAAATAGGGAGTAAAAAATGGAGAAAACGAAAATAAGTAAAAATTGGCTAAAAACGATAGGAATATTACTATTAGTTGTTATAACATTAGTTGTTGTTAGTAAAAACATAAAATATATAAAATTCTATTATAAATTATTTCAAAAAAGTGAACAAAAGGTATCATTTACTATATTCAACAAGTCTATACAAAATGATACCTTTTTTACCATTGTTTTAGGTAATAATATTTTAAAGAATGGAATTCAAGAAATAGATACCCTTACTTGGCATAAAGATTTAAAATATACAAACTCCAGGTGGTTATTTGATATACTAGTCGCAATCATTTATCATCATTTTAGTTGGAATGGAATAACAGTATTTGTATCTATGTTCACTATACTAATAGCTCTTGCATTATTTTTTATTATAAAAGATAGATGTAAGAATGGGAAAATAGCATTACTTTGTACTTTTATAGCTATTTATTTGGCAAAGCCTATGTTTACTGCTAGAGCGCAAATTGTTTCTTTTTTACTATTTATCATAGAATACTTTTGTATAGAAAAATTATTAGAAACTAATCAAAAAAAATATAAGATATTGCTAATGATAATACCAATTTTTATTGCAAATTTTCATGCTTCCGTATTTTTAATGTATTTTATTTTTTATTTACCATATATAGCAGAATACATCATATTTTTAAGTATAGAAAAAATAAAAGTTTTGAAAGATCATTGGAAAATAAAAAAATGGTGTACAATTATATGTAATAAATTTGTTATAGAAAAAAAAGAAAACTTTAAATCACTTATGATTATCTTTTTTCTATCTTTATTTACAGGGTTTATTACACCAATTGGTTTAGCACCATATACAGATATGATAAAAGCAATGTTAGGAGCATCAACGACTTGTATTGGAGAGTTAGCACATTCTACTTTTTATAATAATGCGAGCTATTATTCTATCATAATAGCTATTACTTTAGTAATCATCATTACTAAAGTAAAACCCTGTTTAGTTGATGTATTTTTTTTACTAGGTTTTGGAATTATGACAATAGTAGCTTATCGATCTTATTATTTTTTCTTACTAATAGGATCTATATCCATAGCTAAAATTTTTGCATCATTAGTAAAAATTTATGCTATCAAAATAGATAATATTTTTATAAAAGTAGGTGTATATAGTGCACTAATTTTAATGGTGGGAAGTTTCGGTGTCAAAGAGTTCTTTTATAATCAAAGGAAAGCTTTTGTTCCAGAAGAAACTTATCCAGTAAAAGTATCAGAATATATTTTACAGCATAATGACTTGGAGAATATGAGAATTTATAATGATTTTAATATTGGTAGTTATTTAGAGTTTAAAGGAATAAAAGCATTTATAGATTCTAGAAGCGGTATGTTTTGTAAAGAGTTTAATTCAGGTGTAACAATATTAGAAGATTGGATGACTATTCAGGAGGGGGAAGAGACATATCAAAATTTATTGGATCAATATAAAATAACTCATGTTCTGGTTCATACGGGGGAAAAATTGAATACAAAGATAAAACAAGATAGTCAATGGTCTTTGGAATATGCAGATGAGAATTTTTGTTTATATGAAAGAAAATAAAAGTTTATGGTGTCACATATATGAAATTTCATGTACATAATTCTTTAAAAAAGCTAACTAAAAAAGGTAATGGTTTACGTCTTCATAGTTAGCTTTTCAATTTATTTAATAAATATCTTATATTATTAATTGATTAACATAGGACCTATATTGGTAACAGTTCCAGCACCGAGTGTGATAATAATATCGTTAGATTTTACGTTAGATTTTATATAGGATACAACCGCATCAAAATCTGATATATATAAAGCTTCTTTTCCTAAGGATTTTATTTTATCAACTAAATCTTTAGAAGAGATTTGAAAAGTATTTTTTTCTCTAGCAGCATATATATCTAATATGATTATATGATTAAAATGAATAAGTACGTTAGCAAAATCATCTAAAAGATTTTTAGTTCTACTATACGTATGTGGCTGAAAAATAACCCAAGATTCGTGAAAAGATTTGTTTTGAATAGCTTCTAATGTTGCTTTTATTTCTGTAGGATGGTGAGCATAATCGTCAAATATAGAAACTTCACCGGGTAATTTACCTTTGAATTCTAGCCTGCGTTCTGCACCAGTAAATGCTTTTAAAGATGAAGATACAATTTCTATTGGTATGTGATAATAATTACAAGTAGCAATACAAGCTAATGCATTTAAAACATTATGTTTGCCTGCAACCGAAAGTTCTATAGAAGCATAAAAGTTTCCATCTTTATAAACATCAAATATAGGAAAACCGTCTTTGTTAAATTGTATATTTTTGGCAATATAATTTGCTTGACAATTGTTGATACCGTAAGAGATAAAATGGGATTTTACAATTTCTTTTAATGCAAAACAATTTTCATCATCAGCATTAGTAATCAAAACACCACTTTCTTCAAGTTTTAGAGCGAAATTTTGAAATGTTGTTATGATATTTTGAAAAGTTTTAAAATAGTCTAAATGATCATTATCAATGTTTAATATGATTTCTGCATGGGGGAAAAAATTTAAAAAGTTTCCTTTATATTCACAAGATTCTAAGATAAAATAGTCGCTATTACCAATTCGATAATTACCACCGATAGAATCCAGAATGGCACCAACTTCAATAGTAGGATCCTTTTGAGCATTGATAAAACACATAGAAATCATAGAAGTAGTTGTAGTTTTTCCATGTGTTCCAGAAATACAAATGGTTTCCTTATAAAGTTTTGTTAGATATCCAACAAATTCACCTCTACCAACAAGAGGAATATGATTTTCTTTAGCAAGAATTATTTCGGGATCATTTTCACTAATTGCTGCAGAATAAACAACTAAGTTGGCTTTTTTTATATTTACGAAATCATGTCCGATTGTAGTGGTAATGCCATGTTTATTGAGTTTATCTGTAATAGTACTTTGCGTTGTGTCCGAACCTGTAACAATATAATTCCAATTATGTAGTGTTTCAGCTATAGCACTCATACTTATGCCACCGATACCAATAAGGTGAATATGTTTATAGTTTGTTAAATCTGTTATTTCAAAATCCATTATTAATATGCCCCCTAAAATCTATAGCAATTATACTATGTTACTAATATAATTTCAAGTGAAATGTAAAAATGATATAGTATAATTTGTGAATATAATATTAGTATTATATTATTTTAAAATAATATGTGTGAATAGGAAAGAAAAATAAAAAATATCTTAAAAATATATTTTAAATTGCATATGTATTTATATAGCAAATAAAAGTAAAAATAAAAAATAAAATAAAAAATGTAAAAAATAGAAGGAAAAAAAGTTTTTTTGTAGTATATATAATTAGTACATAGAAAATATGTATAAAAACGAGAAGAAAGAGGTGCTTAAAAATGCAAATAACAGACGTACGTTTAAGAAAAGTAAATTCAGAGAACAGAATGAAAGCTGTTGCTTCTGTAACATTCGATAATGAATTTGTTATTCATGATATCAAAGTTATCGAAAGCCAAAATGGATTATTTATAGCTATGCCTAGTAGAAAAACGCCAAACGGAGAATTTAAAGATATAGCTCATCCAATCAACGCTGAAACTAGAGAAAAAATTCAATCAGCTATCTTAGAAGCTTATGAGGCTCCAGATACTGAAGTAGTAGAAAATGTTGAAGAATAATTTGTTTTAAAAAGCATTATGTATTTTCGTAATGCTTTTTTGGTGCTTAAAAATGGAAAAAATCATAGGAAAAGTATTGACAGGTGAATTTTAAAATAGTATAATAAATCTTGTCAGTTGAAAAAACTGATTTGCCAGTTTAGTAGATGCAGATGTGGCGGAACTGGCAGACGCACAGGACTTAAAATCCTGCGGGACCTAAATCCCGTGCCGGTTCGACTCCGGCCATCTGCACCATTGCATATTGAATATTTTATACAATGACATAAATTCCTTTATCTAGTATCCATAGATAAAGGAATTTTAATTGTACTATGTCCTAACCATTTTTGAATCTCTCCTAATGTTACACCTTTCGCAAGTAATAATGTTGCACACTATGTCTAAGGTCGTGAAATCTAATATGTTTCATATCATTAGCAATAAAACATTTATAAGACGAAAAATTTATTTTAAGAGAAGGTTCAAAGAAAACGGTCTATTGGAAATTTCTAAAATAATTTTACAAAGTATAATATATATTTAGGAGGTAATACCATGGATTTACAAGAAGCAATTCCCAAAAGTATAGCTACAGTTATGAGAGATACATATGTTTATGTAAAAACTGATATTGTAGAAGAAACAGATAGTCATTTTATGGTATCAAAAGATAAAGATGAAATAACAGTAATAACCAAAAAAGAGAATATAAAAAATTTAAAAGTATTAGAATTAGTCGGAGATTACAAACTTATAGAATTCAGACCAGCCGTACCTTTTCAAACAGTTGGATTTTTAGCAAAGATAGCAGAAGTAATTGCAAATCAAGGTATGAATATATTAATAGTATCTACCTTTTCAAAAGATTACATTATGATAAAAGAGGAATTTTGTGAGAAAGGACTAACAGCATTAAAAAATGTTGGATTTCCAATAAAATATGAATAAAAAGCACCAGAGTAAAAAACGTTCTACTTTGGTGCTTTTTTGGATTTGAACGAATTATTCCTCCATCTTCAAGAAGTAGATGTCTCCGGGGGTCAACTGGCATGAAGTTAAATGCAATGTCAGAAGCCGAAATAGAGATAATAGGTTTCCAATCTACATTCAAGCTGCAGATATCAACGACAACTCTCGTTTCAGGATATTCTTCTGTTGCTTCCCATGTCAAAACCAGCGTTCCCGATTTTCTTCCTTCTTTGCTAGATACACCATCGCTGTGCTGTAAGTGTTCTACAGCATTGCTATGCAAGAAAATCCAAGCATCTTTTGTCCGCTCTTCCATTTCTGCCAGCACATCCAGTGGGCATTTGTCCATTGGTACGATAATTACTTCTTTTTTCATGATAAGTCCTCCTTAAATAAGTTATAGTAAATGGTACCTACAAATACAAGGAAATTCTCATATTCAATTTGTTTTTCTAGATCAATATAAGTATCATTTTCAAATTTAAAATTCCTAGCTTATTTAAAACTTTTTTTATTCTTAAATAAATCATCTGTATCATAAATTGGATATTTTATTAATATATCTTTATCATTCAAATCTATTTTTTTTGCTTTAAATAGTCTGTAAAATTCCTCCGATGAAATTAGTTTTTGATATATGATATCAATTTGTTCCTTTAAAATACCAATGTTTTGTAAAATGAGATATGCATCGTTTTTATTCATTTTAAAAAAACATGCTTCATCATTTAAAATGTTTTTGACTATTTCGTTTCTTTTATAACTTCTATTTAATTTTTTTAAATAGATAATATTTGAGTCATTAATTAATTTTAATTCATTTAATTGTGTCATTCGGATCCTCCTTATCTATTTCGGAAAGTTTATGCTTTTCACTTTCATATATCAATTCTCCTGAATTTAATTTAGCGATAATTTCCTCTTTAGAGCATGTTATAAGTTCTAAAGTATCCGTGTCTATCATATATACTTCTCTTTGAGAATTTTCAGTTTTCTCTTGAATTAGTTGTCTTAGTAAAATATGACGCTTATATCTTTTATTACCATTTTCATCTTTTTGTAATTCCCCTAAATATGCTCGTTCTAATTTAGTATCTCCAAAATATTTAGTTTTACTAACTCCCCATAGTGTTTGGGCAAACTCATTTCCAGATATATTATTAGCTTTCATTACTTCTAATAACGATTGTAATTTTAAAACTACATCATTTGGTACATCTTGTTCTGGAGGAATTTTTTTTAATTCTTGAATATATTCTTTTATTGATTTTGGCTGTTTATCTAAAATTTGAGGGTATACTTTATCAATTGCTTGTTCTATAATACCCGATCTGTCAGAAATAGTTTTTATACCTTTTAATCTTATACCATTTTTGGCTTTCATTAAATCATTTGTAGAGTCTTTGTCAGAAACTACATTTATAGCATCTACAGTTGCAGATACATTTTCAGTATAAAAACCAGCCAAAGCATGACCTTCATTTAAACCTTCTAAAATCATTACTGCCGTTATATCTCCATCAAGACCATTTATTAATTTTGCATATATTCTAGAAAAGTCATAACATGTAATTTTATCTCCAGGTTTCAATCCTTCTAAATGTTCTTTTGAAAAAATAGATTCGTAATTAACTTTTCTCAATTTATCCCTGTACATATATCCCTCATCATAAGAAAATATAGTACACATTTTACAATATATATACATGGCTTGCTCTTCTAGAGATAAATCTTGAGGCATATCTGCAAAAATTGTTTCGTGAATTTCTGGCATTATTTCCCAATGAGGTTCTTCTCCATCTCTAACTATATTATCGGTAATGTTAGGAACACTAGAGAATGTATAACTAGGATTTACATATCTGTCAATATTTATTGCATCAAATATTTGTAAGTATCTTTTTTTAAATTCTTCCAAATCTGGTATAAAGAAATCACTTGAAATACGATTTGAATTACTCAAATTTCCATTTTTATCTTTATTTCCAAAAAATTGTCCTAAATGCTCTAAGTAATTACTTATAGGAATCTCTTTGCCATCTATAGCAAAGATTTCAGTATTATTACTATAATCTAAAAATCTAGAGAGCATATCATCACTTGATAATATTTCAAATATTTTATCTAATAGCATAGGATTAATATTTTTTTCACTAGAGTATGATGCCTTAAAACTAGTTAAATCTCGAGTATGAAGAATTTCACTTATTTTAGAATACTCTAATGAGTTTGTAGAATAGTTATTTAACATACTTTGACAGTATTCTAATATTTCATGCGTTGAAAAATTTTTACCACCAAAATAGCTCCTACCTATGTATTTTTGATTTTCGTCATGTTCTTGTTCTAATCCTAATTGTATTGGATTAGTAGGAATCTCGCATCTATCTGTTAGGTAATAAAAGCTTAATGATTCTATGGTTTTATCACTTGGTATCATTTTTTGTATTAATAAATTATATTGTTCTTCTGGTAATGATAAAATTGTGTGTATTCCATCTACCATGCGATTTGTTTCTTCTTTTGGAGATATTATATTCATTTTTTCCTCCGTTTTTAATAACATTCAATTATATTATTACATAAATAATTATTTTTTCAATAGTTTATTTTTCGATTTATCAAGATTTTTCCTCTTAAATTTTATGAAGGGAATGTAAAATAAGTAAAAAGAGAAAAAAGTATTGACTTTTTAGCACAATCTGTATATACTGTATATACACAGATTAAATAAAGGAGAAAGTTCTAATATGAATATAATTATAAGTAATTCGAGTAATATTCCTATATATGAACAAATAAAAGAACAGATAAAAAGTAAGATCATAGCTAATGAATTAAAAGCAGGAGAAATGTTACCTTCCATTAGAAGTTTGGCAAAGGATTTGAGAATAAGCGTAATAACAACGAAAAATGCTTACGAGGGGTTAGAACAAGAAGGATATGTCGAAACTATTGTAGCAAAAGGAACTTATGTAGCACATAAAAATGTTGAGATGATAAGAGAAGAACAATTACAAAAGGTAGAAAATCTAATAGATACTGCTGTTTCTATTGCGAAAATTAGTAAAATTTCTAGAGAAGAAATACAAAGTATGATAGATATTTTATATGAGGAGGATAAATAATATTATGGAAAATATATTGGAAGTTAAAGACTTATCCAAAAAATATAGGGATTTTGAGTTAAAAAGTGTAAATTTTAGCATCCCAAAAGGAATGATAATTGGTTTAATAGGAGAAAATGGAGCTGGAAAAACCACAACGATAAAAGCTCTACTAAATATAATAAATAAAGACAAAGGACAAGTAAAAGTATTTGGCTTAGATTTGCAAAAAAATGAAAAGAAAATAAAGCAAGACATAGGTGTTGTTTTAGATGATAGTTTTTTTTCAGAGTATTTAACTCCTGGAAGTATAGGTAAGATTATGAAGAATTTTTATCCTACTTGGGATGAAAAATTATATTTAAAATACCTAGAAAAATTTAATCTTCCCTTAGACAAAATATTTAAAGAATTTTCTAGTGGTATGAAAATGAAATTAAAAATAGCAACAGCAATTTCTCATAAACCGAAATTACTCATTTTAGATGAACCAACAACTGGCTTAGATCCTGTAGCGCGAAATGATATATTAGATATTTTTCAAGAATTTATCGAAGATGGTGAACATTCTATATTGCTTTCTAGTCATATTACATCAGATTTAGAACATATTGCTGATTATATCATGTTTATCAATCATGGAGAAATGGTTTTTACAAAGTCAAAAGATGAACTAATAGAAAATTTTGGAATCGTAAAATGTGATGAAAAAGATTTTAAGAGATTTCATACAAATGACTATGTTAAATATAAGAAAAACAAATATGAGTATGATATTTTAATTGAAAATAAATATGATTTTAAAAAAAAGTATAATATTTCAATAATTGATAAACCGACAATAGAAGATATTATGCTAATTTATATAAAGGGGGAAAAATAAAATGAATGTTTTAAAAGGATTGGTTGTTAAAGATTTTCAAACAATAAAATCATATAAATCAACAGTGTTATTTATGATAGTAATATTCATAGTGTGTGCATTTCTTAATGGTGATGTAACAAATTTCTTACCCATTTTTATACCACTATGTTTTGAAATGTTAGGAATAAGTAGTTTTAGTTATGATAATTTAGCAAATGCAGATAAATATTTACTTACATTTCCTATTGATAAAAAAGATATTGTAAAAGCAAGATATATTTATATTTTGATGTTTACGTTATTAGGTACAGTATTAGGATTTGTTCTTACTTTACTCGTTCAAAGAATTAAAATATCAAATGTTCCTGATAAGGAATGTTTAAGTAATACATTAGCAATTATAATCGGAAGTTTGATAGCTATGATGTTTTTACAAGCATTTCAAATATCAATTATGTATAAATTTGGAGCTGAAAAAGGAAGAATTATACAAATGATTATGATAGTAGCTTTGATGATAGGTGTATCGTTTATTGCTACTGCTTTAATGAATGTTTTAAATATCTCATTGGATAGTTTTATTATAATATTAAAAAATTATTTGTTAGCAATACTTGGAATTTCAGTAATGATGCTATACATAGTATCCTTTGTTATTTCTTGCAAGATTTATGAGAAAAAAGAAATTTAAACAGTTATAAACCTAAAAGTAAGATTTTCTTAGTAGAGTGTTAAAAAATGTAAAAATTTTATTTTTTTAGCACTCTACTATTGACATTGCTAAAAAAAGTGATATTATATAAGTATAAGAATAAAAGATATCTTTTAATAAAAAAAATATGTGCTACCTAAAAAGGTGTCAACACATAAAATGAAAGGAAGTTGATTAATATGATGATGATACCAAGAAGGAGAAATGAATTTGACTTGCTGGGAGAAATGTTTACAGATCCATTTTTTAATGATCATGAAAGTAAAATAATGAAAACCGACATAAAGGAGAAAAAAGATAAGTACTTAATAGATGTTGAGTTACCAGGATATGAAAAAGAAAATATAAAAATAGAGGTAGAAGATGGCTATTTAACAGTTCATGCAGAAATAAATTCTGATAATGAGGAAAAGGAAGATGGAAAATTTGTAAGAAGAGAAAGATATATGGGTTCATGTTCAAGAAGTTTTTATGTAGGAAACGAAATACAAAGTGATGACATAAAAGCATCATTCAAAAATGGAATGCTAAAAATAGAAGTACCAAAAAAAGATGAACAAAAAGAATTACCTAAGAAAAAATATATACAAATTGAAGACTAATACAAAAAAATAGATAATGCAAGTTGTAGTGAAATAAAAAACGCATATACATTAGATACTAAAAAGGAATGTTTTCTGTTTGGAGCAGAAGATATTCCTTTTTGTCTTCTGCTAATCAAAAATATATATAGGTTTAAAATAGATATGTCACAAGTAAATTGAAAATAAAATATTGAAAGAGAGTACCAGAAATGATATTGTT
>CANQTX010000011.1 GCA_947626885.1 uncultured Clostridia bacterium | reverse complement strand
CGTACAAATTTTTATCTAACAAATTATTTAAAAAAATTTTTTTGAAAAACTATTGACAATTAATAGTTAGTCTTTTAATAATATATTAACAATAATTACATTATAGAACAAATGTCGAAAAAAGTCAATGAAAGTTAATGAAACGATCCTATCAAAAACAAGAAGGATAATAAGAATAAGAAGTGTCAAAAAAGGTAAATTTTTGTGTTTACAACAAAAAATGTATATGTTATAATCAAACGTGAAGTAAGTAAATAGAGGTGGTATGATGAACCAAATTTTAGATTATAATCCTAATAAAAAAGGCAATTCGTCTTCAGGTTCAGATAAAATTGTAAGAGTATTTGCAGTAATTTTAATCATATTTGCTATTGTGTTAATTGCTAGTGGTGCTTGGGGTGTATATAAAAGAAATCAAGAAAATAAAAAAAATAATGTAGCTGTAGAGAAACCAGTAATAGAAGTAACACAAGAAGAAACAGAAATAAAAATAAAAGTGACACATACCATAGCAATTGAAAAAATTATTTATAGTTGGAATAATGGCAAAGAAACGGTTATTAAAGCAGAGGGAGAAACAGAAAGAGAAGACAAAATACCACTTCCAGCAGGAAATAATACGTTGCATGTTAAAGTTACAGATATAGAAGGACAAGAAACAACTTATGAAGGTCAATTTACATCAGAAAGTGGAACAGATATTTTAAATCCTATTATCGATATTTCTGTAGATAATGATACCAAAAAAGTGGTTATTGTTGCGACAGATGAAACAAGCTTAGATTTTGTAACATATCGTTGGAATAATGAAGAAGAAGAAACCGTACAGGCAACGGAGGATAATCCAAAAGAAATCAGATTAGAATTGGAAATTTTAAAAGGAAGTAATGATTTAACTATTATTGCAGTGGATAGCAATAATAATACAACAACAGAAATGAAAAACTTTACTGGTTTAACGAAACCGGAAATTACAATTACAGTTTCAGATGATAAAACGTCAGCAGACATTTATATTGTACATGAAAACGGTATACAAGAAGTAAAATTAAAGGTTAATGGAGAAGATGTTGATGTAAGTGGTTTAGCAGAAGGAAGTCCAAAAGAAATTAGTTTTAATATGACATTACCAGAAGGAGATAATACCGTTATAGTAAGTGCAACTAGTACCGATAGTACAGAAACAGAAGTAACAGAAGAAATAAGCAATCATATTCTAACACCAGAAGAAAATTTACCAGGTGATACAGAGCAAACAGATAACCCAGAAGAAACACCTGATGAAGTTAATAAACCAGAAATTAGTATAGAAAAGAATACATCAGGAGAAACAGCGCATGCTACTATTCATTACGAAAATGGTATTAAAGAAATTAAATTAAATATTAATGATGTTGACTATGATGTTAATGGTATTGGCGATAACCCTATTGATTTAGAATTAAATGATCTTCCTTTAGCAGAAGGTAATAACAGAATAACATTAACTGTTATAACATCCGATGGACAAGAGGAACAAAGCATACAGGAAATTTATAGATAACAGTAATGTGATAGTAAACTTTAAGATATGATGTACGACGAATTAGCAAATATATAAAATGTGGTAATCTGTTAGATACAAGGAGAAATAAATGGTTCAAGATATTTATGTAATTGATAATAGTAGTGAGCTAACTAAGAAACTAAAAAAAATTTTTGAACACGATAAGCAAGAATATCATTTAAAAAATATTGCAACAGAAGAAATAGAAGTAGCATTGAGAAACATTCCTGCATTAATTATTATCGATGAAGATCATACAGAAAAAAATATTATAGAATTTTGCAATGGTGTTAGAGCGAATGAAGATAACTGTATTACACCAATTATTGTTGTTAGTTCAAATAGAGAAAGAGAACATAGGAGAGATGTTTTAAAAGCGGAGGTAGACTATTACATAAAAAAACCCATAGATGATGAGTATATTTATTATACCATTAAAAACATTACGGGTTTAATTTCTAAAAACAGAAGAATTAGTCCTTTAACAGGATTACCAGGTAATGTGCAAATTCAGGCAGAAATGAAAAAAAGATTATTAAATAAAGAAATATTTGCTATTTTATATTTTGATTTAGATAATTTTAAAGCATATAATGATGTTTATGGATTTGCAAATGGAGATGAAATTATTAAGTTTACTGCTAGAACGATTTCAAAGCATATTCATCTGATTGAAGATAGTAATAATTTTATTGGACATATTGGTGGAGATGATTTTATTGCTATCATTGGGAAAACAGATTATGATAAAGTTTGTCAAAACATTATTTTGGAGTTTGATAAGTGCATTGTAAATTATTATAATGAAATTGATAATGAGAGAGGATATGTTGAAGTAGCCAATAGAAGAGGAATTATTGAACAATTTCCACTAACAACCATATCAATAGCAGTTGTAGAGGTAGATTACAAAACCTATAAATCAACTTTGGAAATAGGAGAAATTGGTGCACAAGTAAAACATCAAGCAAAAACAATTATGGGAAGTACATATATTATTAATAAACGAAAATTTTAAACATAGTAACTATAGGAAAAAAACATTTAAAGATATTTTTTTTGGATATGGTCAATTTGTTTTTGAATATATTTTAATTGAAAGTTAGCGAAAAATCCATTTTTTTCTCTAACTTTTTCTTTTTTTGAAAGCAAATGAGAAACCAAAGTTTTATCTTCTTCTGAAAGAGGATACAATAACTTGGCTTTTTGAATGTTTTCTTTTACGAGTGTCTCGTAATCTTTTTTATCTCCATAAAGTCCCATAAAAAATCCTTTCCGCTCTTGCTAAAAGGATTATACCATAGGATAATGCATTGTGCAACATAGTATTATCCATCCTTTTGATGAAAATAATCCATAATACCAACATAAATACTCCAAGCTAGAGAATCTTGATAGGAATCTGTTTTTAGTTTTTCTGTTTCTTCTATATTAGATAAAAAACCACATTCTACAATAGCCAAAGGAATTTCAATATACCTTGTAAGATAGATATCTTTTATAGATTTTACTTCTCTATGGTTTTCTTCTGCCATAAAATCATTTAAGTTTTTTTGAATGACAGTAGCTAAATTTTTACTGTCTTCATCTGTATTCTTATAAAATGTTTGCCAACCACTATATTGTGTTTGTTCTAGTTTGTTCATATGAATAGAAACAAAAATATCAGCATTAGTATGATTTCCTATGGCAACACGATTTTTCATATCAGAGATTTTTTGTTCACGAATGGTATCTGCATGAGAGGCATAAATACCATTTTCATCAGAGCGTGTTAAAATAACGGTACAATCAGAGGCTTCTAATAAACTTTGTAGTTTTAAAACAATAGCTAAATTGAGTGCAGATTCTATTGTTCCATCTGCTGCAACTGCACCACCATCCGGATTTCCATGACCTGCATCTAAGACAACTGTATGATTTGCACTGGGAAGAGAAGAAGTTGGTAAAGTGATATTATCAAAATTTTTAAATGCATAAAATCCAATGGAAAAAACAATTAATAAATTAATAAATAACAATCTTTTTTTATTTAAAATAATCATAAAACCTCCCCAACAGGATCATTCTTATGCTATTATATGACGAAACATATGAAAATAGTCTTTTTATAGAGGAAAAATAAAATACTTTTATTACCTAAATTCATATCATAAGGATTTAGCAATTGAAAACGGTATAATTTAAAAAAAATAGGAAAAAATAACATCAACATAATGCTATGGAAAAGGATATGACATTTGTAAAGAGTGATAAAATATTTAATTTTTAGATAGACATAAGGGGAATGATATGAGAAAAAATAAAGTTTTAAATATACGTGGAGCGTTATTAGATAAAAATCAATTAAGTCATTATATTGAAAAAATTGCTTCGGAGCATAATATAAAAAATTATTCTAGTAAAGAAACCTATCCCATACCAGCTTTAAAGCAAAATTATAAATTTATTTTAGAAACGTATAATCTTGTTAATAAACATTTAAAGTTAGGGATAAAAATGCATTCAGCGGGAGAGTGGTTGTTAGATAATTTTTATATTATAGAAGAAACTGTAAAATTAATTGAAAAAGAGTTACCATTAAATAAATATAAAAAGATGATAGGAATCGCGAGCGGAAGATATGAAGGATTTGCAAGGTGTTACGTATTAGCAGAAGAAATTATTGCTTTTTCAGATTGTAAAATTGATCGAGAAACAATTGATATAGCTTTAAATGCCTATCAAAGAAAAAAGTTTTTAAGTATGGAAGAAATTTGTAATATTGGTATATTTTTTAAAATATGTATGATATCTCATATCAAAGAGTTATGTGAAAAAATTTATGCTTCTCAAATTCAAAAGTATAGGGCAGAAAGCATTATTGAAAGAATCATAGAAGAAAAAGATGTAAAAGATAGGCGTTTTATTCATACAAGCAATTTGGAAAGATTATTTGAAAATCAACCCAAATATCCTTTTATAGAATATATGTCTTATAAATTAAAAAAATATGGCAAAAAGACCATTGTGTATCAAGAAATATTAGAAAAAGAAGTTTTAAAATTAGGACTTACCATTTCAGATGTGATACAAAAAGAGCATTTTCATATAGCTAATATAAAAATAACAATGGGAAATTGTATTACTAGTATTAAAACCGTTAATCGCATTAATTTTAGTGAATTATTTAGTTATATGAATGCTTCAGAAGAGATACTAAAATTAGATCCTTCTGGTATTTATTCTTTGATGGATGAAGAAACAAAAAGTTATTATAGAGGAATTATAGAAAAAATCTCTAAAAAATATAAAATTTCAGAAATTTATATTTCAGAGAAAATTATTGAATTATGTAAAAGATATGAAAATTATAAAGATATTCATGAAAGAAAAAAAGCACATGTAGGATATTATTTAATAAAAGAGGGTTTACAAGAGCTAAAAGCAGTTTTAGAAATTAAGCATGGCTATGTAACAGATATTAAAAAAAGTGCGAAAGTATATGTTGCTAGTAGTATCATTCTACCTATTTATATAGACTTTTTATTGGGAGTATATTGGTGGATAAAAACTCAAAATATATTATGGGTGGGATTATTTTTGATAATTGCGTATATTCCTATTTCAGAAATTTATTTACGAATCATCAATTATATGATGAGTAAATTAAAGCCACCTACCCTGATTCCTAAGATGAACTATGAAAAAGGTATTCCCTCAAATCAAAAAACATTTGTTGTTATTCCTACTATTCTAAAGTCGAAAGAGAAAGTAAAAGAAATGTTGCAAAAATTAGAAATCTATTATCTAGCCAATCAATCAGAAAACTTATATTTTGCTCTTTTGGGTGATTGTTCGGAAGAGGATAGTGAGAAAAAAGAATTTGATGAAGAAGTTACGGTAACAGGTTTAGAAATTGTTCAAAAATTAAATGAAAAATATCCAAGTGATACATTTTCTAAATTTCATTTTTTATATAGGAAAAGAGTTTGGAATGCCGGAGAAAATGCTTATATTGGTTGGGAGAGAAAAAGGGGTCTTTTAGTTACTTTTAATGAATATATTAAAGGAAAAATACAGAATAATTTTTTAGTCAATACCATTGCATTAGAAGAGCAAAAGCTTCCAGATATTCAATATGTTATTACTTTAGATAGTGATACAAATTTAAATCTAGAGTCTGCAGCCAAATTAATTGGTGCTATGGGACATATTTTGAATACACCTATTATTGAAGAAGATAGGGTAATTGATGGATATGGTATTATGCAACCGCGTATTGGTATGGATTTATCTCTTTCCAAACGATCATATTTTGTAGAATTATTTAGTATGCAAGGTGGTATTGATTGTTATACCAATGCCATTTCTGATATTTATCAAGATTATTTTGGAGAAGGCATTTTTACAGGAAAAGGTATTTACAATGTTGCTGTTTATAATCAAATATTAAGAAATGAGATTCCAGAAAATACAGTGCTTAGCCATGATCTGTTAGAGGGTAATTTTTTGCGTTGTGGTTTATTAACAGATGTTATGTTATTAGATGGATATCCTTTACGATATATTCCTTATATGTTAAGAAATCACCGATGGATTAGAGGGGATTGGCAAATATGGCGTTGGCTTAAAAATATTCGATTAAATACCATTTCAAAATTCAAAATCTATGATAATCTAAGAAGAAGTTTATTAGCTATTACAAGCTTAATAGGTATTATCTTAGGTTCTCTTAATGTATTTACAAATCAAGTGATTGCTTTTAGTACTTTTTGGATTTGTTTAATAGCAATTATCATACCGTATGTATTAGATATTATTAACTATATCATTTTTAAAGAAAGTAATATTCAAGGAGCAGTATATGCAGATAAAAAATTTTCAAAAGATTTAAATAGTATAACGATTAGTTTTGTTCGCATTATATTGCAAATCATGTTTTTACCTTATGAAATGTATAAGAATGCAGATAGTATTATTAGAAGTATTTATAGAATGCAACATAAAACAAAATTATTACAATGGATGACTGCAGAAGAAGGAGAGAAGAATACAAAAACTAACTTGCAATATCATATAAAAGAAATGCAAATTAACATTTATGCTGGTATTGTTTTATTCATTTTAGCAAATTCATGGATAAAAGTATTGAGTATTTTATGGTTCCTGGGTCCTATTGTTGCATGGTATATTAGTTTAGATAGACATGAGGATAGAAAAATAGAAGAGAAAGATAGAAAATATTTAGAAGAAATAGCAAGAAGAACTTGGGAATTTTTCGAAGATCATATAAAAGAAGAAAATCATTATTTAATGATAGATAATTATCAAGAAGATAGAATACAAAAAACAGTAGATAGAACATCTTCAACCAATATTGGATTAGAACTTTTAGCAGTTATTTCTGCCTATGACTTTGGATTTATCAAATATAAAAAAGCAGTAGATTATATTCGTAAAATTATGGAAACAGTTAGTATGTTAGCTAAGTGGAATGGTCATCTTTATAATTGGTATCATACCAAAACACTACAACCATTATTACCACGATTTGTATCGAGTGTAGATAGTGGTAATTTTGTAGGATATTTATATATTGTTAAACAGTTTTTAATGGAAAATAAAAATAAATGTGATGTAGAAAATCTAATTTCTCAAGTGAATGATATAATTTTGCATACAGATTTTTCGGAATTGTATAGTCAAAAAGATAAACTGTTGTCAATAGGCTATAATTTAGAAGAAAATAAGTTAATTGATTCTTATTATGATTTTTTAGCTTCTGAAGCAAGACAGTCGAGTTTAGTAGCAATTGCCAAAGGAGATATTCCTTCTAAACATTGGAATAATTTAAGTAGAACTTTAACGAGTTTAAAAGGCTACAAAGGACTTATTTCTTGGACAGGAACGGCTTTTGAATATTTGATGCCTAATATTAATGTAAAAAGATATAAAGGAAGTTTAATAGATGAGTCAAGTAAATTTGCAATTATGAGCCAAATAGAATATTGCAAAAAATTAGGAATCCCATGGGGAATTTCAGAATCGGCATTTAATTTAAGGGATTTGAATAATAATTATCAATATAAAGCTTTTGGTATTCCTTGGCTAGGATTAAAAAGAGGATTAGAAGAGGATTTGGTGGTGTCTCCGTATAGTACATTTTTATCATTATCAGATGCTTTTGATAAAGGTATTGAAAACTTAAAATTACTAGAAGAAGAGGGAGCTTTAGGAAAATATGGATTCTATGAAGCCATTGATTATACTCCAATAAGACTAAAAAATCACAGAAAAAAAGAAGTAGTAAAAACTTATATGGCACATCATCAAGGTTTAATTTTATTATCTATTAACAATGTAGTGCACCAAAATATTTTGCAGAGACGTTTTTCTAAAAATCCAGAAATAGAAGCAGTTGATATCTTATTACAAGAAAGAATGCCAATACAAATGATTATTACAAAAGAAAATAAAGAAAAAGTGGGAAAAAATAAAATATTTAGTGATAGTGGCTATATAGAAAGGACAATTCAGGAACCAAACAAAATATTTAGGAATATAAATGTTATAGCTAATGAAAAATATAAAATTACGGTAGATGATTTAGGGCAAAGTGTTAGTGAATTTGAAGGAAAATTGGTGAATCAATATAAAGAGACTTCCGAATTATATCAAGGGATGTTTTCTTATATCAAGAATACAAAAACGAAAAAAATTATTGATGTTAAGAAAAACAGTATTCCTACTTTTTCACCAGATAAAGTCAAATTTTCTAAAACAGAAAATCATTTAAAGATTGATGAAATCATTACTTTAGATCCTAATAAAGCAATAGAAATCAGAAGAATAGAAATTGAAAATTTAGGAAATAATGAAGAAGTTTTAGAAATAATTGCTGGATTTGAACCATGCTTATCGAATAAAATTCAAGAATATGCACATCCAGCATTTAACAAATTATTTCTAAAATTTGAAGAAGAAAATGAAAATATTATTGTGCAAAAAAGAGATAGAAGATTAGAAGAAAATGTATATTTAGGAGCAACGTTATACACAGAAAATGAACAAATTGTGGATTTTGAATATGAAATTGATAAAGAAAAATTTCAAGGAAGAGAAAATTATGCTATTCCACAAATGATAAAAAATCACAGAGTATTTTCCAAAACAATAACACAGGTTATAGATCCTATAGTAGCTTTAAAACGAACGATTAAAATAGCACCAAAAGATATTGCATCTGTTAATTTATTAATTGCAGTTTCGGAGGAAAAAGAAGAAGTAAAAGAAAATTTAGAATCTATAAAGAGTGAAGAAGAAATTATCAGAACGTTAAATATTGCAAGAGCTAGAAGTGAAGAAGAAAGTAAATATTTGCAAATTAATACAGAAAAACTTGAATTATATTCTAAAATGTTAAGCTATATTTTACGATTAAATCCATTAAAAATAAATAAATCGAATAAAGAATATATGAAAGATAGTTTTTGGAAATATGGTATTTCAGGTGATTTACCAATAGTACTGGTAAAAATAAAAAATATAGAAGATATTTATGTAATAGAAGAAGTGGTTAGTGCATTTGAATATTATAGAGCTAAGAATATTCCCATTGATTTAATTATTTTAAATGATGAAAGTAATGTATATGAAAGATTTGTGAAAGAAAATATAGAGGAAGTAATTTCTAATAAACAATTAAATTTCTTAAAAAATGTTTATGCAGGTATTTTTATATTAAATAAAAATGAGATGCAACAAGAAGATTTAGAAGCTATTACTTTTAAGGCTCGTTTGACGATTAATGCACAAATGGGAGGATTAGCGGCGCATATAAAAGAATTAGAGGAGAAACAAGAAAAGTTAAAGAAAGCTATAGTGATAAAAAAGGATAAAAGAAATGATACTCATGAGGAAATTTATCCCATCAAAGAAGAGGCTCTGCTATATGACAATGGATATGGTGGTTTTTCGCAAGACGGAAAAGAATATCATATATATAAAAATAAGGAAAATAAATTACCAGCTGTTTGGTGTAATGTGTTAACCAATAGATTTTTTGGAACAATTGTAACAGATAATTTGGGTGGATATACTTGGAATAAAAATAGTCGCATTAATCGTTTAACGGCATGGAATAATAATAGTGTTATGGATGTACCGTCTGAGATATTTTATATGAAGGATGAAGCAAATAAAAAGATATGGACATTAAATAGTAGTGTTATTCCGAATTCGAATGATTATTATGTATCCCATGGGTTTGGATACACAAAATTTACTAATAAAAACGATAATTTAATACAAAAATTAGAAATATTTGTTCCAAGCCAAGACAGTGTGAAAGTCTTAAGATTTAAAATAAAAAATATGTTAAATGAAGAAAGAAAATTAAAATTTGTTGTGTACTTTAAAACGGTTTTAGGAGAAGATGAATATTTTACGAATGGAAATATCGAAGTAGAAAGAAAAGGAAATGTCATATTATTAAAAAATGTATTAGCAGAGGATGTATTTAAGGGAAAACGTATGTATGTTACGGCCAATATTCCTATTAATAGTTTTACAGGAGAAAAAGACAACTTTTTTGGAGAAGGGGATATAGAAGCACCAGATGCTCTTTACAGAAATTTAAATCATGCATCTGGTTTGGGAAAAAATTCTTGTTTAGGTTTAGAATTTATTATAAAATTGGATAAATTTGAAGATAAAAAATTTTCTATTATTATGGGACAAGAAAATGAAACAGATAGAATCTTCGAATTGGCAGAAAAATATCAACAAGAGGACAATATAGATAGACTACTAGAAGAAACAAAAAAGAATTGGAATCGCATTTTAACAACCATTCATATAAAAACACCATCAGATTCTATGAATATTATGATGAATGGTTGGCTAGTATATCAAACCCTTGCAAGTAGGATTTTAGGAAGAACAGGATATTATCAATCAGGTGGTGCTTTTGGTTTTAGAGATCAATTACAAGACGCTATAGGAATAAAATATGTAGATAGTTCTTACTTAAAAGAACAAATTATGAATTGTGCTAGACATCAATTTATAGAAGGAGATGTATTACATTGGTGGCATACAGATACAAAGAAAGGAATACGTACAAAATTTTCAGATGATTATTTATGGTTAGTTTATGGAACATTGCAATATATACAATTTGAAAACAGTCAAGAAATTTTAGAAGAACAGATTGAATATTTAAAAGGCGCTTTATTAGAAGAGGGAGAGGAAGAAAAGTATGATATATATTATGAAAGTGATAAAAAAGAAAGCTTATTTGAGCATTGTGTAAGAGCAATAGAAAACAGTATATCTAAGGGCATTGATCCGTTCCCTAAAATAGGAATAGGGGATTGGAATGATGGGTTTAGTAATGTAGGAAGTAAGGGAAAAGGAGAAAGTGTTTGGCTTGCCTTCTTCTTATATGATATTTTAAATCAGTTTATTCCTATTTGTGCGCAAAGAAAAAGGGAAGATTTAGTAAAACGTTACACAGAAGTGAAAGAAAAATTGAAACGTAATATTAATACAAAAGGTTGGGATGGTAGATGGTATAAAAGAGCAATAACGGATGATGGCAATGAGTTAGGAAGCATGACAAGTGAGGAATGTAGAATCGATAGTCTTGTACAAAGTTGGTCAGTTATATCTGATGCAGGAGATAATGATAAGAAATTTATTGCCATGGAAGAGGCAGAAAATTATTTAGTAGATAAAGAGAATAAGATTATCAAATTATTTGATCCACCATTTGAAAAAGCAACATTTAATCCAGGATATATTAAAGCTTATCCACCAGGTATTAGAGAAAATGGTGGACAATATACCCATGCTAGTGTATGGTTTATGATAGCAGAAGCGATTTTGGGATTTGGGGATAAAGCTATGACATTAGCAGAAATGTTAAATCCAATTGAACATGCCAAAACAAAAGAAGAAGCAAGAAAGTTTAAATTAGAACCATATATTCTAGAAGCAGACTTATATAGTAATAAAGACTTAGTAGGAAGAGGAGGATGGAATTGGTATACTGGTTCGAGTAGTTGGTATTTTAAAGCGGTTATTGAATATATTTTAGGATTAAAAATTCAAAATGGTTTTTTAAGTATTAGTCCTTGCATAGCAAAAGATTGGAAAGAATATGAAATACAATATAAATATAAAACAAGTATTTATAAAATTAAAGTAAAAAACCCTAATAGTAAAAATACGGGTATTCAAAAATTTATCGTCAATGGAGAAGAATTAACAGAAAAACAAGTGTTACTTCAGGATAATGGAAAAATCTATCAAGTAGAAGTGCTTATGTAATATGACAAAAAAGAAATAAAATTGAAAAAAAACTTGTACAAAATTGTTATATATGATATAAAAGTAATATAAATGAAAAATATTATAAAATAAAAAAGAGTTATAATAAAAAGTGCTTCTTTTATTTGAATAGAAAGGTGGGTTTTTTGTGGAAGAAATGATAGAAAAAGACAAAAAAACAATACTCGTGGTAGATGATGAAAAGAGCATTATGGAATTATTAGTATTTAATTTGCAGAAAGAAGGATATAATACTTTAGAGGCATATGACGGTGCAACAGCGGTAGAAATGGCTTTAAATGAAAAACCAGATTTAATTCTTCTAGATGTTATGATACCCAAACTTGATGGTATTTCTGTTTGTAAAAAAATACGTTATGCTCTTAATATATCTAATATTCCTATTTTAATGATATCTGCTAAAGATTCAGAATCAGATAAAATTGTAGGCCTTGAAATGGGAGCAGACGATTATATTACTAAGCCTTTTCAAATTCGAGAGGTTATGGCTAGAATTAAAGCAAATCTAAGAAAAGCCGAATTAAATGCCAACATGGAAAATGCACAAAACCAAAAAGAAGATAAAGATGATATTATTAAAGTTGGTGATTTAACTTTAGACCTTAAAAAGATAGAGGTAAAAGTAAAAGGAGAGGTTATAAATTTAACTAAAAAAGAATTTGATGTATTAAAATATTTAGCTAGTCAACCAGGACAAGTTGTAACGAGAGAAATGTTACTTCGTGAGGTTTGGGAATACGAAGAGTATGTTGGCGCTATACGAACCATAGATGTTACTATGAATAGAATTAGAGATAAAATTGAGAAGGATAAAGCAAATCCCAAAATATTAATTACAAAAAGAGGAGTAGGCTATTATGTTACAGATAAAACTTAAATAACTAGCAATGATATTTGACAGTTAAAACATATTTTGTTATAATAAATTTAATTTTCCCACTACTTTATAGTAGTCGAGTATTAAAGACTTTGGAGAGCTCATAGCAGTTCTCCTTTTATTTTATGTATTCTATTACATTTTTATATCAATTTCTAGGAATAGCTTGAATAAAATAACAGATAAGTATATAATAATAAAAACATAGGCTGTATAGGAGAAAAGCATGTTATACATTATATTAATCATTTGTATTGTATTTTTAATAATTGCAAAAATCTTTTTTAGTCGATTTCTTAAACCAAGAGCAGAATTATCAAAAACAATAGAAATGGCCAAAGAAGAGTTAAATGAAGCAACAAGGCAAAAAAATCAAATGGAAACTATATTATTGCATATGACAGATGGATTAATTGCTTTTAATTTAAAAGAAGAAATTGTGCATATTAACCCAGCAGCTAAAAAATTTTTAGATTTAAAAGAAGAAACTACTTTTTCAGAAATTTTTGATAAATTTAATGTAGATATTAATCTAGAGAAAATTATTTATTTAGAAAATTGGACATCATCTGAAAAGAAAATTCCTATAGGAAATCGAACAATTAACTTATTTTTTGCACCTTTTAAAAATGAAAATGATAGACCTGCTGGTGTTATTGTTGTGATTCAAGATATTACAGAACATGAACGATTAGATCGAATGAGAAAACAATTTGTGGCAGATGTTTCACACGAATTAAAAACACCAATTACTTCTATTATGGGATATGCAGATACGTTATTAGAAAGTGATGTGGATAGTCAAACCAATAGAAAATTTTTAGAAAGAATTTCTTCAGAAGCAGAACGCATGTCAAGACTAGTAAATGATTTGTTAACACTTTCTAAATATGATACTTCAAAGGTGAAAATTGAAAAAACGGAATTCGATTTAGGTGAACTAGTGAAATATACATTTGATGGTTTAGATATAGAAATGAAGAAAAAGAAATTAACAGGAGAATGTTTTGTCACAGCTAATGTTCCTCTTGTATATGCTGATAGAAATGGTATTGAAAGAGTAGTATTAAATATATTAACAAATGCTATTAAATATACAGAAGAGGGAGGCAATATAAAAGTATATGTGGGATTTGTTTATAATGATGCTTATATTAAAATTATTGACAATGGTGTGGGAATTCCCAAAGAAGACTTAGATAAAATATTTGAAAGATTCTATAGGGTGGACAAGTCACGTACAAGAGAAATGGGCGGAACAGGATTAGGGCTTTCTATTGCTAAAGAGATATTAAATCAAAATAATGGTATGATAGATATAAAAAGCGAAGTAGGAAAAGGAACGGAAGTTGTTATTAGGATTCCTACAAAACAAGGGAAAACCAACAAAGAAGAAAGTAAAATACAATAGATAAATGAAGGGAAGAAAGAGTATGAAAAAGTTAAAAAAATTTTTATTAGGAATGAGTATTTTTTTGTGTCATGTCAATATATGTTTTGCCAGTTCCTTAGAAACCATGCAAAAGGCAGAAACCTCTCATCAAAGTTGGGGTAAAATAGGTCTTTTTGTTATTGGTATTGTATTAATTTCATTGGTATTATATATTGGTTACAAAATGGATAAAACGGATGATTTTACATTTGTTCAAGCTGGAAGCAAAAAAGAAAAAAAAGAGAAAAAATCTTATCAAATGTCAAAAAATACATGGAAAGAAGAAACAGTAGAAGACGTTTATCAAACTGCTAATGAGAATGATATTCCTTATGAAATAGAAGAAAATGAAATGTATGAAAAGGATAAAATTAATTTATCAGATATTAATGAAAATACGGAGTATACAGATGATGGTGATGAAGAAAGTTTATTTGCTTCATTAAGTAAAGTTAAAGGATATGACTTTGAAGAAGAGATAGAAGATTATGATGATACAAAGTATACAGAAAATCAACCAAAAGAAGTATCATATCATGATAATTTTTCAGATACAAATTTAGAAGAGACTACTTATGTGGATGGAGATATAGAAGAAACAGAGAATGTAGAAGAAAACATGACAACTGAGAAAATAGAATCTACAACATTCAATGATACACAAGCTATAGTAGAGGATAAAGAGGATATAGAAGATAAAGAAAATATACCAGAAGTAGCTGAAGAAATAGTATATAAAGCAATGGATGAAAAACCAGATTATCAAGAAGTACAAAAGCCAGATATCATAGAAGAAGATACTTTGATAGATTCTTTAAAAAATAATAGAGAATCAGAATTAGAAGACTTCCAAGGATTTACAACATTAGCAGCCAAAAAAGAAATGGTGGATACCATATCTGAAGAAATGATATTAAATGAAGCTAAAAAGAAAGAAAAAAAGACGCAAAAAGACTCCAAAAGAGATAATCAGAAAAACAATGTTGTAGCGAAACAAATAGAAATTGATTTTTTAGAAGAAATGGAAAAAAATTTAATTCAAGATAAAAATAGAAGATTAGGGATAGAGGATAAAAAGGATACCAACAAAGCAGGAAATCAAACTAAAAGCAAGGAAAAAGTATCAAGCAAATCAAGCAGTAAAAAGTCTACCAGTAAGAAAAGCAATCAAACAGAAGAAAAAGTAACAAAAACAGTTTCTAAGGATACTAAGAGTGTTACAAATAAAAAGAAAAAATAATTTTTCATTGAAATTATTGAGAAACTAATATATAATTTGATAGATGATTAGATAAAGAAGGGTAATTATATGAAAGAAAAAGCAAAAGATATATTAGAGTGGGTATATTGTATTATTATTGCATTAATATTAGCATTATTATTTCGATATTTTATTGCAACACCCACAATTGTACAACAAAGGTCAATGTATCCTACATTAGAAGAAAACCAAAGATTAATTTTAAATAGAACCTATAGAATAACAGGTGCTACGCCTAAAAGAGGAGATATTATAACATTTGAAGCACCAACTAGGGCATATTCAAAATGGGAAGCAGATCAAAGTAATCCTGTAGCAATCTATGATAATGAGCCTAAGGGGTTATGGAAGAAATTTGTATATTATAGTTTAGAATTAACAAAAACAAGTTATATTAAAAGAGTCATAGCTTTTCCAGGAGAGCATGTAAAAATTGAAGATAATGTGGTATATATTAATGGGAAAGTAATGGAGGAAAATTATTTAAGAGAAGATGTTATCACAGAATCAGAAATATTTTATGATTTTATTGTTCCAGAGGGATATATTTTTGCAATGGGAGATAATAGAACCAAAAGTACAGACTGTAGAGCATTAGGATGTATACCAATGAAAAAAATAGAAGGTATTGTATGTTTAAGATTTTGGCCTTTTAGCGCATTTGGAAAAATAAAGTAGAGGTAACATAAGTTGAATTTTGAAAATATTATAGGACATGCAAATATTAAGAATTATCTCATAAACAGTTTAGCACAACAGAATATCTCGCATAGTTATTTGTTTTTAGGAACAGAGGGAATTGGCAAATTGTTAATGGCTAAAGAATTTGCAAAAAAAATATTATGTTTGGAGAATAAAGAAAATACTTGCCAATGTAAATCTTGTGTATGTTTTGATGGACAGAATCATTCGGACTTTATGCTTGTTAATGAAGAAGGAGAAACAATTAAGGTAGAACAGATTAGAGCAATAACAGAGAAAATTATCGAAAAACCTATTCTATCCTCCAAAAAGGTGTATATTCTTAATGATTGTGAAAAAATGACAAAAGAAGCACAGAATTGCTTATTAAAAACTTTAGAAGAACCTCCAGATTTTGCAGTTTTACTATTAATTTCTTCTAACCCGAATAGAATCTTGCCCACCATTCAATCGCGCTGTATACCTATTAGGTTTTCTCCTATTTCAGATAGTGATTTAAAGCAATATGCTTTAAATGTTATAGGATATACGAAGATAACAGAAAATCTCTTAAAATCTTTTCATGGAAGTATTGCCAAAGCGATTCATAGAAAAGAAAATATAGCGTTATATTTGAAAATAGAACAATTTATTCGCGAATTACCAGAAAATGATTTAATTGATATAATGCTAAAGGGAAAAATATTATATGATAAAGAAAACATATATGATATTTTAGAATATATGACCATTTGTTTTTATACCAATGCTAAAAAAGATAAAAGAATGATACATGCGATTGAAGAAGTCAATCAATGTATCAAAAGACTTACAAGTAATTGTAATTTTGATATGAGCATGGATACAATGCTTTTTAATATAGGGGAGGAATTTCATGAAAATAGTTACAGGTGTTAGATTTAAAAAGCCTGGAAAAATATATTATTTTGCACCAGGAAATTTACAGATAGAAAAAGGTATGGAAGTTATTGTGGATACTGCTATGGGGGAAGAATATGGAGAAGTTGTAATTCCCATAAAAGAAGTAGAAGATGATGAAATAGCAGAACCATTAAAAGAAATTATTCGAATTGCAACATATAAAGATAAAAAGATGCGTTCAGAGAATAAAGCAAAAGAAAGTGATGCATTTAAAATTGGATTGGAGAAAATAAAAAAACATGAACTTCCTATGAAATTGATTGATGTAGAATATAAATATGATGGCAGTAAAATCATATTTTATTTTACTGCAGAAGGTCGCATTGATTTTAGAGAACTAGTAAAAGATTTAGCTTCAGTATTTAGAACCAGAATTGAGCTTCGTCAAATTGGTGTTAGAGATGAAGTAAAAAGATGCGGTGGAAATGGTATTTGTGGAAGAGAATTGTGTTGTTGTTCTTTTTTAAGTAATTTTGAAACAGTTTCTATTAAAATGGCAAAAGAGCAAAATATATCGTTAAATCCATCAAAGATTTCAGGAAATTGTGGTAGATTAATGTGTTGCTTAAAATATGAACAAGAAGTTTATGAAGAAAAATTAAAAGGGTTACCTAAAATTGGTGCTATTGTTAAAACAAAAGACGGAACAGGAGAAGTAGCATCAGTGGAAACTTTAAAAGAAATGGTTAGAGTAAAATATCAAGAAGGTGATGATATTTACTTTAGAAAATATGAAGCAAAAGATATAGTTGTTATCAAAGATGCTGTAGTGGAAGAGGATACATTACAAGTAGATAGCGCAGAAGATTTAGAAGAATTAGAGAAACTAGAAAAATTAGAAAAAGCAGATGAAAAGAATATAGAAAAAGAAGAAATTTAAATAATAATACGAATTAGATAAAACAAAAGAAGAAACATATGGATAACTTAAGGGGATAACAAATGAAAACGCTTATAACAAATGCTTATGTACTAGATATGTTAGGTGATACAGCAAATATTGAAAAAAAAGATATTTTAATTCATGATCATATCATTGAAAAAATAGATTATAATATGATAGAACTTGTTGATGAAAAAATAAATGCTAAAAATATGCTCATTATGCCGGGATTAGTCAATACGCATACACATTTAGCAATGAGTATTTTTAGAGGATATAAAACAGATAGAAAGTTAATGGATTGGTTAGAAAACGCTATCTATCCAGTAGAAGATCAATTAGAGCCAGAAGATATTTATTGGAATTCTTATTTATCTTGTTTAGAAATGATAAAATCAGGAACAACTACCTGTAATGATATGTATTTTGGTATGAATAAAACAATTGAAGCAATAAAAGATATAGGACTAAGGGCAATTGTTGCATGGAATATAAAAGATGATGCAATAAAAGATAAAGTAGAAAAAACAAGAGAATATGCTACTATTTATAATGAAGATAAAAATAGTAAAATTAAGATATATGTATCAGCTGATGCACCACATACATGTAGCCCCTATACTTTTGGTTTATGTGTTGATTTAGCAAAAGAATTAAAAACAGGGTTACATATTCATTTAGCAGAAACGTTAGAGGAAGAAGAAATTGTGCAAAATACATATAAGAAAACAAGTACAGAATACTTAAATGATTTGCATGTTTTTGATGTACCTGTCGTATTAGCGCATGGTATTTATGTTTCTGATAACGATATACAAATTTTAAAACATATAACAGGTGGAATATCACATAATCCAATTAGTAATTGCAAGTTATCGTCTGGTATTTGTAATGTAGCAAAATTAAGAGAAAATGGCATTGTTGTAGGTTTAGGATCAGATGGTATAGGTAGTACTTCTACCATGGATATGTTTGAAGAAATGAAAACAGCTGCTTACTTGCAAAAAGTCAATACTATGCAACCAGGCATTATTTCTGCTTATGAAATTTTAAAAATGGCAACTATAGAAGGTGCAAGAGTATTAGGATTAGACAAAGAAATTGGAACGTTGGAACCAGGTAAAAAAGCAGATATGATATTTATTAAAATGGATAAGATTCATTTATGTCCAGAAAATGATATATGTGCTAATATTGTTTATTCTGCTAATGGGGCAGATGTAGATACCGTTATGATAGATGGAAAAATGATCATGCAGAATAGAAAAATGATTTATGTTAATGAAAAAGAAATTATGCGTCATGTAAAAAAAATAGTAAAAAGATTATTGTAATTAATAGCATATAATGTATTCTCTATAAAAGAGAAAAAATTATATAACACCAAATGAGAAAGGAGGCGTTTCAGATGGCATATAAAATTACAGATAAATGTATTAGTTGTGGAGCATGTGCAGGCGTTTGCCCTATGAGCTGTATATCACAAGGCGATGAAAGATTTGTAATAGATGAAAATGTATGCATTGAATGTGGAGCATGTGCAGGTGTTTGCCCAGTAGAAGCACCTAATTTAGGAGAATAGTTTATTTTTTTACATAAGAAAAGAAATAAAAACAACAATTGCGAAATTTTTTGATGATGATTCATTTGATAGATAATACAAAACAAAATTTCGCAATTATTTTTCTTTTTTATTGACAAACAAATTTTCGTGTGTTAATATAGTTTTACCATAAAAATAAATATAAGGGAGTGGTAAAAATGTATAATTCTAATCTAGAAATTATGAATGTAAACCAATATCTTCTAGATAATAAAGAGAAGATTAATACAGAAATTGGAGAGAAAATGAAACAAGTGAGGAAGAAAAAGCATATAACGATAGAGGAAATTGCAGTAAGATCTGTTACTTCACCTAGTTATATTAATCAAATCGAAAGAGGAAGGTTTGGTGTGTCCTTAGCAAAATTTTTATTGTTATGTAATGCATTAGAAGTAACACCTAATGAAATATTAGAAGAATTTATTAGTGGAGGCAGAATGAACGATGATATTTTATATAATAAGTTACAAGAAGGAAAAAATCTTTCAGAAAATATTTTAGATTTTATGAAGGAAAAAAAGAAAGAGTTTTAGTTTTAAAAAAATTTATTCAACATTTATGATCATAAAAAACCTTTTATATGCTTTATAAAAGGTTTTTTGTATTATAGCAAAACATAATAACTATAATTTTATCATAAATTTAAATACTTTACGATAATACTAAATTAATGATATACATAAATTTTTATAAAGTCAAGTATTGCGAAAACGAAAAAAATAGAAATATATAAAAAAGTTTTTTACAGAAAAAGCTTTAAAATCAAGATGTTCAGCTTTTTTTCATTTTCGTAAAGTATTTAACTTTACGAAAATGAAAAGGAGGAGCAAAAGATGAATAATGAAAAAGGTATTACCTTAGTAGCATTAGTGGTAACCATAATTGTTTTGTTAATTTTAACTGGAGTGAGTTTAAATCTAGTATTAGGAGATAATGGTATTATAACAAGAGCACAAGATGCTGTAACAAGATATAAAGAAGCAGAAACACAAGAGCAATGGCAAATGGATAATTTTATGGTGGCATATGAAGATAAATTAAAATTTGCTAGAAGTCTTCAATCTCAAGGATTATCGGTAGGAATCACGAATGACGGATTCATAGCCGCAGATACAAACAATAATGTTTTATACCGATATAATGAACGGTGGTGCTGTTGTATCAACAGAAACATTACATTATTTATCTGAAGATATTTTTAATGTGCAACATGGTGATACAATTACTGGAGTGAATAATGAAAATGATGAAGGAGTGTATTATGAAAAGAATGAGGGATGGGTCTGCGAGGATGGTTTGGATTACGCTGCGATTCCTCAATCGATTCGTGGGACAGAAATTTGTAAAATTGAGGGGGATACTCAAGATTTGTGGTTTAAGGGGAAAATTTTAATTATTCCTGAGGGGATAACATCAATCGGTGACAAAGCATTTGGTAGTCTAAAAGATGCGATTATTTGTTTACCTCAGAGCTTAAACTCAATAGGGCGTTCTTCATTTAATTATTGTTCGGGACTTTCGATTGTCCTACCTTGGCGGGTTTGAGAAAATAGGAAATTATTCGTTTCGTGGCGCGAGTTTCGAGTGTGAATTTAACTTTCCGAAAACGTTTCACGATTTAGGGATCTTTGGTCTGAAAACCCTTGCCTTTGAGCCTGGTGGGTACTATGAATGTGATGGCGACTTTTTATTGGGGGGTGGCTATGTTAGTGCTATCGGGCATTTTAAAAGTGACGAGATTATAAAAATTCCGAATGGTTCTATAGGAATCGATGATAGGGGATTCGAGGGAATGAGATGGACTAAAATTGAATTTCCTGAAACGTTGGTCCGAATAGAAAGCAGAGCTTTCCTTTTTGCAGATGCAGATTCTCTAGTGATTCCAGGTAATGTTAAAAGCGTTGGAACCCGTGCTTTTGATCAGGCTTCTATTAGAAGTCTACACTTTGAGGAGGGATTTGAAAGATTAAATTATAGCGTATTTGATAATGCTGGGATAGATGATATATATTTACCTTCAAGTGTTGTTGCTGTTCCTATAGGGTGCTTTGATAATATGAGTGGTGAATGTACCGTACATTGTGCAAATGAAAATGTGGCGAATCTTGTTCAGAGAAGTGTTAATTTGCCTAATATTCACATTGTTGTAGATTCATAACTAAAAAAATGCATTCGAACTAATATTTTATTCATATATAAAAAAGGTTTCCTTAGAAACCTTTTTTATATCATTGTTTTTTATTTAGAATCGTTCCATATCAAGTTATGCTTCTACTTTATTTGTCATTTCTTCTAAATCTAATAATTCTTGCCATCTACGATCAACTTCTTCTTGAAAGTCTTGAATCATCCACTCATTACCTGGTTTAAATAGATGTTTAAATCTTTTTTGTGGTTTTAAAAATTCTTCTATTGGTAGTTTTTTAGCAGGTTTATAAGTAATATGATATTTACCGTCAATTACTTCGTATAAAGGCCAATAGCAAGTATCTACTGCTAATTTATTAATTTCCATTAAATCTTCTGTATTATATCCCCAACCTCTTGGACAAGGAGCTAATACATTTAAGAAACAAGCACCTTCTGTATAGATTGCTTTCTCAGATTTTTCATATAAATCTTTATAATTTCCTAAAGCTATTGTTTGTGCTACATAAGGTAAATGATGTCCCACCATAATTTTAGCTAAGTCTTTACGAGATTGCATTTTTCCAGGAATTACTGTTCCAGCAGGTGTTGTAGTAGTATCCGCATATTTTGGTGTAGCAGAAGAACGTTGGATACCTGTGTTCATGTATGCACCATTATCGTAACAAACATAAACCATATCATGACCTCTTTCCATGGCGCCAGATAAACTTTGTAGTCCAATATCATAAGTACCACCATCTCCACCGAAAGCAATAAATTTTGTATGTTTATTTTCTGGTAATTTACCTTGTTTTTTCATAGCTTTATAAGCTGCCTCAGCACCACTTAAGGTAGCAGCAGCATTTTCAAAAGCAGAGTGAATAAAAGAATCTGTCCATGATGTATAAGGGTAGATAAATGTAGAAACTTCCATGCATCCTGTAGCACAAGATACTACTGCATGATCTTCTGGTTTTACCGCTCTTAATACCATTCTTGCAACAGAAGGTGCACCGCAACCAGCACACATTCTATGACCAGCTGTAAATCTAGAAGGTGTATTTATCATTACTTCTTTAAGATTATATGCCATACTATATTTCCTCCTTTAAACCTAAATATCTATAAGGATTGTTAACCTCTCCATTGGATGCAATGTCTTTTAAGTCTTCAAAAACTTTTGTAATATCTTTTTCTGTAGTATCTCTACCACCAATACCATATATATAGTTGACAGTAGGAATTTGCACTTTGCTAACATACATTCCAGAAACAACATCTTCAAATAAAGCACCACCAGCACCATTTAAAGAATCAGCTTTATCTAAAACAGCAACTGCTTTTACATGTTTTAAAGCGGCAGCTACTTCTTCAGCTGGGAAAGGTCGGAACATTCTTATTTTTAGTAGACCTGCTTTTACGCCAGAATCTCTTAGATGATTAACAACTGCTTTTGTTGTACCAGCTGTAGAATTCATACATACAATAGCTATTTCTGCATCTTCTAAACGATATGCTTCAAAAAATTTATATTCTCTACCTGTTAGTTTGGCAAATTCAGCAGAAACATCAGCAATTACTTTTTTAGCATTTCTCATTGCTTGTGCTTGTTGCGCTTTGTGTTCAAAAAGATAAGTTTGTAAATCTAAAGGACCTACAGCAATAGGTTCTTTATCATTTAGTAAATAATGTTTTGGTTCATATTTACCTACAAATGCTTTTACTTTATCATCTTCTATTAACTCAATATTTTCAATAGAGTGAGAAGTAATAAATCCATCTTGACAAACCATTAATGGTAACAATACATCTTGATGTTCGGCAATGCGATGTGCCATAATTAAATTATCGTAAGCTTCTTGATTATTTTCTGAAAATAACATAATCCATCCACTATCACGAACACCCATAGCATCAGAGTGATCATTATGTATATTTAGTGGACCAGAAACAGCTCTATTAACTAAAGACATAACAATTGGTAAACGTAAGCTGGAGGCAATATAAATCATTTCCCACATTAAAGATAAACCATTGGCAGAAGTTGCTGTCATAGCTCTTCCCCCAGCAGCTTGAGCACCGATACAAGCGCTCATAGCACTATGTTCACTTTCAACTGCAACAAATTCCGTATCTACTTGACCATTATTAACAAATGTAGAAAAATACTGAGGAATTTCTGTTGAAGGTGTGATTGGAAATGCGGCAACAACATCAGGATTAATTTGTTTCATAGCGATAGCAGCTGCTTCATTACCACTTAATCTTTCTCTTATTCCCATAATATTTTCATTTTCCTTTCTTTGCTTCCCCTAATTATCTGTATGATAATAGGAAGACATAATTAAAATTATTAAATATTTATTTATTTCATTTCGATTGCTTTAAAAGGACAAACCTTTGCGCAAACGCCACATCCTTTACAAGCATCATAATTAAAATCTTCTCTTTTTCCTTCCTTATTAACTGGTATAGCATCATCAGGACAAACTGGAAAACAAAGGCCACATTGTTTACATGCTTCTGGTATAAAAACAGGAGTAGTAGAACGCCAGTCACCAGTTTTAAACTCCACAGCATTACCAGCAGTATAAATATTTCCACCAATTGTTAGCTCTTGCCATGGTGTATCTTTATTTATAGTATCTTCTGTCATAAAAAACCTCCCTTTCTATATTATTTCGTAATTTTTCCTTCCTATCATAGTGTTACATGTTTGATTATTATTTGTTTTACATAGAAAATTATCAATAAAGTTATACTTTTGTTACTTCTTTTAAAGCCATTTCTAAAGCTTTCATATTTCCATCAATAACTTCAGGTTTTTTGGCAAATTTATGCTTAAAAGAACCTATCATATCATCCAAGAAAGCTTTTTCGCTCATAATACCGCTTACTTTTACAACAGCAGCAAGCATAGGGGTGTTAGGAAAATATTTTCCTAATGTCTCCATAGAAACTTTTCTTGCATCAATTTTGTAAATATCTCCTGAATAACCTTTTAGTAATTTTTTTAGTTCTGCTCCATCTTTAGTAGAATTAATAATGATAGCACCATTTGGTTTTAATCCCGCAGTAACATCTACAGAATCTAGAAGTGTGTCATCTACAACCACAACATAATCAGGTTCATAAATATTAGAATGAACAGTGATAGGCTCATCACTAATACGATTATATGCTGTAATGGGAGCTCCCATTCTTTCTGGACCATACTCAGGGAAACCTTGAATATATTTACCAGTATTAAAAGCTGCATCTGCTAAAAGTAATGAAGCGGTTTTAGCACCTTGACCACCTCTGCCATGCCATCGAATTTCTATTAAATTACTCATACGACCTCCTATTCTATTATTTTTTTACGCCAATACTTCATAAAGATTATACGTTTTATTTTTACATGACTAGTATATAATTTTTCTTACGCAAAGTCAATATACGTAACATGAGTTTTCTAGAAAAAGGTGCTATCCTTTTTGTTTTGTATAAATATTACAAAAATATTACAAAAAATAAGTATATACATTGACTTTTGTAAAAAAAACGTATAATATATATATATTAAAATTATAGTTACATTTGTAAAATATTAGGAGGAGAACGAATGGGAGAAGTTATCGTTATAACATCTGGAAAAGGAGGCGTTGGAAAGACGACAACAACTGCAAATTTAGGTTCAGCTCTAGCTTTAGCAGGAAAAAAAGTGGCATTAGTAGACACAGATATTGGACTTAGAAATTTAGATGTTGTTATGGGATTAGAAAACAGAATTGTATACGATTTAGTAGATGTAATAGAAGAAAAATGCAAATTAAGACAAGCGTTAATTAAAGACAAAAGGTTTAAAGAACTTTTCTTGCTTCCAGCAGCTCAAACAAAAGATAAAACAGCCATTAATGAAGAACAAATGAGAGACTTAATCAATCGCTTGAAAGAAGAATTTGATTATATATTAATAGATTGCCCTGCAGGTATTGAACAAGGGTTTAAAAATGCAATTGCAGGAGCAGATAGAGCATTAGTTGTTACAACAGCAGAAATATCTGCTATTAGAGATGCCGATAGAATTATTGGATTATTGGAATCATCAGAAATTAAAAATCCAGAATTAATTGTTAATCGATTAAGACCAAGTATGGTAAAAAAAGGTGAAATGATGGATGTTAATGATATTGTCGACTTATTATCTATAGATTTAATTGGTGTTGTACCAGATGATGAAAATATTATCACACAAACCAATAAAGGAGAACCAGTAATTTCTAACAAAAGAGCACCTTCAGGAAAAGCATATTTAGAAATATCTAGGAGGTTATTAGGAGAAAATATTGATGTAACAGTTCCTGGAAAGGAAACAGGTTTTTGGGCAAAAATTAAGAACTTATTTGGAAAATCATAGATAATAAAGTTGGAGGTAGAACATGTTTGAAAATATAGGACAATTCTTTAGAAGAATCGTAAAAACAGAACAAAAAGAATTAGGTTCGAAAGATGCAGCAAAAGAAAGATTGCATTTAGTTTTAATGCAAGATAGGGCAAATGTATCAGCTGACTTTCTTGAACTGATGAAACAAGAAATTATAGATGTTATAAAAAAATATATTGTTGTAGACGAATCATCCATTGATGTAAGACTTACCAATCAATCGAATGATGATGGTACAAATGGTGCTCCAGCTTTATATGCTAATATACCAATTGTCAATATTAAGAATGATATGATGGCAGAGAAAGTAAAAGAATTCGAGGGAGTGGATTTTAATAAAGAAATGGGAATTTCTCATTCTACGAAAACAGTGGAAGAAAAAAAAGAAGAAAATAAAAATGATCCTCCAAGTGTTATAGCATTAGAACCAATTTCAGAAGAAACATTAGTAAAAGAAAAAAAACCAGAGGAAGTAGATAATGCCATAAAAGTGCAAGACACAGTGCATGTAGAAGAACCATTAAATACAGTAGACAGTATACAATATGGAAAAGAGCAAGAAAAGCAAAAAGAAGAAGTTGACAAAATCAATCAAGTAGAGGCAGAAGACGCTAATACGAATAAAAATTTTATGGAAGAAGAGAATGAATATGAAGAAGATGATGATGATATTACATTTGATGATTTACTAAAAGCAGCAGAAGCAGCAGATAAATTGGAAAAAAATAATTCTGAAGAAGAAACAAATCGTACTCAAACAAATAATAATAAAGAAAATTTAGTTGATAATAGTAAAAAACAAGAAGATAATACCAATCATCAATCCTATCAAAAAGAAAGTGTAGGAAATGATTCTAATAAGAATCATCCAAAAAAGAAAAAGCATAAAGGAAATAAAAGAAAATAAGAGGTTTTATACATGGGGAAGAAGTTACTGAAAAATGTAGAATGGTCAGTTCTTATTGTATGTATCATACTATGTGTCATAGGGGCAATAGCATTGTTTTCAGCCACACAAAGTACAGATTATGAGGAATTTCAAAAGCAGCTGATATTCATTGGTGTGAGTGTACCATTTTTAATATTAGCTTCTGTGATAGATTATAATGTCATTATTAGATTTTCAACATTAGCATATGTAATTATTATTGGTTTATTAATAGGTGTTTTATTTACAGAGCCAATTAGCGGTGCTTCCAGTTGGTTTAAAATTACAGAAACAATATCTTTTCAGCCATCAGAAATTGGTAAAGTAGTTATTATTTTATTTTTATCATTTATATTAAATAAATTACAGATAAGAGGAAGAAAAGAAATTAATAAAATTTGGAAATTATTCATTTTTTTATTTCTAGCGGCAATACCTGTTTTTCTAATTATTAAAGAACCAGACTTGGGAACAACATTAGTTTATATTACAGTAATTATTTTTATGTTATTTGTATCAGGTATTGATAAAAAATATATTATTGCTACTCTGATTTTAATTGCAATAATGACGCCGATTATTTATCATAATTTACCAGATCATGCTGTCAAGAGAATTGAAGTGTTTTTTAATCCGGATTTAGATCCCAGAGGAGCAGGATATAATATTAAGCAATCAAAACTAGCAATTGGTGCCGGACAAGTTTTTGGAATGGGATTATTAAAAGGAAATCAAACACAATTAGGTTTTTTACATCCTAAAACCACAGACTTTATTTTTTCAGTGATTGGTGAAGAGTTAGGATTTGTTGCTACAGGAACTATTACGATTTTATATATTATTTTGGTTACAAAAGCAATTTATATAGCAAAAACGGCTAAAGATAATATTGGTTCTTATATTGCTATTGGTATTGCAGGTGTATTTTTCTTTCACATGGCAGAAAATATCGGAATGACAATTGGACTATTACCGATTACAGGAATCCCATTGCCGTTTGTTAGTTATGGAGGAAGTTCATTGGTATCGAATTTTATCTGTATAGGATTATTATTAAATATTAGTAGTAGAAGACAAAAAGCAATTTTTGTAGAATAAAGTTTTATTTATAGTGTTAATATTAGTTTTATCGAAAGCATCTAATAAATCATAAGGAAATAAGGAGAAAATGTATCTAAAACCATTAAAGATAGGAAACGTAGTATTAGAAAATAATCTTATATTAGCACCCATGGCAGGCGTCACAGACCTGCCTTTTCGTATTGTTTGTAAAAAATATGGTAATCCAGGGTTAGTATGCAATGAAATGGTAAGTGCAAAAGCAATTTGTTATCAGGATGAAAAAACGCTAGAAATGATAAAATGTGATAATGAAAGAAGACCAATATCAATGCAAATTTTTGGTAGCCAGCCAGAAGTGATGGGAAAAGCAACTGAATTTATGTGCCAGTATACTGATATTTTAGATATCAATATGGGATGTCCGGCTCCTAAAGTTGTTAAAAATGGCGATGGAAGCAAACTTTTATTAAATTTAGCATTAGTAGAAGAGATTGTAAAAGAGGTAGTCCAAAAATCTACAAAACCAGTAACTGTCAAAATTAGAAAAGGCTGGGATGACGAAAATGTAGTTGCTGTGCAAGCTGCTAAAATTATAGAAAATGCTGGTGCAGATGCTATTATTATTCATGGAAGAACAAGGAATGAATTTTATAGTGGAACTGCAGACTGGAATATTATCAAGGAAGTAAAAGAAGCAGTAAACATTCCAGTAATTGGCAATGGAGATATCAAAAAAGAAGAAGATGCCCTAAAAATGTTTGAACAAACAGGTGTAGATGGTATTATGATTGGTAGAGGTGCATTAGGAAACCCATGGATATTCAAAAAAATAGCATATTTCTTAGAATACGGAAAGACGATGGAAGAAATTACGAAGCAAGAGAAATATGATGTTATTTTAGAACATTTTTCTCTATTATTGAAAGAAAAAGGAGAATATACAGCCACAAGAGAAATTAGAAAACATATTGCATGGTATATAAAAGGGTTAGAATATGCAAGTAGTATGAGAGATGCTATTAATAAAGTAGAAAGGAAAGAAGCGTTTGAAAAAATATTAAAAAAATATTTTGAAGCAATTACATAAAATCGTTATATCCATATTTCTGTTAAATAAAAATAATCATTTGTGCAAAAAAGAGACGATATAAATTTTGGTATGTAGAATAAAAGTTTGATCAAGATATTTTTTCGTCATATATTGAAAATCTCAAAATACATTGTATTATACAAAATGTAATATTTACACATAATTTTGCTTATGTAAAATAGGCATGTGAACAAAAACGAAGTGCATATATTTCCTAAAATAATAGAGCATAATACATGTGCTTCTTTTGTTCTGGAATATCGAATTTTGAGGTGGACAATGAATTTAAGAAAGCTTTTGTTTATTTTTGTTCTTATTTGTATTATCTTTTTTTTAATTTTTTATTATATTTTTTGTATTTTAGGTAATAATAAAAGTAGAAATCAAGAAGAAATTGTTGATAGTATAACAAATGATTTTCAAACCTATGAAGCAGATATAGAAGTAACTGTTATTAGCAATAAAACAGAGAATGTATATGAAATGAAACAAAAAGTAACTAGACAAACGAGTACACAAGAAATTTTAAGTCCAGAAAATGTGAAAGGACTTAAAATTGAATTAGAAAGTAATCATTTGAGAATATCCAATGCAAAATTAAATGTAGAAAAGATTTATCAAGATTATGGTGCTATTTTAAATAATGCTATGTTTTTAAATGTATTTGTAGAAGATTATCATAACCATGTATCTAATAGCTATGAAGAAAATGGGGAAATAATTTTAGAAACTATATTAGAAGATAATACTAATACATATGCGAAATATAAAGAGCTACATTTAGACAAAAAATCAGGAAAACCCAAAAAATTAATTATGAAAGATAATACCCAAAAAACACGAATTAGCATAAAATATAATGATATACAAATTCAATAAAAAGATATATCAACAATTCTATTCTATATGTAATTTTAATGGGAGTGAACAATATGGTAATAAAAAGAGGCGATATGTTTTATGCAGATTTAAGTCCAGTAGTTGGTTCAGAACAAGGGGGTATTCGACCTGTTCTCATTATTCAAAATGATACTGGAAATAAATATAGTCCAACAGTTATAGCAGCAGCAATCACATCACAAACAGGAAAGAATAAATTACCTACTCATATAGAAATAGGATCAAAAGAAAATGGATTAAAAGCAGATTCTGTTGTTTTAGCAGAACAAATAAGAACAATAGATAAGAGTCGATTGAAGGAAAAAATCGGTCATATCAATGATGCTAATGTTATGAGTCAGGTAAACAATGCGATAGGAATAAGTTTCGGCTTGGAAGAATAAAAGGGCTTTTTTTATAGCCCTTTTTTGTTATTTTGTTACCCACCGTATAAAATTTATTAAACTTTTATTGATTAGAAATTAACAAAAATTTAAATCTTGAAATTTTTAACATTTTGTACTATAGTTATATATAGAAATCATAAAAAAGGAGATAAAGAATGCTAATTAAAGAATTGTATAGAAAGGCAGATACATACTATTCAAAAGATATTGAAATTTCTGGATGGGTAAGAACAGTTCGTGATTCAAAATTTTTTGGTTTTATAGAATTAAATGATGGTTCTTTTTTTAAAAATTTACAAGTGGTTTTTGATAATACGTTAGAGAATTTTGAAAAAGTACGTAAATTGACTATTAGTTCTTCTATTACTGTAGTAGGTCAATTTATAAAAACAGAAAATGCAAAACAACCATTTGAATTAAAAGCAAAGGAAATTAAGATAATTGCTAATGCTGACAGCGATTATCCTTTGCAAAAAAAGAGACATACCATGGAATACCTAAGAACAATTGCGCACTTACGTCCAAGAGCAAATACCTTTAATGCTGTATTTAGAGTGCGTTCAGTAGCAGCTTATGCAATCCATAAGTTCTTTCAAGAAAATAATTTTGTATATGTGCATACACCAATTATTACAGGAAGTGATGCAGAGGGCGCAGGTGAAATGTTTCATGTAACTGACTTTGACTTAGCAAATGTGCCTATAACAGAAGAGGGAAAAGCAGATTTTTCAAAAGATTTTTTTGATAAACCAGCACATCTTACTGTTAGTGGACAATTAAATGTAGAAACATATGCTTTTGCTTTTAGAAATGTTTATACATTTGGACCTACCTTTAGAGCAGAAAATTCAAATACAGTAAAACATGCAGCAGAATTTTGGATGATTGAACCAGAAATTTGCTTTGCAGATTTACAAGATGATATGGATTTAGCAGAAAACATGCTAAAATATATTGTTCGTTATGTATTAGAAGAGTGCCCAGAAGAAATGGAATTTTTTAATCAATTTATTGATAAAACGTTATTAGAAAGATTGCATAATGTAGTAAATGCTGAGTTTGGAAGAATTACATATACAGAAGCTATAAAATTGTTAGAAAAAGAAAATGATACATTTGAATATAAAGTTTCTTGGGGAACGGATTTACAAACAGAGCATGAAAGATATCTTAGTGAGCAAATATTTAAAAAACCAGTATTTGTTACAGATTACCCAACTGAGATTAAAGCTTTTTATATGAAATTAAATCCAGATGGAAAAACTGTAGCAGCAGCTGACTTATTAGCGCCAGGAATAGGAGAAATTATAGGAGGCAGCCAAAGAGAAGACAACTTAGAAATTTTAACCAATAAAATACATGACTTAAATATGGATGAAGCAGATTATTGGTGGTACTTAGATTTAAGAAAATATGGTAGTGTACCACATAGTGGATTTGGTTTGGGATTTGAAAGATTAATTATGTATATAACAGGTATGCAAAATATTCGCGATGTTATTCCTTTCCCAAGAACACCAAAAAATTGTGAGTTTTAGTATGAATATTTATAAAGCATTAAATGAGGTAATAGAATATATTGAAGAACATTTAGAAGAAAAAATAGAGTATCGTAAGTTAGCACAAATATTATGTGTCAATGAATATACTATGCAAAGGATTTTTTCTTTACTATGTAATATTTCTTTAGCAGAATATATTAGAAGAAGAAGGTTATCAAATGCAGGATTTGATATATATCAAGGGAAAGAGAAAATGATTAATATTGCGTTAAAGTATCAGTATGAAAATGTAACGTCTTTTTCAAGAGCATTTGAGAAGTTTCATGGCATGAAACCGAGTCAAGTAAAAGAAAATCCGAGTGGCTTAAAAATCTATACAAAATTAATATTTGAAGAGCAAATACAAGAACATGAGAATATGGAATATGATATTCGCAATTTTGAAAAATTTGTTTTATGGGGGAAAGGAATTAAAACAACGAACCAAACCATTCATCATGATGCACCAGAATATTTTTCCAATATATTAAAAGAATATGAAAACAGCTATGGACATCCCCAATTTGGTATGGTAGTGTACGAAGATAGAGAAGAAAGTGATGCTTATGAATATTGGATATTATATGATAAGTTAATTCCTAATTTTGAGCAATATATTATTCCAGCGGGAAAATGGCTTGTATTTCATATTTTTTCACAAGAGGCAAAAGACATTCAAGAAATGGTACATAGATTTTATTTAGAATTTTTGCCAAGTTGTAAATATAACTTAAAACCAATACCGGAGCTAGAATACTATCATGACGGAGTAACAGATTTTTTAATTCCAATTGAAGATTAATATAGTAAAGTAATTCAGGAGAACCGAATAATTTTATAGCAAAACAAAAAACTGACTTTTTTTATATCAAAAAAGTCAGTTTTTTTTGTTGTATTTCTGATAGAATAATGATAATAAAAATCAAATTTTACAAAAGTTAATTGTAGCAAGAGGAGGTTTATAGAATATGACAAAGGTTGTATCAGAAATATTTTTAACTCAAGAAAATGTCTCTGACAAGTCTTGGTTAGATTTTATTTTTACAGTTAATAAATTAAATGGACTATTTAGGTCATGGAAACTTTATATACAAATAGAATTAAATCAGGTTCGTTATTTTCTAGAGACAAGAAAAGAGATTCCACCAGTTGTTCATGGCTTAGGTGATTTTCTAATTAGAAAAATTGATAAATTGGAAAAACCAAGATATAGAAGTGGTTTATTTTATTATATTACGAATCAAGAGAAATGTGTACTAGATATTTTTGATAGATATGAAGTAAAACATAGAAAACAATTAAATTTTGTAGAAATTCTTTTTCTTCCTTATTGTTTTCATAATTTTTTAAGTGCAACAGCATTATACTTTAAGAAAAACCATGAACATAAAAATAATGTGAATAAAGAAACAGGAAAAATACAGAAAAAGGAAAGGTTAATAAAAAGAATAGCATTATGCAATATACCGCATGTGTTTTTGAGTATTGATTTTACCATTCATAATCGTTTTTTTTATAAAAAGGATGCTGAAAAGTATTTAGATATTCAAAAATCTTTACATTTATTAAAAAGTGATGAGGAAAATGCTATTTTAAAAATAGATACGTTTCCGTATTTGTCAGATTCTTATTATTTACATACAGCAAGTTATGATTTTGATAAACATTCTTTAATAGTGGGAAGTAGTGGTACAGGAAAGTCTAAGTTTATATGTTCTTTTATTAAAAATATTATGAAGAATCCTAATAATGTATTAAATTATAAAATAGTTGTTATTGATCCACATGCAGATATGGAAAAAGATATTGGCGGATTAGAAAATACGAATGTTATAGATTTTAAAACATTAGAAAATAGTATCAATCTTTTTTCTAATTCTTCTGAAAATCCCACAGCATCAACAGAATTAATTCTATCGTTGTTTAAAGAGCTAATAGCAGATCAATATAATTCTAAACTAGAAAGAGTATTAAGGCATAGTATTAATTTATTATTATCAAATGAACAATTAGATTTTACCAATTTACGTAAATTATTATTAGAAATAGAGTATCGAAATCATTTATTAGAAATAAGTAAAAAGACAGTTGCTGTTAGTACAATAGATTTCTTCTTGTCAGATTTTAATGAATTAAAATCTAAATCTTATGTAGAAGCGATATCTCCCATTATATCTTTTATTGATGAAATGCAATTGCTTCCAGCCTTTAATCAGCAAAGTCAAAATCAAGATTTAATGGAAACAATCCATCAAAATACGTTGACAATATTTTCTTTAGATCAGACAGTTTTAGGAGAGAAAGTAACAAAAACGATTTCAGGATTTGTTATGCAACAATTATTACAACTAATACAATCGTATCGTTTTAGTGAACATATTATCTTTGTTATTGACGAGGTTGCTGTTGTTGAAAATCCTATTTTGAAAAGGTTTTTATCTGAGGCTAGAAAATATAATTTATCACTAATTTTAGCACAACAATATTTTAGTCAAATTAGTGAAGAGTTAAGAAAAGGTATTTTTGCAAATGTAATTAACTATTATATTTTTAGAGTTTCCAAAGCAGATGCAATTTTATTAGAAAATAATATGCGAATGGAAGTGGCTGTAAAGAATTCTTATAAAGTGAAGTTAAAGTTATTAACGGAATTAAATAATCGAGAATGTATTATAAGAACAAGTAGTAATGGAATTGTTTTACCAGCGATAAAAGGAAAAACTTTAAATTTTGAATCTGTTCCTAGAAGTAATAAAAGTCAAATTATAACACGTAATTTAATAAAAGGAAAAAAAGAGAAAGGTGAAAAAGAAAGTGTTGAAAAAGCAAAATCGTTTGGCATTAATGCATCGATTAGCTTAACAGACTTAATGCATTCTCAAGCTACCGGTAGAAAGAAGGTGAAACCAATTGGATAAGAAACAAATAATGAATATCATTCATAAAACTTTTTTAGGAATATTTTCTCAAAAATCTCCCTTTACCATTCAAGAAATATTATCAAAGTTTGCCTTTGATATAAAGTTGCCCCAAAAGGTTTTGGATAGTACAACGGGAAAAACTACTTGGGCGTATTCAACAAGTTCTCATAAGTTTATTACACAAACCAATATGGAAGAATATGATAGAACAAATGGATGGAATTTAAAAAAACAGGAAGTTTCTGATTTAAATGATATTATTCGTATTTGGAAGAAAATTAATTTCACAACAACAGAAAGACAGTACGACTGTATTAATGTAGCTCAATGTGATCCCATTTATAGAACTGAAAATGCATTTCGTTGTACTAATTGTAGTGATTGTAAGAATATTGTTTTTTGTGATGGATGTCATAAATCAGAATACCTTATTGCTTGTCAAAGATCTAGCAATTGCACATTTTGTATTCGTGTAGATGATTCAAATAGTTGTTCTAATAGTTACAATGTTATTTGCTCTAGTAAGATAAGTAATTCTTTCTTTATACAAGATTGTAATAGCTTGCATGAATGTATGTTTTGTTCTCATATTGCTAATAAAAGATACTGTATTGCTAATATGCCATTTGAAGAAGAAGAATATTTTGCTATAAAAGAGCAAATAATAAAATGGATTTTATCCGGAAGTTAACCGTTAAAAATCAATGTAAAGGCGATGAATAGAAATAATGTTATGTGTGAAAATTCAAAAATGCTGGTAGGGTATTTTTTGAATTTTTATAGGTTTAAAATAGATATGTCACAAGTAAAATGAAAATAAAATATTGAAAGAGAGTACCAGAAATGATATTGTTTAAATAACCACAAATAAACGTATCAGGAGGCACTCTCTTATGAATAAAATTATAACACAAAAAATGAAATATAAACAGTCTGTAATAAAAATTGACACTATCGAATAATTTAATATATTTGACATTTATAAAATATATGTGTATAATAAATATAGGAAATGACAAACCACATCTGCTTATCATCATTTCCCATGCTTACCAATACATAATTACATAATATTTTTAAATAAAAAACAAGCGAACAGAACAAATTTTTGAAAAAAATTTTAGTTTTACTATTGAAAATTATCTCAATTATGATATACTTTAATAAATTGATTGATATTTGTATCAATCGTTAAGAGAACTGACAAGTTGTAAATATCTACGTCGTCGGCACCAATGACAGTTTTCGTTGAAATTTTTGAAAGTTTTAATATAGACATTTTTGCAATTTATTAAGAATCTTTTTCTTTTAAGTCCATTTTATCAAAATATGAAAATATATCAATTCCCAACTTTCTATTCATTTCATTGTATAACTCTTTATCACAATTTTTGTTAATTCCAAGTGCTGTTGCATAGGATAGATATTCTCCTAAAATAATTACATCTAAATATTCTTTTTCTTTTATTAGTGTATAATCTTCGATAAATTTTTCGAATTTTTTCCATCTATTGTATTCAAGTGCGCCTTTTATTGTATATGTATCTATAAATTCTGATGATTTTGTAAACATTTTTACTCCGCTTATTGTCGCTGATCCCCATGTAGCAAAAAATATCATTATAATAATTTTTCCCAAAACATCTACATTTGAAACTTTACTTGATAAAATACATCCTATTATAATTGCCACAAAATATACAATCATTAAAACACTAAGTAAATCTATTTTATTTTTTTTTGAAAATCCATACTTTTCATATTCTTTTTTCACTATATTTTTCCATTTAGAAATTTTAGATGATGTTATTTTTGTTTTGAACATTTCACATGCGTATTTTTCATCATCTTTTAATTTTTCAAATTCTTTCTTGTTATTTTGATCTATAATATTTACTTTTTGTTTTTCATCTTTTTCTATTTTTAAAATATTTTTTGCACATAGGTTTAACAGTGTGGCTGGCAAGTCTTTTTTAGTTTCGATTTTATTGTTCATAAGATATGAAACTATTGCTGGACTATAATCAACTTCTATATCTCTTACATAAATTTCTTTTTCGTTATTTTTTAATATTATTATTCTGTTTTTAAACTTAATAATTAACGTAATTACTAGCCAACAAGTAGACATTATTGTCATTATTCCTATTATACCGTCATATCCTTTAAATATAATACTAAGAAGAAAGTATGGTACTATGACTCCGTATATAATGAGTACAAATATTGATGGTATTATAATTCCTATTGTAAAACATATAAATTGAGTTCTTTTATTTTTAGTTGACGTTCCATATATTATCATAAATACAGCTAATATTGAATATATCATTATTAAAATTATATACATATTATTTTCTTTTTCCCTTTTTTAAAATTTAAAATTATTGTATCATATTTAAGTATAATGGTAAAGCAAAATTCTGAAACGAATAATCAAAAATTTGTAGGGTATTTTTTGAATTTTTGTTGTATTACAATTGATGTGAAACAAGAATAAAAATAAAAGATATTTACCACATGAATTTCAAACAAAAATACATGCAGTGCAAATGTATTTAAATAGTGGAGATATAAGTTATGTTTGTAGGAAGTATTATATATCTAGAATATCTTTAAGGACAGGATGTAAAGTATGTACCAAATGAGTGCAAAACAGATGTAATAGATTTTGTAAAAAGGGTAATAAATTATTTAGGATACACACCAAAAGAAATATAAACAAATAATGGAACAGAATTCACATATAATAGAGCAGATATAAAGAAAGAACATCCATTAGAAGAATTTTTAAAGGAAATAGGGATAAAACATCATAAAATACAGCCTCGAACCCCAAAGCATAATGGAAAAGTAGAAAGAAGTCATAGAAATGATAACGAAAGACTTTATAGTTATTTAAAGTTTTATAGTTTAGAAGATTTAAGGAAACAAGGAGCATTATATTTAAAGAGATCAAATAAGATACCAATGGCAGTATTAGGATATTTAAGTCCAAAAGAAAAAAGGAATGAATTAGAAGCTTTTGAAATGATTGGATATTTACAATAAAACTTAAAGATATGATTTAAATTATTTTTATGTTTCACATCATTGACACTTATACACACTTGTAAGGTATTTTTTGAATTTTTTACTTGACAAATGTAAACAATATTATTATAATAATAACTGTTAGCTTAATAACTTAATATGGCGAAATAGCTCAGTTGGCTAGAGCACTCGGTTCATACCCGATAGGTCGGTGGTTCGAATCCACTTTTCGCTACCATGAAAAAAGACTGATTTCTCAGTCTTTTTTTGTTATCATTTTTTTATGAATTGTGACATATCGGGATTTTGCTTAGTGGATTATAAATTATTTTATTTGCTTTCTTGAAATCATTAAGATTACGATAATATTTATTTCATAAAGTATAAAACTTTACGAATTCACTGAAGTAATTATATATATTATTTATAGCTAAGTCAAGGACTTTGTCATAAATTATAAAAGAGAAAACGAACTATGTTGGTAGATGAAAATAGTTTGAAAAATAAGGTTTTTTTATTTTTATATTTCGTAAAGTTTTATACTTTACGAAAATAAAAAGGGGGAACAAAAGATGCAGAAACAAATAAGAAAACTGAAGAAATCAACCGAAAAAGGTATTACATTAGTAGCATTAGTGGTAACTATCATTGTTTTGTTAATCTTAGCAGGTGTGAGCATAAGTTTAGTGCTAGGAAATAATGGTGTCATAACCAAAGCAAGTACAGCGGTAACAGAAAATCGAAAAGCAACAACACAAGAAGATATAGCAATGGCATGGGCAAGTTGTGAAACAGATTATTTAAATGAGTGGACAAAGAATACTAGCTTGGTAAAAAGTGAATATTTATCACCTGACACAATTGCAAACAAGTTTAATAATCAATACTTAACAGGGGGACAATCAAGTAATATCAGTAGAGAAAAAGATGGAAGTATAACAGGAACATACACAAGCGATGACAAAAATACAAATGTAAGATTCACTATCAATGCGAACGGCACAGTAACAATAGGAGGAGCAGCGGAAAGTGGAAAAGATACTCCACCACCAGTGGAAGAAGTAGAAACCTATTTAGTAGACAAAGTGAATATAGGTGACTATGTGGATATACGAATCCCATATAAAAATGTACAAAGTTTCACTTCTGGATATACAACCACAAATACGGCATTAACAGGATGGAGAGTATTAAGTAAAGAAGGATCAGGGGATACAGGAACCGTAAAATTGGTTTCAGCAGGATGCCCACTGTCGTATTATCATAGTGCCAATGCTGCTATGGCGATTAGTGCTCTGGGGAATTTATATAGACCCATTTCATTGACTCCTTCTAGTATTGGGTTTAGAAAGAGTGGATTTAGTGAAGATGGTCAAACTGAAAAAACATCGGGAGGTGAAGACCTGGTCAAGGTATTTGGAGAATGTGCTTTTATAGATACAACAAAGCAAATACACGCATTAGGATGTGGCTCGCATAAATATGTTGACGGTGGCTCACAAGCAGTAGGATATGAAGATTTAAATGAAGTGGAAAAAGCTTATCTAGATATCACTGGACAGGATAAAGCAATGCGTAATTTCTTGAATACAAGTAATACATTCAAAACAAGTGATATGCAAGACGCAGCAAATGTTGATAAATGGAAAAAAAGTTATACAGACTTACTTGGAATCGGACAATACTACTGGCTAGGCGGTTCTTCGAGTGTCGGGAATGAATTGTGGTATGTGAGCTATAACGGCAGTGTGAAGTCCTTTGAAGGCCTTTTGAGTGGGGTGCGTCCCGTAGTTTCTCTAAAGCCTGGTGTCAAAGTTAGTGAAACAGGGGGAAAAGATGGGACAACGGTAGGAAAAGCATATGCAATAACAGAGTAGATTTTTCGAGGCGGCCTCGTGTCGCCTTGAAAGAAATAGAGAGAAAATATGAGTGTAATAAAAATTGTGAAAACAGTTAGAAAAATACATCCAGAGTTTCTAGTTTTAGTTAAAATTGGTACTTTTTATCATGCGTAAGAAAAAGATTCTTAGATTCTTTCCTATTTGTTTCAACACAAATTAAGAACGATAGGAGGAAATTATGCGACTTGTGGTTTTCCAGCATCGTGTGACAATAGAATCTTTGCTAGTTTGGAATCGAATCAAATTAATTATTTAATATTAGACAGAAGAAATAATTATGAAGTTGATGAAAAAGTAAATTTTAAGAAGAAAAATCAATATAAGAAGTTTTTTGATGTAGCATATCCTAATGTAAGATTGAAGAGAAGAATAGATCATTTATATCAATTTATGTTAGATCATATGCAAGAAAAAGAATTTGAAAATAAGCTTTTAAGCATGGAAGAAATTTTATATGAGAGAATAAAAGTTTAAAGTAATTCAATTTATAAGAGAATTTTTAATGATGATTGAAAAAGAGCTTAAAAATTTTCCGAAAAAAGATATTGAAATAAAAAATAATATAAGGACTGCAATGTATGATTTATTAGAAATAGCATATTTAGCAAATACAACATTTGATACAACATTAAAAAAAAGACTAATAGAGCAGGTATTAGCAAAAATAAAAGTAATTGATTTTTTATTAAATTTATCACTGGAAAATGAACTAATCAATCAAAAAAAATATGCAAAGTTTGGAGCAAAATTAGATGATATAGTAAAATATGCTACAGGTTGGTTAAATGTTTTGGAAAATCACAAATAGGGCACAATCGACTGGCTTGGCGGTTCATCGTATAGCAGGAATAACTTGTGGAATGTGAACAATAACGGCAACTTGAACAACAACAACGACAATACGAATGGGGTGCGTCCCGTAGCTTCTATAAACTAGCGGTTATAACAGGGATGTTATAAGAGATAATATAGAAACAGATTGTTGTCCTTTAGCTGAGAAGCTATAAATAGAAAATAGATAAATTTATTTGTTAGTAGAAATTATATAAAATAATTTGATCGAAAGGGAATAAATTTTAGAACTATTTTTGTAGCGTACTTAAAAGGTGCGCTATTTTTATATTTAAGGAGAAAATAACAATGAAAAGAAAAGATAATTTATATCAAAATATTTGTGATATTAATAATATTATAGATGCTTTTAATGAAGTTTGTAGAAATACAAGAAATAAGAGAAAGGTAAACCGATGTAAAGAATATAAATGTGTGTATATAGCAAGAGTTTATGAAATATTAAAAAATAGAGCATATGTTGTTGGACCATATAATGTTTTTACTATTTTTGAGCCCAAAGAAAGAAGAATTGTAAGCCAATCTATGCAAGATAAAATAGTAAATCACTTAGTAAGTAGACATATTCTATATCCAGCGATATTACCCTGTTTAATAGATGCTAATGTTGCTAGTAGAAAAGATATGGGAACTAGTAAGGGTTTGCGTTTATTAAGAGATTATCATAGAATTTGTAAAATGAAATATGGAACATATTACATATTAAAATGTGATATTAGTAAATTTTTTGCTAGTATTGACCAAAATATTTTAAAACAAAAATTAAAAAGAAGAATCAAAGAAAAGGATAGTTTGAAAATTATTTTTGATATTATAGATAGTGAAGAGCATGGATTAGGAATAGGAAATATGACAAGTCAGATATTAGCTATTTTTTACTTAAATGATATGGATCATTATATAAAAGAAGAATTAAAAATAAAATATTATGTTAGATATCAGGATGATTTTATATTATTGCATGAATCAAAAGCATACCTAAAGATGTGTTTAGAAAAAATAAAGACTTTTTTAGAAAAAGAAAAATTAATACTCAATAAAAAGACCAGAATTTATAAAAGTACAAATAATTTTATTTTCTTAGGAAGAAACAGATTTGGAAAATATGCGAGATATAGAACGATAAAGAAGAAATTGAAAAGGAAAATTAAGGCTTATCATGAGGGAAAAATAAAATTATCTAGCCTTGTAAGTAGTTGTATAACTTATGAGATGAATAATCTTATAAAAAAATAAAAATTGAGTGGATATTATAATGATTTTTTGTCATAAATGCATAATGCGTATACTATATTAGTGAAAAGAAAGAGAGGAAAAAATTACATCTGCAAAGAGAAGAAAAAAATGTTGAAATTTGTTGAAAAAAAAATAAAAAGATGTTAAGATAATTATGGACTTTGAAAAAAATTAAAATTTTAAATAAATAGGAGAGATGGTATGGAAGAAAAATGTGTTGATAAAAAAGTAAGAGAGGAGACAAAAGAAATACTAGAAAAACATCCGAGAGAAAAAGACCAATTAATTATGGTATTAAATGATGTACAAGAGAAATATGGTTATATACCAAAGCAATCACAATTGGTTATTTCAGAATATTTGTCAATGCCAATGGCAGAAATATATGGTGTCATAACATTTTATTCAAGATTTACGCTATCACCAAAAGGAAAATATAATATAGCTGTTTGTTTAGGAACAGCATGTTTTGTAAAAGGATCAGAAAAAATTCTAGATAGAGTAAAACAAAAATTAGGAATAGATGTTGGGCAAACAACACCAGATGGAAAATTTTCTATTGATGCCACTAGATGTATTGGTGCATGTGGTTTGGCACCAGTGTTTACAGTAAATGATGAAGTTTATGGAAAAGCCACAGTGCAAATGGTAGACGAGGTTATTGAGAAATATCAAAAAATGTAATACGATTACATAGGAGGTAATTATGAAATCTTTAGAGGAAATCAATCAAATAAGAGAGCAAAAACGAAAAGAATTAGACTTGAGAGTGAATTTAAAAGCAAATACAAGGGAAAAGCATATATTAGTTTGTAGAGGTACAGGGTGTACATCATCAAAGTCTCCAGTGATTATTGACACATTTAGAAAACTTATAGAAGAAAAACATATAGAGAATGTAAAAGTAATTCAAACAGGATGTTTTGGACTTTGTGCTAAAGGACCCATTGTTATCATTAGACCAGAAGATACTTTTTATGCTATGGTAACACCAGATGATTGCGAAGAAATTATTAATACACATATTGTAGAAGGAAAATTAGTAGAAAGATTATTATGTAAAGATATAGATGAAAGTGTAGTACATAGTTTAGATGAACTTTCTTTCTACAAAAAACAAAAAAGAATTGCTTTAAAAAATTGTGGCGTGATTAATCCAGAAAGCATTGATGAATATATTGCATTTGATGGTTATAAAGCGTTAGAAAAAGTACTAACAAGTATGAGTCAAGATGAAGTAATTGAAGAAATAAGCAAATCCGGACTTAGAGGACGTGGTGGAGCAGGATTTCCAACAGGTAAAAAGTGGAGCTTTACTAAAATGGCAGAAGGGGATCAAAAATATGTTGTTTGTAATGCAGATGAAGGAGATCCAGGGGCTTTTATGGATAGAAGTATTTTGGAAGGAGATCCGCATTGTGTCATTGAAGCAATGATGATTGCAGGATATGCGATAGGAGCAGACAAGGGATATATTTATGTAAGAGCAGAATATCCGATTGCAGTACACAGATTTCAGGTTGCAATTGACCAAGCAAGAGAATATGGTATTTTAGGAAAAAATATTTGGAATACAGGATTTAATTTTGATTTAGAAATAAGATTAGGTGCAGGGGCTTTTGTTTGTGGAGAAGAGACCGCACTATTAGAATCTATTGAAGGAAGACGTGGTCAACCAAGATTAAAACCACCATATCCTGCTAATGCAGGTTTATGGGGAAAACCTACCCTTATTAATAACGTAGAAACTTATGCCAATATTACAAAAATTATCTTAAATGGTGCTGATTGGTATAACTCAATTGGAACAGAAACTTCAAAAGGAACAAAAGTATTTGCACTAGGAGGAAATGTAGTTAACGTAGGATTAGTTGAAGTACCAATGGGAACAACATTAAGAGAAATTGTATTTGATATAGGTGGTGGTATTCCAGGTGGTAAGGAATTCAAAGCAGCACAGACAGGAGGACCTTCAGGAGGTTGTATTCCAAAAGAACATTTAGATACACCAATTGATTATGAATCTTTAAGTAGTATTGGTTCTATGATGGGTTCTGGTGGATTAATCGTTATGGATGATACAAAATGTATGGTAAATCTTGCCAAATTCTATCTTGGATTTACAGTAGATGAATCTTGTGGAAAATGTACACCATGTAGAATTGGAACAAAAAGAATGTTAGAAATTTTAACCAAAATTTGTGATGGTGAAGGTACAGAAAGTGATATTGAGAAGTTAGAAACATTGGCAAAAAATATTAGTAAAGCATCTGTTTGTGGTTTAGGGCAAACTGCACCAAATCCAGTTTTAAGTACATTAAAATATTTTAAAGATGAATATAAAGCACATGTTGTAGACAAAAAGTGTCCAGCAGGTGAGTGCAAAGCATTAGCAAGTATTACAATCAATCCAGAATTATGCAAAGGTTGTGGTATTTGTAAAAGAAATTGTCCAGTGGATGCTATTACAGGAGAAGTAAAACAAGCACATAAAATCAATCCAGAAATTTGTATCAAATGTGGTTCCTGTGTAGAAAAATGTCCGTTTAAAGCAATTAGCAAATAGACAATAGATTTAAGAATATTTTAGAAGGAGGCAAGTATATGTCAAATAAAGAAGAAATTACTTTAACCATAGATGGAAAGCAAGTAAGTGTTGAAAAAGGAACGACTATTTTAGAAGCTGCTAAAAAAGTTAATATTGATATACCTACCTTATGTTTTTTGAAAGAAATTAATGAAGCTGGAGACTGTAGGATGTGTGTTGTAGAAGTAGAGGGAAGAAGAGGGTTCGCTACTTCATGTATACAAAAAGCAGAAGAAGGAATGGTAGTAAAAACAAATACACCGAATGTTATTGAAGCAAGAAAAATGGTATTAGACTTAACTTTATCAAACCATGAAAGAGATTGTTTAACTTGTAGTAGAAATGGAAATTGTGAATTACAAGATTTATGCATTAAGTATCACGTACAAAATGTTGAATATGAAGGAGAAAGAACAGAGCATGAAATAGATGATGCATCCCCTTCTATTGTAAGAAACTTTAATAAATGTATTTTATGTAGAAGATGTATATCAACATGTAAAAAAGTGCAAGAGATAGGTGCTATTGATTGTGCAGGAAGAGGCTTTGAGTCTAGTGTATCTACAACCTATAATGATAGTTTAAAAGATGTTGATTGTACTTTTTGTGGTCAATGTATTTTAAGTTGTCCAACGGGTGCATTGCAAGAAAAAGAATCTATTGAGGACGTTTGGAAAAAATTAAGAGATCCAGAAACATATGTAATTGTTCAAACAGCACCTGCTGTAAGAGTGGCATTAGGTGAAGAATTTGGAATGCCAATAGGAACAAATGTTAAAGGAAAAATGGTAACAGCCTTAAAAGAATTGGGATTTGATAAAGTATTTGATACCAATACAGGTGCAGATTTAACAATTATGGAAGAGGCGAATGAATTCATAGAACGATTGCAAAATGGTGGTACTTTACCAATGATTACTTCTTGTAGTCCAGGATGGGTAAGATTTGCAGAAAAGAATTACGGAGAATTATTAGGACATTTGTCAAGTTGTAAATCACCACACCAAATGTTTGGGGCAATTTTAAAATCATATTTTGCAGAAAAATATAGAATAGATAGAAATAAAATTTGTACTGTATCGGTTATGCCTTGTATTGCTAAAAAATATGAATGTAGCAGACCAGAAATGGAAGTAGATGGCGTAAGAGATGTAGATTATGTTATAACAACAAGGGAATTAGCAAAAATGATAAAACAAGCGAATATAGAGTTTACAGAATTGGAAGATAATGACTTTGAAGATCCAATGGGTGAAGCAAGTGGTGCTGGAGCAATATTTGGAACAACAGGAGGTGTTATGGAAGCTGCTATTAGAACAGCAGTGGATACACTAGAAAATAAAAGTATTGATAAAATAGAATACAAAGAAGTAAGAGGAGAAAAAGGTATTAAAGAAGCAACATTGAATGTAGCAGGAAAGGAAATTAAAATTGCGGTAGCTAGTGGTTTAGCTAATGCTAGAAAAATAATGGAACAAATTAAAGAAAATAAATCTCCTTATCACTTTGTAGAAATTATGGCATGTCCAGGAGGATGTGTTGTAGGTGGAGGGCAACCAATAAAAAGTTCTAAAACAAGAAGTGCTGTTGATGTTAGAAAATTAAGAGCAGACAGTATTTATGCTATTGATGAGAAAAGTAAAATTAGAAAATCTCATGAAAATCCATTTATTAAAAAATTATATGATGAATATTTGGAAAAACCAGGAAGTCATTTATCTCATAAATATTTACATACAAAATATAATGCAAAAGCAAAATATGATATATAGTAAAATAAAGGATATCGGCTTTGTCAAGTAAAGTGTGTAATTTTTTAAAATGATAAATTTATATAAAATCGATGACTAAAAAAATAGCCATCGATTTTTTTGTTTATTATTAAAATAAGTTTTGTTACTAGTAATTTACAAGAGATATCTTTTACTTATAAATAAACATTTTAACATTATTTTTCATCATTTTCAGTAGATTTTTTCTTTTTTGCTGTAGGAATAATAACTTGTTTTTTGTTTTTTTCAGCTGCCTTTGGTCTTAAATCGTTCATACAATCACCAACTTCTGAAATATTTAAAACAGATTCATCTCCTATAACAACCTCAATTTTCTCCACTTCTTCATTTTCTTGATTTTTACTCATTTTCTTTACCCCTTAATTAAATTACACTTTTATTATACCATAATTCGTAATATTAAGTCAATTTATTGCAATAGATAAAAATTTTACTATGGCATAGATAAAATCATTTTCTGAAGTACTTTAGCCACTTGTTTAGATGCAGATATTAAGTAAGTATGAAAGTCTATAGGATTATTCCCATTTGGTGTATCTGAAATACCTCTTATTACTAAAAAAGGTACATTATCTAAATAACAAACTTGTGCTACAGATGCTCCTTCCATTTCAACACATTCAGCTTGAAATTCTTCTCGAATTGCATGTGCTTTTTCCGGATTGCCACAAAATGTATCTGCAGAGGCAATAATGCCTATTTTTGTTTGAAAGTTTTTGTTTTCTAACGCATCGATTGCATTCTTACATAAATCTATTAAATAGGAATCTGAAGAAATATATTTTCCTAAATCACAAATTTCGCCTTTTTCATAATTACCAATTTGTGTTATATCAAAATCATACTGTACTAATTGGCTCGCTATCACAATATCGTTAACACATAAATTTTTATCAACTGCACCAGCTGAACCAATATTGATAACATAATTAACCTGATAATGATCAATTAATAGTTGTGTTGTTCTGGCAGCATTTACTTTTCCAACTCCACTTTTTACAAGAATACATTTTTTATTTCCTATATTTCCTGTTATAAATGTTAAATCAAAAAATGTTTCTTCTTTTATATTTTTTAAAAAGAATTTCATTGCTAACATTTCTTCCTCTTCTGCTGCAATAATTCCAATTTTTAAAGTTTTTTTATCTGTTTTCAAGATGTAATCCCCCTTTTTATATGAGAATAGTTTTGTTATTTTCCTAAGAAACTAATACACGAACGAACATCATACCCTTTTAATTTTTTTCTACCTTCCAATTCTGGTAATTCAATCAAACAACAGATTTGCACAATTTCTCCACCTAATCTTTCTACTAATTTTACAATTGCTTCTAAAGTACCACCTGTTCCAATTAAGTCATCCACAATAACGACTTTTTTTCCTTGAATAGGAGCATTTTTATGCATTTCTAAAATAGCTTCTCCGTATTCTAATGTGTAAGATTGTTCTATTGTTTCACAAGGTAATTTTCCTTTTTTTCTAATGGGAATAAAAGCTTTTTTTAGTTGATAGGCAATAGGAACACCAAAAATAAATCCTCGTGATTCTGGTGCAACAATAACATCAAATTCTACATCTTTTAACTTGTCCATCATAGTATTCATAGCAAGTTGCAATCCTTTTGCATCCTCTAGAACAGAAGTAATATCTCTAAAAATAATACCTTCTTTAGGAAAGTTTTCAATATTTCTTATATAATCTTTTAATTCCTTCATTTAATATCTCCTCTTTTCTATTTTAAATACAATTTACACTTAGAAATGGCTTCCACCACCGCCTCCGGCCTCCGCCACCACCAGATGAACTTCCTCCTGAGAATCCACCACTAGAACCGGAAAAAGAAGAACCAGATGAACTACTTGTAGCATAGGCATCTCGATAATTACGGAAAGAATCGCCTATAGAATGATAAAAATGATGATAAGAACTTATGTCATGTATTGAATATCCTAAATTTGAGTCTATTTGCTCCTTTCCATAATTATAAAAATAATTAATTGTTTTATGATTCAAGTTAAGGGCAATTGCCATAATAAAGTAATCTTCCCATAATTGAATATAATCTAAGTCATCTTTTTTATTTAATAAAGAATAATCTTCTATATATCTTCTTAAACCTTGTACATATGCTGTAATTTGTTGTTCTTCCTTAGGATATTTTTTTATATTAAATATATACATTGTGAATATATATAATAAAATGTAAGGAATAAATAAAATATCTGCATGAAGTGATATTAAGAAGAAAAGAAAAGGGAGTTGAAAAGTAATACTATACAATAAGAATGGAATACTAGCATTTTCTTCTATATCTTTTTTATTAATTAGCCACAGAGGAAGATAAATAATCAAAATAAAAAATGCTATTATAAAACCAGAAGATATATCTCCTGTTAAAGTATAAGTGCAAAAATAGGAAACAATAAAGAAAATTAAAAGTAATAAAAATAATGCATTTATTGCTTTTTTTGGTACTTTTTTTATCTTTCCAAATAAATTTTCTCTTTCTTTTTCTAAACCTTCTTTAAATCTTTTATATCCACTACCAGTAGAGCGAGACATTTTTTTATTTAATTTTGACAATGTAATACTTTTTCTACCATTTTCATCATCTTCAAGAAAGCCATTTAAGGTTACTATTAAATTTTCTTGATATTCTTTTAATGTCGCATTATGATTTGGACAATAAACAATAACATCATCATCTTCTTTATTGGTATTTTTCTCTATTTTATATACCCCTAATTTAATTAAGTTTAGCACAGCTACATAAAAAGAATTTGGGCGGAATTTTTTATAGTAAATCAATTGTAAAAGTTCTGGTTCTAATTGATTTGGAATTTCTCTATAATATTTATATTTTTCAACTTTAACTTCTTTATCAAAGACCATATAAAATATGATAAATATAATAGCAAAAAATGAACTAAGAATAAGACTTATTTGTGTAACACTTAAATCTCCTAGGATTTTATTACTTTCTAAATGCTGAGATAAACCCTCTTCTTGATCAACGTATTTGTCTAATACAGAGGTATTTATGATTTTATTGGATGCAGAAATTGCATCTCGAGAAAACAATATTCTAGCATCTATAGCTTGATAAGCTGGTATATCATATACATATAAAGTAATGTTATTTCCTCTTTTTGTAAAGCTTCCTTTGTTAGAGCCATGCCCAAAAACATAGGAAGTTTCATTCATAGTTTCTGTTGGTAATGTTATATGAATCTCTAAATATTCAATAGCATTATCCCATTCATTACCTATAAAATTCCAATATAGTTCAGCAATATCATCATACTTTACAGCTACATTTTTCAAAACATATTCATATTCTACGTATTTGGTAGAACTTACAAAAGGGCTATATACTTTTATATTATAATCGCTTCCGCTTGAGGTATATTCAAAAACACCATTATCGCCAATTTCAGCTGCAGATGTTTGCTTGTAATCTAATCCATTAACTTTTACAGCATATAATTTTAATGCATCAGCTGAATTTTTCTTATTTCTTGGATTTTGTATTTTAATATTTCTAGTTAAACCATTTACACTTTCGTTTGTATAATATTGAATGTTTTCGGTAACATGTAAATCACCAGAATTATCTAAGGTGGCATCTATTGTAAAGTTTTTAATTACAAATGTTGCTAAACTATTTGGGTGCATTCCTAGTACAAATAATAAAAAAAATAATAAGCTGAATAAAATTTTTCGTTTCATGTTTTATTTCCTCACATTTTTGATTTATTTTAGCGAAAAGCGGTTTTATAGACATGTTTCCAATATTGTTATTTCATTTTTTTATTATTGTATATGATTCTCTACTATATTTCAAGAAAAAATTGACAATATTTAATTTACGTGGCATAATATAAGTTGTAATAGGAGGAAAAACATGGAATATAGCAAAGAACAAGCCATTATAGAAGCAATGCTTTTTGCTGCCGGTAGAGAAGTTACAGTAAAAGAAATAATGAACGTGTTGGAAATTGGGGCAGAAGATATTGATAAAATCATCAATCATATAAAATTAAAATTTGATTTACCAGAAAGTGGTATAGAAATTATAAAAATAGAAGATGCTTATCAAATGTGTACGAAAAAAGAATATTATGAATACCTATATCCCTTATTTGATAATAGAGCAAAGCCTAATATTTCTAATGCTGCACTTGAAACATTGTCTATTATTGCGTATAATCCCAATATTACAAGATCAGAAATTGAAGCCATTCGTGGTGTTAATTCAGATGGTACAATTTATAAATTGTTGGAATTTGATTTAATAGAAGAAGCAGGAAGGTTAGATGCACCAGGACGTCCAACAATGTATAAAGTAACGAAGCATTTTATGAAAATGTTTGGTATTTCAAGTTTAGATGAATTACCAGAACTTCCACGTTATAAATTAGATGAAAATGAACAAATTGTAATAGATGAAATGATAAAGGCTCCTACTCCCGAAAGGGAAGGCGAAAATCATATAGAGAATAATGAAAAAAGTGAAATAGGAGGAACCATATGAAAAAAGAAGATTTTGTAAAAGAAATCACGAATATAGAAGAAGACTTTGCACAATGGTATACAGATGTTGTAAGAAAAGCAGAATTAGCAGACTATACAGATACAAAAGGTTTTATAGCTATTAGACCGTATGGATATGCTTTATGGGAAAATATTCAAAATTATACAGATAAAAAATTTAAAGAAGTTGGTGTTACTAATTTATATATGCCAGTTTTAATTCCAGAGAGCATGTTACAAAAAGAAAAAGACCATGTAGAAGGATTTGCACCAGAAGTAGCATGGGTTACAATGGGAGGAGGAGAAGAATTAGAAGAAAGACTTTGTATTAGGCCGACTTCGGAAACAATTATGTCTACCATGTATGCTAAATGGATAAAGTCATGGAGAGATTTACCTATTTTGGGAAATCAGTGGTGTAATGTATTAAGATGGGAAAAGGAAACAAGACCATTTTTACGTTCGAGAGAATTTTTATGGCAAGAAGGTCATACTGTACATGAAACAAAAGAAGAAGCAGAAGAAATGACACTAAAAATGCTAAATATTTATGCAGATGTTATAGAAAACTTATTAGCAATTCCAGTTTTAAAAGGAAGAAAAACTCCAAAAGAGCAATTTGCAGGAGCTGAGGCTACTTATACAGTAGAAACTTTAATGCAGGATGGTAGGGCTTTGCAAGCAGGAACATCTCATTACTTTGGACAGAATTTTACAAAACCATTTGAAGTTAAATTTCAAAATAGAGAAGGGAAAGAGGAATATGCTTATCAAACTTCTTGGGGTACTAGTACTAGATTAATTGGTGCTGTTATTATGGCACATGGAGATAATAGAGGGTTAAAGCTACCACCCAAAGTAGCGCCAATTCAAGCAGTAATTATTCCTATTGCACAACATAAAGAAGGTGTATTAGAAAAAGCAACAGAATTATATGAAACATTAAATCAGCATTATAGAATGAAGCTAGATGATAGAGATAATTGTTCACCAGGATTTAAGTTTAATGATTGGGAGATGAGAGGAGTACCAGTTAGAATTGAAATTGGTCCACGAGATATAGAAAATGGTGTAGCTGTTTTAGTAAGACGTGATAATTTAGAGAAAGAAACCGTTAATTTGAATGAGTTAGAAGATAGATTAGGAACATTATTAGAAGAAATACAAACAAGTATGTTTGAAGCCTGTTTAAAAAGAAGAGAAGAGAAAACAACCATTGCTTATACATTAGATGAAATAGTCAAGAATCTTAAGGAAAATCAAGGTTATGTAAAAACAATGTGGTGTGGTGATGTTGCTTGTGAAAATAAAATCAAAGATGTTTCAGGCGCACACTCAAGATGCATACCATTTCAGCAAGAACATTTAGCAGATAGTTGCCCTGTATGTGGTAAGAAAGCAGATATAATGGTGACATGGGGAAGACAATATTAAAAGTTAAAAAAACGTGTAATGACTTAATGAAATTACACGTTTTTTTGATCACTGCAAAAAATATTTCATAAAGCTCAAAACTTTACGAATTTACTGAATTAATAATATATATAAATTCCAATAAAGTCAAGGATTTCATAATAAAATTTAGAGGAACAGATAAAAAAATAAAAAGGCAAAAAAGCAAAAAAGCTTAATAAATAAAAGCTTTTTTTTAGTTTGTTTTTCGTAAAGTTTTGAGCTTTATGAAAAATAAGAGGAGGAACAAAAGATGCCAAAACAAGTGAAAAACCTTAAATTATCTGGTAAAAAAGGTATTACTTTAGTAGCTTTAGTGGTAACCATAATCGTTTTGTTAATTCTAGCAGGTGTGAGCATAAGTT
>CANQTX010000010.1 GCA_947626885.1 uncultured Clostridia bacterium | reverse complement strand
TATGATGCCTATGAGCTAATAATTGATATTATAAAAACAGCACATAGTAAAATAGTAATAATAGATAATTATATAGACGATACTATTCTTAAAATGCTACAAAAGAAAAATAAGAATGCCCAAGCAATTATTTTAACTTCACCAAATTGTAATCTAACAAAACTAGATATTAAGAAGTTTAATGAACAATATGGAGTACTACAAATAGTAAAGACAGATAAATTTCATGATAGATTCATTATTATAGATAACAAAGAGCTTTATCATTGTGGAGCATCACTGAAAGACTTGGGGAAAAAATGTTTTGGAATTAATAAGATAGAGGGAATAGACTTTATAGAAAATATAAATAAAATTATTAATTTTTAACACCCCTTTATATTTAAGTATTTTAATTTTTCCTGTGTTGTAGTATAATCAGTATATCAAGTAATTTGTATGGAGGAATATAAATGAATGTAAAAGTTGTTACAGGAGGAATCTTGGGAAAAGATGGAAAATTTTTATTAGTACAAGAAAATCAAAAGATATGTAAAGGAAAATGGAATGTTCCCGCTGGTGGCTTAAATGAAAATGAATCTTTAATAGAAGGCGCTAAAAGAGAAATCTATGAAGAAACTGGTTGTAAAGTTGAAATAACAGGAATATTAGAAATTATTAATGAAATACTTGAAGGCGTGAATGTAGTTTGTTTCTTTTTTGATACTAAAATTATATCTGAAAATATTAAAGCAGATGGAGAAGAAATATCAAACGTAAAATGGTTTACTTATGAAGAAATTTTAAATATGAAAGATAAACTTAGAGCAGATGGATATTTCTTGAGTAGCATAAAAAATAAAATAGACAATAAAATACAATCTATGGAAATAATAAATTGTATAAGAAAATAATGTAAAAAAGATATCAAACCAGAGTAACGTCTCCAAACAACAAAAAATGACAAATTTCTAAGATTAAATTGAAATTTGTCGTTTTTCTCTTTCTTTAGAGTTGTTTGTCTTTAAAGGTGAAACTACTTTTTTGTATTTTTATATAACCTTTCCGTAGTTACATTAATAGATGATTCATTTATCATCTCACAAATCATATCTGCTACCCTTTCTACACCTAACAAGTCACTATTAATACAAATATCATAATTTGAATAATCTTTCCAATCTCTTTCCGTATAATACTTATAATGATTTGCTCTCAATTTGTTAATTTTATTTATTTCTTTTTCTGCTTTATCTTTATCAACGCCATAAAACTCTGTTACTCTTTTTACTTTATCCTTCATATTACTATATACAAATATTTTTATCACATCATCTCTATCTTTTAAAACAAAATCTGCACATCTACCCACAATAACACAAGATTCTTTATTGGCTAATTCTATAATTTCTTGTGATTCACTAATAAATAATTCATCTGTATTTGTTAATTCATTACCACCTAATGTTGCTAAAGTGTTTCTTTTCTGCTCATTATTTTCAATATATTCTTCCGTTAGTCCTGTTTTTTCTGAAACAATAGTAACTAAATCTTTATCATAAAATTTAATTCCTAATTTGTCTGCTATTAATCTTCCTATATATCTTCCACCTGATCCATATTCTCTTGATATTGTTATTACAATATGTTTACTTAATTGATTATCAGTAGAAGTATCATCTATTAAACTATTGGTTTGATATCTTATATGATTCATGTTCTTTAATTCTATAACAAGGAATATTGTTGATAATATAAATGCCACTCCATCAGCTACTGGTCCAGCATATAATATTCCTTCAACACCAAATAAATTTCCTAAAATAAACATTGCTGGTATTAAAATTAATATTTGTCTTGATAAAGAAATAAATGTACTTTTAATACTTTTTCCTATTGATTGGAAGAATATACCTGCTACAAGTTGCACAATCATAGGAATAAATAATAATAAATATATTCTAAATGCTAAACAAGCAAATTCTGTGTATAAGGCATCACCACTTCCGAATATACTAATTAATTTGTCTGGCATTGTTTGGAATATAATAAATGAAATTGTAGCAATAATAAAATTAATTTTTAATACCAATGTTGTCGCTTCTTTTACTCTATCATATTTTTCGGCACCATAATTATAACCAAATATAGGTTGTGCTCCCATAGCTATACCTAAAATGATGCTACTTAATATCTGCGTAATTTTCATAACAATACCTAATACTGTAATTGGTATCTCTGCACCAAATCTTGAAGCTTTTCCATATTTAGCAAGTAAATTATTTTGAATGGACATAACAATAACAGCACTGGCAAAAGATACTAAACTACTGATACCTAATATGGAAATTTTTCTTATTACTTTAATACTTAATTTAAAATCTTCCTTTTTTATTTTGATTGTTTTAAATCGTTTTAAATAAATGATATTTAAAATAAATGTTACTATTTGGCTAAGAACTGTTGCAATAGCTGCACCAGACATTCCTAATTTAAAAACAAAAATAAAAATTGGGTCTAATATTGTATTTAAAATAGCACCTGATACCATAGATATCATAGAATACTTCGGACTTCCGTCAGCTCTTATAACATTACTTAACGAAGTTGCAATCATCGTAAAAGGAAAACCTATTGCTATAATGTAACCATATTGTAGTGCATAATCCTTCAAGCTTTCCGTACAACCAAATAATTGCAATAATTGTGGTAAAAATATTACTGAAATAGCACATAAAATAATGGATATAATAGCAGTTGCACAAACTGCATTACCTACGCCTTTACTTGCTTCTTTTTCTTTTTTTTCTCCTAGTTTTAAACTTAAATAACTAGCAGCACCAGATCCAAACATACTACTAATGGCTGTAGCAATTACAACAAGTGGAAATACTATATTCGTTGCACCATTTCCTAAATATCCAACACCTTGACCTATAAATACTTGATCTATAATATTGTATAATGAGTTTACTAACATAGATATGATAGAAGGAATTGAAAACTTTCTTATTAATTTTCCTATTTTTTCATAACCTAAAATATTTTCTTCTTTTTCCAAAATGATATCCTCCATAATCAATAAATACTTCTTTTACCTAAATAATTATTTAACATTTGAAATCAAATCACAAATCCAATTACTATACTCTGTTGGATTATCTATTTTTAGACCTTCAATTAATCTTGCCTGTACATATAAAATTTTGCTATATTTTTTTAGCTCTTCTTTATTACTATTATATAATTCTTTTAGTTTTTTTACGATAATATGATCTTTATTAATTTCTAAAATTGTTTGTGCCTTTACCGGTTCATCATTTCCTATTTGGCGATTTAATGTTTTTTCCATTTCAATAGACATAGCTCCCTCTGTTGTTAAGCATACTGGGTGCTTATTCAATCTATTGGTAAATCTAACATCTTGAACATCATCTTTTAAAGTTTCTTTCATGATATGTATCATATCTTTATTATCTTCTGTTAATTTTTTTAATTCCTCTTTTTCTTCCTCTGTTCCCATATCAATATTTTCAGAACATACATTTACAAATCTTTTTCCCGCATATTCTGTTAGCACTTTTAATACAAATTCATCTATATTTTCCGTTAAATAAAGTATTTCATAACCTTGATTTTGTACAAATTCAATTTGTGGAAGTTCTTTTATTTTATCCATTGTTTCTCCAACTGCATAATAAATCACATCTTGATTTTCTTTCATTCTTTCTGTATATTCTTTTAGGGTTACAAATTTTTCGTTGCTAGAAGATATAAACAATAATAAATCTTTTAATTTATCTTTATTAACACCATAATTATCGTAAGCTCCATATTTTAGTTGTGTTCCATAAATATTGTAAAATTCTTCGTATGCTTCTCTCTCATTTTTAAGCATTTTTTCAAGCTCTGACTTTATTTTATTTTCTATATTCCTTGCTATTACTCTTAATTGCCTATCATGTTGTAGCATCTCTCTAGATATATTTAAAGATAAATCTTGACTATCCACTAATCCTTTTACAAATCCAAAATAATCTGGTAATAAATCCTGACATTTATTCATAATAAGCACACCATTCGCATATAATTGCAATCCTTTTTCATAATCTTTTGTATAATAATCATAAGGTAAATGGCTTGGAATAAATAAAAGTGCATGATAACTATATTGTCCTTCTACTGCTGTATGAATGGTTTTTAATGGTTTTTCCCAATCACTGAATTTTCCCATATAAAATGCATCATACTCTTCTTGTTTGATTTTTCCTTTTTTCTTTTTCCAAATAGGAATCATACAATTTAATGTTTCTATTTCTTTTACTGTTTCATATTCCTTTTCTGTACCTTCTTTAAGACGGCTATGTTCTACTTCCATTTTAATAGGATACCTGATGTAATCAGAATATTTTTTTACTAGTTCCTTTATTTTATATTCCTCTATGAAATCACTATATGATTCATCCTCTGTATCTTCTTTTATATGTAATATAATTTCTGTTCCTATATCTTCTTTTTCACATTCTTCAATACGATAACCATCAATTCCTTCTGATATCCAACAATATGCCTTTTCTGCATCCGGTGATTTAGATTTTACGGTTACTTTATCACTAACCATAAAAGACGAATAAAATCCAACACCAAATTGTCCTATGATATCAATATCTTTTTTCTTCTCATTTTCTTGTTTAAAAGTCAATGATCCACTTTTCGCAATTGTTCCTAAATTTGCTTCCATCTCTTTTTCTGTCATTCCACATCCGTTATCTGTAATAATGATATTTCTGTTTTCTTTATCCAATTTTATATTAATTTCTAAATCATGGGAATTGACCTTAATATCTTTTTCCGTTAAAGATCTGTAATATAATTTATCAATTGCATCACTAGCATTTGATATTAACTCCCTTAAAAATATTTCTTTATTCGTATAAATAGAATTAATCATTAAATCTAATACTCTTTTTGATTCGGCTTTAAATTGTTTTTTTGCCATTTTCATCCCTCCTTAATTGTTCTATATTGAAATATTTTAGCACAAAAAATTAGCACTGTCAACATTCAAGTGCTAATTTTAAAATAAAACTTGGTACTAACAACATTAAAAAGCCTTGAAAAATAAGTTTTTTTTTGATATAATGAGAACGATTAATTATTTAATCTTATAATAACCGTTCTATATTAAGGAGGGTAGAACAATTAATAAAATTGAATATTGGTAACTGTCAACAAAGTGTCAAAAAAACAAGGAGTGATTCTATGATATTTTTTTTAATAAGTGTGCCTTTGATTAGTTTGCTTATTGCATTCTATAATTTCGGCTATGTTATTACACAAGACGAAGGTCAAAACGCCATAAAAGAAATTGCCGAAAAAATAAGAAAAGGGACCAATACTTTCTTGAAAATGGAGTACACTCAGTTAATTTTATTTGCTGTGATGTTATGTGCTTTCATTTGCATAGTAATTCATCCAGAAGCTGGAATAGCTTGTGCAATTGGTGTTATTATGAGTGCTTTGCCAGCCCTTATTGGCATGAATATTGCAACACACGCCAACAGCAGGACAACCAATACTGCTGCCATTACGAAGAACATAGCAAACACCGTTAAAGTCGCCTTTAGTGGTGGAAGTGTAATGGGATTTAGTGTAGCAGCCTTCAGTCTTATTGGTGCTTTGGTGGTCTGTCTCTTATACGGCTATCATTTAGAGGATTTTTCCTCTACGCACAGCTTAATAGAAGCACTAAAAAATCCCTTTTGTACTATTCTCTCCAGTTACTCTCTTGGTTGCTCAATCGTAGCAATGTTCGGCCGTATTGGCGGAGGCATATACACAAAAGCCGCCGATATGGCAGCTGACATCGTAGGAAAAGTTGAATTTAACATTCCTGAAGATGATATACGGAACCCGGCAAGCATTGCTGATAATGTGGGAGATAACGTCGGGGACGTTGCAGGGTTAGGACCTGACTTATTAGAAAGTAATGTGGGTTCTATCGTTTCTGCAATGATGTTAGGCATTAATTTGTTTATACGACAATTTACAAATATGTCTGTCGAATCCTTAAAGAATTTGACTTTTTTCCCATTAATTGTGGCAACATGCGGTCTACTTTCTTGCATCATAGGTATCAGTTTTGTTCTTGGAAGACCTATGAATGATAGGCCTCACGAGGCTTTGAATAAAGCAACTTATATTTCGGCTACCTTGACAGCTATTTTTTCTTTAATAGCTGCTAAATTGTTATTTAAAAACAGTCATATGTTCATTTTAGGTGCTTATTCTCCTTGGGCTGCAATTTTAGCAGGTATTATCACAGGAATTCTCATTGGAAAAATCTCTGAGTATTATACCAGTGATGATTACAAACCTACCAAAAAAATCGCACAAATGTCAAAATCAGGAGCACCTTTAACGATTAATCAGGGAGTTGCTGATTCCATGCAAGCACCCTTGATTATGGGAATTGTTATCGTATTGGCTATATTAATCTCATATGGCCTTTGTGATATGTATGGCGTAGCTCTCGCTGGTTGCGGTATGTTAAGCTTTGTAGCCACTACCGTTTCTGTAGATACTTTTGGTCCCATTTCGGACAATGCCGGCGGCATTGCTGAAATGAGCCATTTGGATGATACGGTTCGTAAGATTACGGACGAATTGGATTCTGTGGGAAATACCACTGCAGCTATTGGAAAAGGATTTGCCATAGGCTCAGCCGCATTTACTGCATTGGGATTAATGGTTAATTATCTCAATGCATTTCAAACAGGAAACACATTAATCCTCAATGCCATTAATATTTTTGTATTAAGTGGTTTTATCATCGGCACATTATTACCTGGATTTTTCTCTGGCATGTTAATCAAGTCTGTCATAAAGGCAGCTTTTGATATGGTGGAAGAAGTCAAATGGCAATTTAAAAATATTCCTGGACTTTTAGAAGGAAAACCTGGCGTTCAGCCAGATTATACTCAATGTATAAAAATTGCCACAAAAACTTCTTTAAAGGAGATGAAAAGGCCGGCTATCTTAGCAGTTGTAGTTCCTGTTTTATCTGGTCTTATATTTGGCCCCGAATTTGTAGCAGGCATTTTACTGGGATCCATACTGAGTTCCATTTTCTTAGCCATCTTTTTTGGCACTGCCGGAGGGCAATGGGATAATGCTAAAAAGTTTATTGAGAAAGGGCTTCTCTATGGAGAAAATAAGGGAACACCTGCACATATAGCTTCAGTAATCGGAGACACTGTGGGCGATTCTTGGAAGGATACCGCAGGTCCCTGTCTTGATATTTTTATCAAAATCGAGACCACCGCATCTTTGGTATTTATTGGTGTTTTCTCGTCGTTCAATCTTATTAATTGGATAATGTCTCTTTTCTAAGAGATAACACTCCAGATAAAAATAGTTTTTACTATTAAATTATAATAAAAGACAGGAAGTTTTCTTCCTGTCTTTTGCTATTAAAATTTATTCATCCTCTTTATTGGGGTATTTTAATATGATATTTTTAAGAAATTATAATCTCTTCCCTCTGTGTTTAATATTTTCATAACATAGCCAGAATAAATTCCTCCATCCTCACTATCTAAATCGTCATCAAGCTTAACATTACAAAGAAAATCTTCCCCTAAATTATTCTTAATGTGTATAGAAAAAGAAATGGTAGCTTTAATAGAGGTTAAATCAATATTTGCATTTTTCAAAATAGAACCATCAAAAGAAAGGGATGTATTGGTACTATTGACTTTACAATCTGTTAATATATTTTTATTGACATACCCTAATGTAATGGGATTCGAACAATCTGTATAAAAAATATTATTGGCATAATCACTTTCATTATTTTCTTGATTTGTGTGAGCAATTTGAAATAAAATACCATCATCTTGATAATTTTCTATTGCTGCATATTTTCCAAACATGATAGGATTTTTATAATTCAATTGCTTTTCCCCTTTTTCAGATTCTGTAGTTACTTTTATATTATCAATAAACATTTCATTTACTGTATTTTCCGCTGAAATTTCTTGGCTAGAACCTTTATTATCAATATATATAGCAATATCTGTAAATTGACTAATATCAATATTTTTTAGTTCCTCTTCCTCACTATCGTCTACCGCATAACCACTACTATATAATACAATTTTACTGATTTTGAAAATAGGATTTTCATTTTCTTTTATAAACCTTTCTGCTTCATCTGCAAAAATTCTTCGTCCTTTTTCTAAATGAAATATATATTGATAACAACAAATAGACACTATTAATAAAATAATGTCTATGATAACTAATATTTTTTTATTCGTAATAATATCTTTTAACAATGTCTTTTATTTCCTTATCTATCTAGATTTAGGTTTCTTATTTTCAAATCCACCTATAAACCTTAAAGTTATTTATTTTTAGAAACTTTTCATTAAATTTCAGGCTCTTGCAATTTTTCATATAATTGTGTCATTATACTAAATACTCTGTTGGCCCAATTAGGATCACTTGCATATCTTGTATTAACACCAGAAATAGTTGGACCATTATAATATGTTCCTAAAGCAAGCTCTCCATCATAAATTTCTGTTTCAGGTGTATTAATATAATATTTCGTTAAAACTTTTGCCAATAATTCAATACCATATTCATAAGATTCAAATGTATAAGATGATGCATAAGGAGAGCTATCATATGCGCCATATCCAAATAAATTTTTCTTATCTTTTGATATGTTTGATCTTCCCCAATTACTTTCATGGATACCAATAGAAGCTAAAAATATACCATTTATATTGTATTTTTGCTCTATATCATAAAATAAACCTGCATTTCTCTCAAAAATTTGGTTTACATCATTCTCATTACCAGATAATACTTTTGTAAAATCTGATCGTGTTAAACCACTTGGTTTATTGATTTCCATGTCAAAATCTAATGTTAGCATAATTCTTTTAATTCTACTTTTTTCTACCATTTCTGGATTGATAAATTCTGAAGTTAAGAAATCTGTATGAACATATCCTTCTAAATCATCTACATGCACTTTACACCAACCATCTTTTTCAGACAATAAAGTAACATCAATCGTATCATAAATATTACAAATTCTCATAGCTTCATCATTTGGTTCAGCCATCATAGGAATTTCTTCCATTGTATACATTGTATCTCCTATATGAACTTGATATTGAAATAAAAACTCTGACGTTCCTCTTTCTATAATAGCTTCTACAGGCTCTTGTAATACATTTTCATTTATATTCTTTTCTTCTATTAAGCTATTATTCTCATATGTTCTTATATATGTAATTTCTTTTGAGCCATTTATTCCTTCTTGATCTATTACCTCTTCCCCTTTTGGTAACATATCATTATCAATATAAGTTGTTTCATAAGGTATTGTTATTTTTTCTGTAACAATGTCTTTTCTTGTTACTTCACTAATATTCTCAGAAATCATTTCCATAATATTCATTGCATTTTCATTAACTTCAAATTCGCCAATGACTTCTTTTTCTGCTTCTTTACTATTAGCAAAAATATAATTACTTTTAATAGTAGTTATAAATAATATTAGAAACAAAATACCTATAATGATACCCATTTCATTAAATTTATGTGTGTGCATTACTTTTTTTCCATAATTTTGATTGGCTAGATTAATATCGTTTTGAAGACGCTTTTGTCCCTTTCCTTTTAATCTGTTTTTTCCTTTTTTATGTACATTTTGAGAATGGGATGATTCTGATTCATTCAACCTCTCTAAAACTTGTCTCTTTTGTATTTCTTTTAACTCTTTAAAAACATCAGGGAGTTGTTTGGTTTGCGTTGTTTGATTGACTTTATGAATATTAATACTTGTTAAATGAGTTGTATGATAATTTTCATGAGTATTCTTATAATACTTGTCCATATTTCTCCCTTCTCTTTTTATATTTATAGTTTAAATTTTTCTATCTATATTGTATACTATTCGATAACTTCTGTCCATAGTTTTTTTTACCATTCAATGTTTTCTATAGAAATTGGAATTGGAATTGAAATACAATTCTCTTTCCATCAACAATAAGACTGCCTGAAGTTGTAAAATCCATTTCACCTAAAATATTGAGAGCTGTAGTTTTGCCTGCTCCACTAAGTCCTACAATAACTACCAGCTCTCTTTTTTCTAATATAAAGTGTATCATTAAGTGCTTTTTATTGCACCTACTTGATTTTCCATTTGATTCACCATGATAAATTAAAAACCGTCAATAGCTCTTCCACTTTTAGGAACCAAATTCTCATCTTGGTTCTCTTCATAATCATTAGCCGTATTTTCTTCAATAATATACTTTTCTTCATATTCCGTTGAAAATACTATTGAAGTTTTCTCATAATCTATTGATCTTCCTATAGTAGAATTAAAAATAATCTCTTCATTGTCAGCATATTTAATAGATAAATATGCTGATACCGCTCTATTATTCTTAGATTTTACTGATGCTTTTATTATACTATATTTTTCTAATCGCAATTGATTTCCTTGTAATTTCTGTAAATATTTTATAAAAGTTTGAAATTCTTTAAAGTCAGAATATCCTAATTCTTTATATATTAATTCTTTATGATTGTTAAAATATCTTTCTATCTTTTCATCTGATAGCATTTTACATTTTGTAAAATATTTAGGAACAATATTAATAGCAAAGTTATTGTAAGTCTTACAAATAACTTCTGTAGTTAAGCTTCCTTGATAACATTCCATTATTTTATATAGTCCACTAGGTAATATCAATTCATCATCCATGCTATCTGCTACGTTTATTTTTTTAAGTCTTCTATTTGCCCTACTAACCGGATTAAGGTTTATTACCATAATTAGTAATAATAAAATTACCATTAATAATAGTATTAGACTCTTAATTTTCTTACTCATATTATTCATATTTACCATATATTCTCCTAAAAATTTCTGTATGATAAGCATATTGGTTATTCTTATTCTCTATAAAATTTAATATTATTTTGGCTAGAGCACCTACATTTTGTCCTTCTCCATATTCTGATGGTTGTTTTGTATTAATCCATTGCTCTACATCTGTAAAAGAACCATTTAAAATATCTCTCGCTAATACAAATTGTGACTCCCATCTACTGTTCAATGATCCTACACTTGAAGAATGGTTGCAAGCTTCTTGCAATAAAGCCTTAACAATTTCTTCATCTGAAGCGGATTCTTTTCCACTTAATGCATTTTTCCACCAATCTGCCCCAGTAGCCCAGTTCTTTAAAGAAGCATAGGTGCCTTGTGTTACCATTGATTTATTTAATATCCAATCAACGCCATCTGCTTCAACCCAAGATTTAAATTGCGTCTCATAAAAATATTGATATTGCAATGCTAAAAATTCTTCTCTATGTTCCATGGCAACACTTTTCCAAGCAGTAAAGAAATCTTGTTGATTCGCTATCATTTGAGTATCTGAATAACTTGTGAAAGCTTTTAAAGCATCACATATATCACTTTGCTCTGTTAGCCACTTACATAATTCTGGTATATTATTACATTTTCCTGGATAAGTAGTCCATTGAGCTATTCCACAAGCAATTTCATCATGTCCTGGAAATGTAACTGTAGCTGCTGGTCCAGAATCATCTCCTTCTAATGGTCCTGATTCATATGGTAACCAGTAAAAAAACTCTGCATCCATATCTGTACTTTGCTTTTTTCCATCGTCTTCATCAAGTTTCATATAATCTTCAACGTTTTCTATGATTTCATCATCTGGATTTCTCATAATGATTCTTAAATAATTTCCTACCAATGTAGCTTTTTCTATGTCTGCATTTTCTTCAGATTCTGCATCAGTACCAGTTGTTACTTCATCTGTGTGTACTTCATTTTCTGTTTCTTCTTCTGTTGCATGATCCACTGCATAATCTTCATAATTTTCTCCTCTACTCTCCACTAACTCTTGATCTGTTAATGTTCTTCCTATTACTGTTCCTTCTTTAATATATAACTCATCGGTATTAGCATCATAATACAATGCTGTTGCTAAATCTTTTAATTCTGTTTGAATGTTTTGTTTCAACTGTATTTTTCTACTCTCTAAATGATATGATGGTTCTTTTTCATATTTCGTTTCTACACCTTCTGTATTCTCTTCAATTGCTGTAAAATTAGAATCATTTCCTTTTGCTGCCAATTCTTTCAATACATCCATACTCAAATCAAATCCGTCTATTGTTTTTGGCTCTTCTTCATTAGAAGTACTTGTATCATCTGTAGTTGTAGTGCCAGTATCCTCTTCTTCTGTTTCTGTATTTTCAGGTAACTCACACTTAAACCCATCTATATAAAGAACATAACCATCAATACCATAATTATGATAATCTTCATAAAATAATCTATAACCTGCCATAGCAGCTTCAGCAGTTGTACATTCTTGTAATGCTTCATCTGTTAAAGAATTGATGTTAATTTCTTCTGAATCTCCTACATTTTTTCTATCTGCTTTATCAAGTACTTCTTTTGTAATAATGTCATTTGGATTTGCTGTAATTAATCCGCCTGTTTGCAAATTTCCTTCATCATCATACACTCCTAGTAATTTATTAATATGCTCTTCATCTAATACTAAAATCTTTGCATATCCTACTTTATCTACTACTTTTTTAGTATACTCAGGTGTTTCTATATTTTCTTCTCCACTTTCTGTTTCCTCTTTTACTTCTACAGTATCTGTTGTAATCTCTGCATTTTCAGCATTCTCCTCACTTTCTGCTAAAGTAGAAGCATCCACATTAATTCTATAATCTTCATCTTCTTCTGTATATGTTCCATAGTCTAATAATATTCCTGTTACAGGTGATACGACTGCTTCTCCTCCTTTGAAACCACTAAAACTACTCACAGAACTTGACATATTTACTCCTGTTGGGACTTCATCTGGAATAAAACAACCATAAAACCTTCCACCATCTGAATACACACCAGAGCTAAATAATTGTTGTAAATTTGCTGAAAATGTTGAACTATTTCCATATTCTTTAATCGATTGAACACCACCTTTAGGCCAAGGATCATAATAAAGTATAGTACCTGAGCTACTTGCTCCTAATAGTACAATTGCATGACGTCCACCACTAGATCCTAATCCACTATAAAACCAAACTGGTTTTCCTTGGCTAAGTGCTTCAGAAATGATTTGCATTGATTCATCATCACTTGGTAAGTTACCACTCGTATCCCTATAATATGTTCCCGAAACACCAGCAGTTTCCCAACAACTACCAGATAAACCACCTGATGACCAATATGGTGCTGTCTCTTGAATATATGTTTCAAATGGTTCACCAGTATAAGATGATGCTACAAATGCAAATGAATACAATGTACATGTTACACTAGTTTGCCACCAACATTCATAATCCACTCCATTAAAAGTTAAATCTCCTACTTTGCTTCCCTGCGCCGGGCTTGAAACTGGTGTAAATGTATAATTTGCAGCAGACACATCTGTTATAGCACCAACACTTCTTAAATTAGCGATAGGTGTATTCGTTACACTAGCAACTTGTCCAATAATACTAGTTTCATTTTTTCTTAGTATTTTATTTCTTTCAGAAATTGCTTCACTTGATAGGACATTTTGCGTATTATCTTCTAATGTACCTGTAGCATCGGGCGGATCTTCTGGTGTTTCCGGTATTTCTCCTCCCATCTCTTCTTTTACTTTTTCTGCAATTGCTGCTAATGTATTCGCTTCATTTCTTGTATAATCATCTTCTGAATGTAAAAATGTACCATATTCTGTTTCTTTTTTATCTAAGCTTCTAATAGGAAATCCTCCAGAAGCTATATCTGGTATAGGAAACTCTAACAATCTTGGTGGATTATCCGCTAATTCTTCTTTTGTAAAATAACCTAATTCTACCACCAATTCCTTAAAATCTTTATAAATAAAGTCTGCATCTAAAGTATGTGTGTTTTCTAACATACTAAATGCATTTAATGAATCTTTATTTAAAGATACTTGTCCTATATAATCCGAAACATTCTGTTCTACACCATTTTCATCTTTAACAGTATTTCCTATTGCGTTTAAATCATCTTCTGACAAAGCACCATATTTAGATTTTTCACTAAGTTTACCTCTTAATTCGCTTATAATATCAGCGGTCTCTGTAGAACCATCATATCTAAAATATGTATTGGATAAAAACATTTTTTTAATAGTAGGATTCGTTTCTGCTCGTTTTCCATCTTCAACTTGTATAATATCTCCTATTGTTGTAAAATTATAATAACAATTTTCTTGAATATATTCTGTCATATTAGGTATGTCATCTTCACCTAATTCAATATCGTAAATAGGTTCCCAATTTGAATTTTGATCGTCACCTTTTTCATAAGCAATCCAATCATCATCTACATTATCAATGACTGCCTTTTTGGCAACAGCAATTCCTTTTTCATTAGCATCATTTTGTGTTCCTTCAAATATTCCCTTATATTCTCCCTGATCATCTAACTCGTATAAAACATAGGTACCTAACTTACTAGAATCGTTCGTATCATGTTCTGCACAACCATCACCATATGTATGATATTTCGTCCATCTTTCATTTGTTATTCTTTCATAATCTTGATCTGTCTGAATTAAATTTACATTATTATCTCCTGCAATCTTAGGACTTGCAAAGTAAACATCTCTATACCAATGATTTGTTACTTTAGCAATATATGGCGTATAGGACTTTTTACCATCATAATTTGATTCTTTTAATTGTTTCATAATCTCAACAACATATTTCTTACAACCATCACAACATTCATCATATAAATTAGGATCACTTTCTGAGCAACTAACTGATACTTCTCCTAATTCAGCAGATGTTTTTGTTCTAGAAAATTCGATTTTATATTTACCATTAGAAGCATTATCAGTTGTCCATGTTAAATAGTAAGTAACCATTTCTCCATCTTCAGGTTGAGCTGTTCCTTTTTCTTCCTCTATAATTTCACTTGACCAAGAAATTTCTGTATTAATAGAATTAGGAAATGTTGTTCCATCCCATCCATATTTAGTAATTTGCTCTTTAAAATTTGTTAAATTATTTTCTTCTTCAGAATTAGCCAGTCCACTACTTGTAGAACTTTCACCAGTGTCAATATTATACTCTCCTGAATTTATTGTATCATAATTATATCGTGTATTTTTTCCTTTGGGACCAGTACATACATATTCTGATGCTCCACTTACTAATTCTTTGCCAGATCCATCTTTCCAATCACTCTCAGTAAAACTATTAATTCCCATTCTTAAAATTGCCATTGCTTCTTTGTTAGATAATATCCAGGCATCTGTTCCATTCCATTCTCCTTTTATGTCCTTCATGCCTTGACTACCTTCATGATCTTGATAATAAATATACTTACCACCATCTCTATAGGCAGATATCAATTCAGAACTTTCTGTTTCATGTAATACTAATGCCAATTCTGTTTTAAAACTCGTTGCCATATCATAAGCTAAATCTGGCATTAATGTAGCTAAATGAACTGATACTAGAAATTCTAAAGGCATACTATATCTTCCTGTCCAACCATCTAAATTATAAGAAAACTCTCTTCCAAATAGTCCTTTTTTTATATTTAATTTTCCGTCTTTTACTTGAATTTTACTTAAGTCCCATACATCTTGATGGTAAAAGTTACCGATACTTCCTATTTGATCTCCTTCGTTATAAATTACAATAAATCCACGTCCCAAGTATTCGTTTACATTAAATTTAATAAAAGGTAAACTGTCCAAAGCTTCTCCTAATACTTTCATAGTTGTAGTTTCTATAAAACCTTTTATGACACCCCACCATCCATCGCCTCGACTCGTAAGAGAAAGATTAAAATTTTTAACTAAGTTTGCGTAATTATCAGAATAAAGATAGGTCCATATAAAATCACTCTCTGCTTTTAAAACATTTCCATTAGACGATATAACTAATCCATTGTCATCTCTAGCATTTGCTTTTTCTTGTTCAACATCTGCAGATTCTCCTAATGCATTTTTTACATCACTGTCAGTTAATTCACTTTTTGTTACATCACCAGTTAAAAATCCATATCCTTTTAAATCATATCCCATAGTGATTAAATCATCTAAAACCTCATAAATTTGTACATCGTCTATTTGTGTAGCCTGATCTTGTCCTAACCAGGCCTGTGATAGAACATTTCCAATTTTTTTAGAAACTTCTTTAATTTTTCCCATTACCATTCCAGGCATTGTTAATATAAACATAATAAGACCAACTACAATAATGATAATAACAATAGCCACTAATACCCATACTAATATATGTAATAGAGGAGCAGCTAATGAACTTTTCGCAAATGTTTTAGTAGCTGTTTTAGTTGCATCTTTTGTAAGCTTTTCACCAAGCTTCTCTACTGCTTTTGTACCTATAGCACTATCTTGTTGTGTTTGCTCTTCACTTGTATTTAATTCTTCTTGTTCATTTTCATTTTCTTCCATATTGTTACTTCCTTTCTATGCTATATCTCATTATTCTTTTACTGCTACCTGCATACTAAATTTTGCTATGGCATTGTCTATCTCAGATTGAATAGTCTCATGATCTATATCATTACCTTGTTTATCTTTCATACCAGAATATTGCTCCATGACTCTAATAGAAGAAAACAATAAATCATTGGCTATATCACCATCATCTACAAATTTAGAAAAAGTAAATTCATATTCTGCTACTTGATTGGGTTCTAAAACGATTGTCTCTGTTTCTGCTCGCTTTCTTGTTTCATTATTTAAAGATAATACAACTTCATTTTCTTCTGCACCATCTGCTATAACAATTATATTGTTTGAACGGTTTGTAAATTTAACAGTGTATTTTTCTATACTATAATTTACTACTTTATCAACTACATCAATTTTTAAATACTCATTTTCTGAGATACTTTTGATATCATTATGATAAATATAATTTCCTGCTATCATTTGCAAATTTTTATCGTCATCTCGATAAAACGATATCTTCTCTGTTGCATAAGAATATGTCTCATTGGTTAATCCTGTTGCTAAATAATCTGGTGTATATTTCACCTCGTAAATATATACTTTTTTATTTCCTACCTTTATATTTGAGTAACTTTGTATGCTATATTGTATAGATTCTGATGGTATTTTATCATATATATATGCTACAAATTCATTGACATTATTTTTAAAAGCATACTCTCTACATTCCTCTGATAACATTTTATATGCTTCATCAAAATCACCTACTTTACAATATTCCACATAATTATGAATTTTTTGTTCTATCTCTGATGTCATAGAAGATGGTGTTGATGATGACGAACTCATAATAGAAGTATGTGGCTCATATGTTGTTGTTGCTTTTGGCACTACTTTTCTATGACCTATATAATAATTCACAAAAAATATAATTCCCCAAACTAATACTATTATAAAAAGAATTTTTTTATACTTTTTTACTAAGCGAATCATTTTTAGTCTTATATCTGTAAATTGCATTGCATTATTTCCTTTCTTTATCTCTCTATTGCTATTATATTAGTTAAATCATTTAACACTAAAAGATAATACAAAATCATTTAAATTATTTTCCTTCACTACAAAGTTAAAAGACACTGCTGCATTTTTTTTACCAGATAAAGCATCATTACATTTTACCCACATAATGTAGATATCGCCATTTCTTTCTATATTTTCATATGTAACAGAAAACATTTTTGGAAAGGTCTCCTTACAATAGCTTTCAAATTCATTTATGCTTGGAAAATAATTGGTTTTAAAGTCATCATATAACATAGTATACGCTTTCTCATATTGGTTATTTTCTATTGCTTCAATAAACTCTGAAACATAATACTGCATACGACTCGATTCATCCATCTCTGCTAGTTGATTCACAGCTATTTCATTATGCATTTGATCATATACAACTTGAATATCTTGATTGGTTATATTTTGATGATTTGTCTTTAAACGATGATTGATTATGACAATGGTAAAAACAAATATCATTACTACTAAAATCAATACTATATTTGCTTTTGAGGTACTTTTCTTTTTTTTCATATTTTCTTTTCTTCCTATTTCATTATTTTTCAGAATCATTTTTTATTATTGATCATTATCAGCATCTTTCTTAAATTCATCTACTATTGTTTGCATTCTTTTTATATCTTCATCAGCTGAATCTCCTTCTTTTATATGAATCTCTTCAGAAGAATCTATATGTTCTTCTTGATGTATATCGGTTATATTTTTCACTTGTTTATGAGAAACTAGTACTTTTTTTGTTCTTTTCTGAATGATACGATTCATAAGAACTTCTTCATCCAATCCAACTGCTATTCCAGGCTCAAACGTACCATTGTAAATAGCTGCTTCTGTTTCAAATTGGTAAATGTCTTCTGCTGCTTGATAAAGTTTACTATATTCAATAGTTCCTGATTCTAAATCTGGTCCCATCGTATTTTGTATAATTTGACTTAAATTTATTGGTTTATCTGAACTCATAACATTTGATGCTATTTGTGTAAATATTATGTTGCTCTTAATACTAGCATCTTCTTCTTCATTATGATTAATAGCTGCGATGGTATTTTCTAATCTTTGCACCATTTTTTTCATTCGACCCGAATTAGGTTTATACCATCCTTGTCTTCCTTGTGCTATAATAGATGGCAGCATCTTTGACATTTTTTTGTTTACTTGTTCCGGATCTCTTAATAACGCTATCTCTTTATCTAGTGCACTAGCTTCTGTCTCTAGAGTATCTGCTCTTCGATTGAAACCTTTTGCTTTTGCATACAATTGAGAAGCTTCTCTATCATTTCCCTTTTCTTTCTCTTTGTCCGCCATATCTGTCACTGCTTGTGCCTTTTCTCTAACCGCTTGCGCTTCTGTTCTCTTACCTTGTGCCTCCCTTTCTTTTCGGTCAGGATCTAAATAAGCACCCAAAGCATCACTTCCGTTATTTACTAAAGTTCTTGTAGATGTATTAAAGTATTCTTCTGCTGCTTGACTTGTTGCACTACCAGCTCCAAGTGCTTCTAAAGCACTTGTACTTCCTGAACCATAAGCCATCAATCCTGTTGCTAATCCTAAAGCACTTGACAATGAATTTTTGGATCTTATCCATCTACCAGTTACTTTTCCTACTTTTGCTATTGCCCTCATAGGTCGATTAGATGTTATGCTTTTTCCCATTCTTCTTATATTTTCTGGCATTTTTAAACCTCTAGCACTTTTTGCTTTTGATTTTTCAAAATTTACTTTTTCTGCTTTATTAGATATACCCGAACCAGTATTTTGCATCGTATTGGGAGTCTCTCCTATTATTTTCCCTAATCGACTATTATTGAATTTATTACTTGATGTTAGCTTTGATATATCATTACTAACAGCACTAAATAACTTTGTATTTGTTACTGCATTTGTTATTTTTCTTGCAGATTTTCCTATATTCTTTGCTTGTGTAACTGCAGCTAATGCTAAACCAGCACCTGCTCCCATAGAAGTTGACTGATTATCGTCACTAAATCCAAAAATCTTTCTTACAACTTTCTCTCCATCAGATACAAATTTAATAGCCAATATTGCTAAAACAGCATTTGCTAATTGATTGTATTCTGAGCTAGCAAAAGTTGAACTAATTTTACTTAATAAACTGCTTCCTGTTTGTGGTGCTGTAATTAATCCAAAAGCAACACTAATAAAAGACATATATATAATACAATGGAATGGTTGTATTAGTACAGTAAATAAAAATTCTTTTAACCATGTCTCTAACGCCTGGGCTTTTCCATCTCCCATTTTATCAATTGCATAGGTAATGGTAATTAAAGGCGATATAATAATGAGAAATGACACTTTTATCATACGATTAATATAAGCAATTAAAAAGGCTAATGTTTGAAAGATTAACATAGCATAAACAGCTGTTGCTGTTAAGCTTGATATTCCCACACCAGTTAATGCCTTTCCACCAATTGCACCTAGCGCATGCTCTAAAGCATTATTATTTTCTATATTTAATGTTTTAGTAACAATAGCAAGTGCATTAACAATGGAAGAATTTAACCCTATGATAAATGTAACAACATAATGCAGTAAAAATATAATTGCTAAACTTGTTACCCAATCTATTAGCATTTTTTTATACATAGCTCTATCAGAAGCAATAGAACTAATTGCCATTCTAATGCCAATATAAATTAATATAATAAGTAATATAACACTAGCTATCAATCGCATAATATAATACCACTTTGCTATTTGACTTCGAATCGTATAACTTACCGAATTTTGATTAATATCTAAATTTAATACATTGATATCGATAATTTGTAGTTGATTAAAAAATATGTGAAATGGTGTTACAAAATTTATGTTTTCACTTCCTACTATGCCATCTGCTTTTGCCAACATGGTTGTTACCAAATTTGTTATAAAAGCTAAAGAGGTAATAATAATTCTTTTCGGCCACCAAATAATAGATGCAATACCACCCATTAAATTAACAATACTATTAACTGTTCCTTCCGTTACGGCGTATACATTATTATTCATGCAAAAGAAATTTAATATATATATAATTAAAAATACAATTATAACAATTCTTTTTAATCTTCTTTTCACTGTTAAACCCTTCTCTTTTATTTATGGATTATCGCTATTTTTATCATTGATAACATTTTTTAGCACATTTATATTCCCTTGAAGACGTTTTATTAATTCATTAGATGCAGTATTTCTTGATCTATTTTTTAGTTTTTCTAAATGATTTTCCATTTCTTTTTTGATTTCTCTACACGATTCTACATCATACGTATGAAATGTTTCTTTTGTATATTCTACTCTTGTTGAATCTTTAATAATATTTTGTATTTTTTCAACTTTTTCTTCATCAATACTATCTATCGCATTTACTATTTCTTCTTCCCAATCTGTTTCCGTTACTGTTTCTACTGGTCTTACACTTTCTGTGTTTTCTGCAGAATATAATCCTTCCATTCGATTTAAAAGCTTTGCTTTCATATCATCATATGGTAAGCCAACATCATCTGCTGTTTGCAATCCTTTATAGATATGTGATTCATGTTGAAATCTTTGAAAAGAATCACAAACGCGATATATATTGGTATCTTTATCCACATCACTTCCTAAAATTTGTTTTAATGAATCTTGCAAGTCAAAAGGCACTTGATCTATATTGGCTACTCCATTCATAATAGTACCTCTTACTTGTGCTGCTTTATCGCCCATTCCTAAAGCTTTCAACGCTGTTTCAATAGCATCAATATACTCATAAAATACCTTCTCATCTGCATACATACCAGCATCACCATTACCTTTTATTTGCTCAATTCCTTGAGAAGCTTCATTTCTATTTCGATATAGTAATTCTGCATGACTCATTACTTCAGATGTAATTGTTCCTGTAGTAGTTGTCATAAATTCTCTTCCTGCTCCAAAAGCAGCATATCCACCAGCAATAGCAGTAAAAGCATTTTTATCTGCCATTAGCATAGAACCTGTGGCTAATGCCAATCCACCTGGTATCACTGTTTCTTTTACATTTTTTTTCATCCATTTAAAGGTTTCAGATTGATTTAACTTGCGACTGGCTTTATTAACAACACCTCTCGCAGAACGTAATTTTCTTGTAACAACATTTCCCTTTGAAGAATTAATTTTATTTGTTGCTGCTTGTCGTACTTCTTGTTTTGCTTGATTTAAAGCTTCTGCTGAAGTCATACCTGGATGATTTTTTTTAATTTCTTTTGCTCTTTTCATAATAGTATTTTTATATGGTGCTTTATAAATTTGTTCAGCAGCCTCTTGTATTTTTCTTTCTTCTTTTTGTTGCTTTTCTTCTTGCATAATTGCTTTAGCAGCAGTATATCTTTCACTAAAGTTTCCATCAACCACATTACCTTGATTATCTTTCATATTTTTTGATCTTGCCATAAGAGCTGCTTGTGCATTATTTTTCAATTTCCCCGCATCACTCGTAACTGCTTTTACCAAACCATTATGCCTGATGGCATTAAATCCAACTCTTGCTCCTCTACCAACACCTTTTGCTTTATTAAGTGCTACTGCTCCAATAGCAAGACCTGCTGCTAATGAAGTTGAACTGTCATCATCTTCAAAGTGGAAGATCTTCCTAACAATTTTTTCTGCCTCTTTCACAAATTTGATACACAATATTGCCAATACTGAAGCAATTAAAGCACTATTTGTTCCACCTCCAATTAATGTCATACCACCATTTCCTAAAAGATTAAAAGCCATATCAATTAATACAATATAAATAATACAATGAAATGGTTGTATTAACACAGAAAAAACAAATTCTTTTAACCATGCATTTAATGCTTGTGCTTTTCCATCTCCCATTCTATCTATTGTATAGGTAATAGTGATTAAAGGCGATATAATAATGAGAAATGCTAATTTTATCATACGGTTAATATAAGAAATTAAAAATCCCAGTGTTTGTCCAACCATAATACAATATATAACAGTACAAGCAATTCCTTCTATACTAATGCCAATTAATCCTTTTTTAAAAATTCCTGTCATAGCAGCGGAAACACCTGCTGATTGAGAAGTAGCAGCATTTTCTAAAGCCTTTATCAGAGCATTATTTACATTAATTGTAAATAATACAATCAGTTGTATCATAAATAAAATCACTAAACTAACAACCCAATCTGTTAATGCTTTTTTATAAATTGCTTTTTCTGATGCAATTGTTGTGATGGCAATTTTTATACCAACATATATTAAAATTAACAAAAGAATCGATAAGGCAATGATCCTCATAATATAATACCACATAGAAACGGATTCTCTTATTTTATATACAACAGAATCTGTTGGAAGATGATTAAAATCTAAAAAGTTAATATCGATTAATTGTATTTTGTTAAAGAATATTTCAAAGGGTGTAATTGTTCCTGTATCAATACTTCCCGCATCAAAAGTAGTTCCTTCTGCATAGGCAACAGCTGCTGTTACTTTATTAATAGCCCATGCAAAAGCCATTGCAGGAATTCTAAAGACAAGCGAAAGCAGTCCTACTACAGATTCTAATAGTCCCTTTAAAAGATCCTCTACTATATTACCATCTTCATCATCTTGTACATTACTATCTACACCAGTAGTAGTAGATCCAGTAGCATATACTCTACTATTACTTAGGATTGTTGCATTAAAAATTATCATTATAATTATCATTATAATCATTAATTTCTTTAATGTCTTTTTCACTGTATTTCACCTTTCTTACATTTTTTTAATCAAATTAATAACATTGGTTACTGGTCCATAAATTTCTATATCTTCTTCTGTATAGGATTTACTACCATCCATATCTCCTTGATATCTTTCTAATGCTAATTTTTCATTATTTTTCTTTGTTCTATTATATGTAGGATCTACTGAAGTCATCTTTAACTCATTTCCTCTAAGATTGATTTCCTTTAATTCCTTCTGCATTAATAATAATTCAACGACTTTATTAACATCTTCTTGTTCAATAGCAACCATTTTTGCCGGCTTTTTTTGCGATGTTGTAGATTGGTTAGTTAATTGTTCAATTATACTGTCTTCTCCTTCTTTCGCAGCTAATGCAAGAATTTGTTTTAGTTTCTGACTTCTTCTCGTTTTATTATCTTTTTTATCACTTATGCCTGTTTTTGTCTGTTCTTTCTCCGTTTTGCTTTGGGTTTTATGATTTTTATAAATATTAATGTCTGCCTGTTGTTTTTTGTTAACTTTTTCTAATGATTTTAAATATTGCGTAACAAATGCTGAATGTTTTTGTTGTGTTTCTTCAGAAAAATTACTTTTTTTCGTTTTTCCTCGTTTTTGTTTATTATTTGGGTTTGTACTTCTTTTTTCTACTTCTTCTTGTTTTTCATCATTTTGAAGCATTTGCCATTTTCTCTCTTCAAATCGATTTAAAATTGCTTTTTTAGGAAGTTTTTGAACATTCATCACGCCTTCTTGCTTCTTTTGTACTACTTCTGTAATTACATCAACTAAAATTGCTTGATCGATTTTTTTATGAGATTCCTTTGGCTTTTCAGCTTTATCCATTTTAGCCTTTGTATCCAATATTTTTTTATCAATATTACTAATAACCATATCTATCTTAAAATCATGCTGCAAATGATTGGTAGCAATCATTTGTCCTGCCACAATTTTCTTAATAGCATCTTTTGTCGCTTCATTGTTAACATCTAATTCTGAAATATGCGAAATGTTTTTGCTAACTGCTACTTGTGCAATGGCATTTTCTATTATATCTTTTTCATTCTGTACCGGTTTACGTACAAATAAAACTTGATTTTGTTTTGTTTTTATTGCATTACCTAAATCGATCTCTCTTTGTACACTCTTTACTACTGTTTCTTCCCTCTTCTCTTCATTCATATTGTCTATTATTTTTTCAAATTTTTTCTGATATTCTATCTCTGTTTGAATGCCAAGTATTTTTAATTCTTGTTCTTTAAAAGACTTTTCTTGTTTTCTTAATTGTTTAAATTGTTCTTTATTTATGTCATCCATTCCTATAATACCATTTGCAATATTATTCATCAAATTTTGTGCTTTATATTTCCCGTAAGAGCCTGCTACAAATGTTGCTCCTCCTACAGCTGCTGCTGTAACAAGAGGTTTTACATCTGTATTTTTTAATGTGCCTATGGCAGTAACACCTATACCACCTTTCATCAATCTTCCAGCTAAGCCAGGATGTCTCTTTTCTACACTTTCTTTTACCTTTTTATTCTTTTCTCTATTATACTGTGTTTTAATCTCATTTCCCATCGTTCGCATACTGCCTCTAGAAAATGAATTCCATGTATATTTTCCACTACTTGGCGTTGTTACACCATTAATGGTTCTACCATTTCTAGCGAAAACTTTTCTCTTAGTTTCCATACCTACTGCTAATAACGGCAAACCAACATCTGGATTGGTTACAAAAGTTCCCATACCCAAACCTAAAGAAGCAAATCCAACTAACGTATTTCTAAAACCTCTCATTGCTTTCTGCGCTAATTTTTTATCAGTTTCTGTAAATCCTAATAGATTTTCTGCTTTTAGCTGCTGTCCCACTAATTGTGATGTGCTATTAATTACATATTTCTTCTTAGCTTTATCATATTCTATATTCAAAAATGGTGTAATACGTTTACGTTTTCCTTGTTCATTATATGTATAATAATGATTCACATCTAAGAAATTTCCTAAGTGTGCTTTTAATAGTTGCATTGACGATGGTTTTAATGCCTTTTCTATTTCTTTGGTTATTTTAGCATACTCTTGCCAACTTCCCTTACCACTTATAGCTGCTTTTAATAATTCTTTCTGTTTTTCTTCTAATTCTTGTTTTCTCTTGAAAGTAAAACTAGCTTCTTTTCCATCATTTTGTTTCATTTCTTGAATGGCTTTCTGACGTTTTACCTGCTGTAAAGCATCTGCATAAGGCAATTCTGCATCATCCATCATTAAAGCATTTGCCTGTTGCTCAAATTCCTCTCGATCACCATTTTGTTCTATTCTATCTTGTATTCGTGATTCCCATCTATTGGTATCCCATTTTGCTTTTGTTCTTGCTGCCAATAGCACACCCTCTGATCCTACATTTTTCACAATTCCCTTTGCTACTTTTACAGGTAAAGAATTATTTGCCATCTGCGCTAGCGGTCTTGCAGCAACAAGTAATCCAATAGTATTATCTTTCAATTTTCTTAGACTACCTGCTTGTTCTACTTCATCTGCTATGCCACCTTCAGATGACATTTTAAATATCTTTCTAAATATCTTCTCGAATTTTGCCATATAATTCATAATAATTAGTGCTATAATCATACCAACAACAGACTCTAACGATAAAGTCAATGCTGTAGAAATAAAAACGGTATAAACAATTGCATGAACCGTTTGAATAATACAATTTAAAAAGTATTCACTTGCCCATTTACTAAACGCAGGACTTTTTCCTGTTAATGCCTTTTGGAAAGCATATCCTAACGCAACACCTGGTGCCATTAAAGTTAATACAATAATTGTTAAATACCTCTTAAGATATATTAATCCATACTTACAAGCCATATAAACTAAAGTAGCATACATTATCATACCAATAGTACCATCTGATAATTTAGGATCATATGCTCTTGTTCGCGTTGCCTCATAAATGCCAATTTCTAAATCAGAATCGCTTTTTTCCTCAATATTATACTCCTTTTGTGTGATTTCCTTCATATTAGGGCTAGCATTTCGCATCACATTTACTAAACTTTCATTCATGTTAATAAACAATATCATCAAATAATGCATAGAAAATAGAATTATCATTCCAATTAACCAGTCTACCAACATTCTTTTATATACTGCTCTATCTGAGGCAACTGTTGATAATGTCATTTTTATACCAATTCCTATTAATACCACTAGCATAGCAGCAATAGCAATCACTCGAATAATATAATACCATTGTGCCACTGATTGTTTAATCAATGTTACAGCATTATTTATTCCTCCACCTGTGCAAGCCTCACAAGAACAACTTTCACATTGACAATCACTTTCTTTTAACCCACAAGTTGTACAAACTGTTTTTGTTTTTATTAAACACGCATTACAATCACATTGATTTTCTCCCAATGGACTTTGGGTATATACACAAGTACAAATTTCTAGATCTTCTGCATCTCCTTCTTCTTTCACAATATACTTACCACAATTTTCACAAATTCTTCTCTGTCCTGTTCCTGTTCTTGTAAAATCATAATTGGTATCAAAGACATTAATATTAAAAATTGGCACTTGGTTATAAACCATAGCTTCAACAGTTAAATTATCATTTGAATTACTAATATCTTCTACACTTGTAGTACTAATATTCTCAACCATGACTTTGGAACCATCTTTATCGGCATTACTTATATTCTCTGCATTCGTGGTACCAGTACTTTCAGCCATGGCTTCAGAATTTTCTGTATAAGTAATACTATCTACTGTAGAATTTAGTGTCCACGTCAATATTTGTTCAAATAATGCTGTCCATCCAACAACCACCATTCTAAATCCCATGGTAATTAATCCTAAAAGCCAGTCCGCAATTTGCCCAATACTATCTAGTAGCCAATCAAAAATTCCTTCTTTAGGAACATAAGAACCTTTTGTTGTTCCAGCGTAATAAAATTCGTCTTCTCCCATTTTTAATTTACTAGCATAAGAAGGAGATGCGAAACAAGACAATATTAATGTTACAAATATTGTGATAATAATTATTATTTTCTTGCACATTTTTTTTGCCAATTGATTCTCCTCCTTATCAATCATTCTTTTTAATTTAGTTTTCAAAATGGAAGCTCATATTCTTTATCATCATATGTTAAAATGCCATCTTTAAAATTTTTTAATTGATAATTTTCATTTCCACTTATTATTGTCTTTACTTTTCCCGTCTCCAAATCAAATAAATAAATGCCTTTTCTATTTTTGCTAAATAAAAAATAAGTATCATTTATCCATAAATAAGTACTAATATTATCATACAACTCCCTATTAGGTTCCTCATTTTTATGATTTGCAACAAAATTCATTTTTACAATATTTTGATTCTCATCTATTTCTGGATATATGCTATAAATAGCACTTTTAGTTTTTTCTGCTGTATTCTTATCATTCGTCATAAGAGAATCTTCTTCACTAGATTCACTAGTATATGCATTACATAAATTTAATAAATTATTTGCTTCCTGCACCCTTCTTTTTTCTGCTTCAAATATACCATCTAGTTTTAATCTTGCTATGAATTCTGTGTTTTGTAAATATTTCTCTATTTTAGATAAATCATCATTGATATTATTATAAATAATGATTCCTTCTGTATCATCATAATTTATTTTTATTTCTACTCCTTTTTGAGGATAAGATAAAAATACAGAATTGGCTGTATATTTATATTGTTCATAATCTGGCCATAAATAAGTAAGTGCATTCATAAAGTCTAATAAGTCTATTTCATCTGTTAAGAATTGATCAATTAATTTAAAAAAGTCTTCGGTATTTGTATGATCCATTCTATAAATTGAAATCTCTTCTCCATTAAAAAATATATAAAATTCCTTTCCCTTATATCCTACAATATGATTTTCTTCATCTATAAAGGTAGGATTTCCTAATTTTGCCTGTATGGTTCGTAAATCTGTGTTTGGAGATATAGCATTAACAACAGTTTCATTATATTTTGATGTAAAAATAATATTATAAATTTGATTTTGAATCGTTCTTACTTCCATTCCCTCATCAAAATAAATATAATAGTTATTAAATATACTTTCTCTTGTTCCAAAATTCACATGGGTACTCCAATTACTATCTATTAACTCCAACATTTGAGGGGACTGAATCGTAAAATCTGTTATAGGTATTTCTGCATAAGTTTTTAATTCTATTTGCGAATCCATATAAATAAAATAATCTTCTATACCATTAATGATAATCTTATTGATTTTACCATTTTCACATAATACTTCTATAGTAATAGCATTTTCCTGATCTATCATTCTAAAATCTTTAAATCGCAACACTCTTGCTACATCTAAAATCATAGCTTGATAAAATTTTTCATTACTGATATCCCCTTCATATAATGGTGTCGTAAAGATTAAGCTAATATCTATATCATACCCTTCTGCTACACTCCCTTTTTCAGAAATATATTGACAATGATAATATTCTACCACCTCTTGAACAGTTGTTAAACTATCATAATCAATGTCATGTCCTACCATATGTTTGTTTTGTAATCTATTGAAAATAAAGAGGCATATAATAAGAATAAATATGAGTACTATCATTATAAAAAATAGTTTTTGACTATGATTTTGACTTTTATCAATTACCTTCTGCTTCATGTCACTCCTTCTTACTGGTTCCTTTTTATTGTGAATTTCTTCTATGTTCCTCAAATACTTCTATTAAATCTTCATCTTTAAAAGTAATGCTCTCATTTTTTACTAATTGTCTAGTTTTATCAGTAAAATAGTAATTATTATATAGAATGACCCCTGTTGTATCATTACGCTGTATATTAATTTCAATACCCTTATTAGGATAAGTGATATGTGCTGATTGCGTTTCAAAATCATATTCAAAAGTATCACAAGCATACCAGTTATTTCGCATATAATTGATAAAAGTTTCAAACTCTTTTGTTTCAATATATGCTATTAATGCTTTTTCAAAGTCAGAATCATATGTATATTGATGAGAATATAAAGATATCTCATCATCATAACAAAACATATAAGCTTCTGGAATTTTATATCCTAACATTCCATCTCGCATAGAGCCAAAAGCATTTTCTGGATATAATTCTCTAATATCACTTAATTTGGTATGCATATCTATTCCATTAGCAACTTGTTTTTGATAATCGTCTAATAATACTATATTTATCACTTGACCATAATTGTTAAACTTTATTTTTAAATTTGCCTCATCATATAATACATAACCATTTTCTAAAGAGCTTCCCTCTCCTATTTCATCTTTTATTCCAGATATATTCATTCTATTAAATGCTAATTTTGTAAATTCATCACAATCTAAATACATATTGGTTATCTTTGCCACATGCGCTCTCTCTACAGGGTTATCTGTTACTTGATTCGTTTTTTGATTTATAACAGCATTTTGCTCTTCTGGGATAACCGTAGTAATATTATTTTGTACTTTCGTTTGTTCTATATAGTTAACATTTTGGTATAAAAATAATAATACACTTAATAAAAGGAGCATCACAACTAGTATTACAATAATTAACATAATTTTTGTTTTTCTATTCGTATCAGTTTACCTCCTGAATTATCTTCCCTTTTTTAAGAATGGTAGATCATTTACTTCTGCTAAAGAAGCTAATCCCTTCATATTAAAGATAACTTTAACCATTTTTTCTGCAGCTCCCATTGACATAAGAAATGCTAAAGCTATTAATGGTACTACTGTAGCAATTTTTCCTGCTGTAAAACAAAATACCAAATATATTAATGCATGTAATGGTTGAATTAGTACATTTATTGTAAATTCCCTAAACCAAGTTGAAAATGCTTGTGCTTTTCCATCTCCTGCTTTATCAATAGAATATGTAATAACAATTAATGGAGAAATCATAATTAAAAATCCTACCATTAATACTCTTTTTAAATACATCCACAAAAATTTTATATGGGTTATTAATAAAAACCAATATATAATGGTAGCCATCGATAACTTTAATCCAGCATTGTTTGTTAATAAAGTGAATATGGTATCCATAATAACATCCTCAAAAGATTGATTGCCACTACTACTTAATAAACTACATTCTAATTTATAAAATACATTTGTTATTGCTTCTCCAAAACTAATCACAGCTATCATAATATATTGTAATAAAAATAGTAAAATAAGACTTTCTAGCCACCCTATAAACATTTTTTTGTATTTTGCTTGTTCTTCTGCTATAGTAGATATGGCCATTCGAATTCCTATATATATTAAAACGAGTAATTCTAATAACAAGGCTAATAATCTACATACTATATACATTGTACGAACATTGTCTTTAATTGCATTAATACTTGAAGAAGCATGAATAGTAGTATCTCCCACCTGATATGTCTCATCTGTATTAAAATAATTGATATTAAATAAAGGAACTCTGTTAAATACTGCTCTATTAACAGTAAACATAAACCTTAAATTATCATCTGATGCATAATTGGGATCTTCCTCTGTAGCATATGTTAGTGTACTCATCACAAAATGAATAATAAAAGCAGGAATATCTAAAATTAAAGCTAATACTCCCATAACTACTCCTACAATAGAAGCACCTCCCATAGAAGAGTTGGTTGTCACGGTTGAACCTGAAGCTTTCCCATCTACTGTTTCGGTTGTCGTTTGTCCTTCTTCAATAATTCCTGCTGCTGCTCCTTCGGAATTTGGTGCTGGAGAAGTATATACTTCTTCTTCTCTACTTTTCGGTTTTTCCTCTCCTGCTCTAGATATATTGATACATATGAAATTCGTTAATAATGCTATAATTAGCAAACTACAAATTAATCTCTTCATTTATATCTTTCATATTAGACATAATTTATGCTAACATTTATCCCTTTTTTGATTATATTTTTATTTACCTTTACATATTTGCTTCCGTTAATTCTTTTTTGGCTTTTTCCATTTCTGCTTGTTTGCTTAAGTTTGTTTCAACAAATTCAAATTCTTTTTTCGTTGGTTGTATTGCTATAATAGCAGAATCACCTGCTACTTTTAACAAACCTTCTCCTCTTCCACAAGTAATTAAAAATCCTGCTTCTCCTTCACTTAGTTTAAATACTTCCTTCAAATATTGAATTTCAGATTTATCTTGCGCTAAGAATAATTTGGTATCTGATGATGTTAAAACAGCTTGTACTTCTTGTTTTTCATAAAAATCTTGGAACTTTTGTGAAATAACAGCTAAGGAAACATTTCTTTTTCTTGCACGCCTTGCCATTGTATTTAAGAAATCTACTGCTTCTGGATAAGGCAATAACATCCATGCCTCATCAACTAAAACTCTCTTTTTAGCAGCTTTTGATTTATCCTCACTATTCTTTTTTACATATTTTTCCCAAACCCAAGAAAGCATAATTTGTTGTGCTAGCGGTCTAGCAAACCTTTCCTCTAATTGAGATATATCAATATTAATGAATGGTACACCATCTAGTAACTCAAATGTGGATTGTCCATCAAAATAAGCCATTTGTCCATTATATTCTCTTACATACTGTTTCATAACTTTTACTAAGTAACTATAATGAAAACGATAATCCGGGTTATCATTTTCTTGTGATTTTCTACAAATTCTCTTATACCAAGATCCTATAGTTGGCATATTTTTCTTAGTTCTTCCTAAATATGTTTGAGACATATCAATATTTCTATTATCATCTCTTCTATATAAACTTTCTACATTGCTGGTGATACCCAATGCAGCATACTCTTCTGCCACTGCTTCTGATATAATTTGTTTGGTAAGCTCATTTACTTCTGTACTTTTGGTACTACCTCTTGCCATGGTTAATAGACCGTTTGTGACATCTTCTACTTTATTTTCAACACTCAAAATAGTTCTTTCTTTTCCTGTAATTTCATCTTTCACATTTTCAGGTTCTATATCAAACAGATTAATAATTGTTTTAGAATTAGGACTTAATACAACATTAACACCACCTAAAGCTTCAGCAACAATACCATATTCTCCTTCGGCATCAATAGCTAAACTTTCAATTCCCATTAATACAGCAGAACGTGCTGTAATTGTTTTAATAGTAACAGATTTACCAGCACCAGATTTACCAAAAATTACCATATTATAATTGGTAAGTTTCGGACTAAAGTTATCATACAAAATAGGTAAACCTGTTTGCTTATTAAATCCTAATGGTATACCATTTTCATGTCCTACTTCAGATGTGAAAAATGGAAATACCGTAGACATTGCTCTTCTATCAAAAGTATGAGATTTTGATATTTTGTTATCACAAAATGGCATATTAGATCTAAAAGCTTCATCTTGCATAGCCCATGCTGGTTTTATATCTATTAACACCTTAGACATTTCATTAGACAATAATTCTGTATATCGATCTAATTCATCCATACTATAAGCAAAAATAGTTGCTATAATAGAAGAATCAAATAATTTATTAAATCCTGCAGCAATAGCATCACGTAAATCTTCTGCTTCCATCCTTTTCTGAGCAATGATTCTTTCTCTGTTAATATCCCCTCTATCTAAAGCCACAATTCTTTCAGATTCCAACTCATTAATCGTTCTGTTCAAATCGGTTTGTGAAGAAGCTTCACTAACGGGATTGATAAAGACAGATACATTTAAGTCTCCAAAAGTATACATTCCTCTCAAAAATTCTGGAAATGTACACATTCTTGGTAAGTTAGCAACAATCATACTTCTTGCATACCTTGTTCTTGCAGAAGAAATCTCAATGTGGTTTGTATAACTAGCATCTATTCCTCCAGGTGCAATTAAACTCTTAATATTTCTTTCATTCTTTTTAAAAACACTTTCTGTTTCAACTTTAACAGTTTCTAACTCATTTGAACTTTCTATTTTCTTTTTTCCGAACATCTCTTATCCTCCCTTTTCTTTAGTCTTCTACTTTACGTCTTCTGACAACTTTTTTCTTCGGAGTAGTTATTGTGCTTGTTTCATTCTGTTCAGGAGTTTTTTCTTGTCCTTTTTTATTTCCATACTGTTCTACCTCATTTTTAGCTAATTCATAAACTCTTGGATCTAGTTGATTTTCATATGTATCTAATAATTCATTTGCTTTTTCTTGGATTTTCTGCTCTTTCTTTATCGCCGATTGTAAATCTTCTATTTGTTTCTTTTTATCTGCTTTTAAAATACTATCCGTCGCAAGATCAATAGCAGCAATATTGATTTCTTGATCTAACTTTTCTTGTTTTTTCTGTAATACATCTTTTCCTGTACTATATAAAGAATCATATTGAGAATCTAATGCTTTTGAAAATTGTAATAATTCTGCTTCATCTCTATTGTATGCAATATATAGTAATTCAGCTAATTCTTCAGAATCTAAAATTTTACTTGTAATTTGTGATGTTGCTAAAGCACTTGCTATGTTTTGGCATCTTGTATACAGTTCCGAAAAACACATATTATAAATTTCTTCTTTAGAATATTTTTCAAGTCCACCACCAATTTCTGCAGAATAAAATGAAACAACAACGTATGTTCTTTGTTGTAGAACATTTTTATTCGAACTTAATTTTTCAACATAATCTGTAATATTGATTCCATATTCTAAAATATTTACTTTTCTTCTTTTTTCAAATTCTAATTTTTCTTTTAATGCTTTATTGCCTTGTACTTTTGCCTGTGCTATTCTACTATCTATTTTATCTATATCAGAAACTAGTACATCTACTCTAGACTTATACTCTGCTATAATATCTCTTAAATTTAATGTTCTACTTTGAACATAAAGTTGAATAGGAAACCTTAAAGTATTTAAAAATTGAACAAATCCTTCCTCAACACTTATTTTTTCATCTTCTGACATTAAATCATAATTAACACCATTGCATTGCAAAATCATAACATATTGTGTTCCGTTTTTTTCTAACAATCATACTATCAACAATTTCTTCAAATTCCATAAAATCGAAAATAGATTCTGTTGTTAACTCTCCTGTAAACCTTCCATATTCTTGTTCTTTTTTATTTTCTTTTTGTTCATTGACTTCAATCATGTCTGCTGTTTCTTCTGTTTTTTTCTCTTTTGGTTGCTGTGACAAACGCCATAAGAAAAAGAACAATATAATAATAACAATCATAATCATAAAAATTGCAATTTGAAGTATTGATATAATATCCATTATTTTTCCTCCTTTGTATAGGTATACATTTTTCTATTCTTTTTAAATTTTATATATCTTAATATAATTTCTCCAATAGGTTCTCCTCCTATTTTTTTTGTAACAGGAATTCCTACAATAGTTGGAATCTTTAATGCACCGATAGCAAACCCAATAAAAGCAAAAACTCCCATAATAATTGCACCTACCATTGTCATCCCCATAGCTTTAAAAATTAATAAAAATATTGAACCGATTAATGCCCCAACTGCCGTAGTAATTAATGATTTTACTGTAAAAATATATAAAATTCTTGATTCTCCTCTATAATTACGAGGAATATAATATGTGCCCATTTTTTATCCTCCTATATAGCTTTTCTTAAATTGCTGAAACAAAAGTAGCAATTATTTTCCAAATAGGATATGCTGCAAAAAGAACAATAGCTGCGACAACTAATCCCACTAATTGTTGTTTTAATTTTGCCTGTTGCTCTGCTCCTGATGTCATATACTTTATTCCCATATAGATTGTTATTGCTATAATTATGCCTGTTCCTGCCATTGTTAAAATTTGACCAATTGGAATAAATTCCTTTGTCATTTCTTCAATATCAATAGAACTACTATCAACTAGTTTTTCTCCCAATTTTATAAAATCCTCAGCTTGCTTCACTATTTCATCATAGGTAGCACCTCGAACATGATAACAAAACATAGAAAATGTATTCAATATAACTATAAATGATAAAGTAAAAATAAATATTTTTTTTATAGAAATCATCGCTTTCATCTCCTTATTGATATAATGATACCATTATATTTATTATACTTTACAAGTTAATTTTTTTCAACATTTTTCTTAAAAGTTCGCTATTTTTAACCTAATTGTAACATGAATGTAAAAATAATATTTTCTTTTTAAAATTCATGTTTAAAATAGACTTTTTTTCTCCAATTTTATACTTTTATGCAAACATTTTTTTAAAATAAAAAAAGAATTACATTACATAATTCTTCTTATATTATATTTATTATATTTTTAATTTGATTGTCTAAAAAATAATACTATGGCGTTCCTCCATAAAATAATGTATTAGAAAATGTTAATATAGCTGATATTAATGTAATGCCTCCAAAAACTAAAATACATCCTATAACAATTGGAATGGCTTGTTTTTTTATTTCAGCTTTTTGTTCAACACTCGCTGTAATATACTTAATTCCTAATACTGTAACCACAATAACTGCAATACCTGTACCAGCAACTTGTAATAAACCTATTGCTCTATTAATTAACCCAGATAAACCTGTCTTACTATCCACACCGCTAGGAAATTGATTTGCTGCATCCATTGCTGATGTAATTATATCAATATCAAATGCATATATTACATGTGAGAAAGCAATAAAACAGCAAAAAAATGCTAAAATAATAATTTCTTTTCTTTTTATTTTCATTTTACTCTTATCTCCATTCTATTAATTCATTCTTATTACGGAGCAAAATTTTGTAAGATGTCGACAATTCCCGTTGCACCGAAAAATACTAAAATACCAATTAGATAAGTAATAGCATATTTTTTTATATCTGCTCTTTCTCCCGCTGAGGACATCATATATTTGATTCCAATAACAATTAAAATGATAAGTGCTATTCCAAAACCAGCAATACGAACAATATTTAAAATTTCACCTAAAACCGTTTTTACCCTATTACCCTCATCAGTATCTGATTCATCAGAACCGGGAAAAATTTTTAGATCATCCTCTGTAACCCCTGCCGCATGTACAACATTAAAAAAAACAGAAAAAATTGTTAGAAAAATTATCATTGCTACCATAATTTTTAAAAAAATATACTTCATTATGCCCTCCATTACACTCTATTTTTTTACATTTGTTCCGTCAAATTATTTTAAAACACCTTAGCTGCAAACTCGGTTAATTGTCCCAGTATAGCTGAAGATGCAAATAACACAACTGCTCCTATCACATAAGGAACTGCATGTTTTTTAATATCTGCTCTTTCTCCTGGTGCTGAAGTCATATATTTGATTGCTATTACAACTAAAATAACAACAGCTGTACCATAACCTACATTTCTTACAACAGCCACACTTACTCCGGCTACTTTTTCTGCCCAACCCGATAAACCAGTTTGGTCAGGAGCATTTGCTTCGTTATATTTATCTATACTAAAATTAGGATTACTTGCATAGGTAAATGTTGATAGATTTATCATTAATAAAACACTTATACATAAAACAAATAATAATTTTATAATAAAGTTGCATTTCATATTGTTTCCCTCCCTGTATTTTATCATGTTTTTATAAGATTAAGAATTATTTTATAATACCTGCAAAATTTTGAATAATTCCTAATATCCCTGATGAAGCAAACAATACTACTGCTCCCACAATATATATGACCGCATGCTTTTTTATATCGGCTCTATCTCCTGGTGCTGAAATCATATACTTCATAGCTAATACAACTAACATGATAATAGCAACACCTACTGCTACAATTCTTACTACTGTAATAATAGCACCTACTACTGTTTGTGTTGAAGTGACAATTTTCTCACCTTCAGCATTAGAAGCCTGCTCTTCTATAGCACTTCCTATACCAGTCCAATCAGTACCTGTTGTGCCAGAATCTTCTGTGCCGGATCCTGCTGCGTAAGAACAATGCATCAATGATAACATAGTTAAAAAAACAATTAACATTACTATACATTTATTTATCACTCTCATTATAAACTCCTCCACTGCATAATTTAATTGATAACAGTTGCAAATTTTTGAATAATACCCAATATGCCCATTGTTGCAAATAATGTAACGGCTCCTACAACATATACAACTGCATGCTTTTTAATTTCCGCTTTATCTCCTGGTGCAGCATACATATACTTTATAGCTAATACCAATAACATGATAATCGCAATGCCCACTGCCAAAACTCTTACTACTGTAATAATAGCACCTATTACTGTTTTAGCAGAAGTTTCAGCACCACCAGCACTTGTATAACCATCAAACTGATTTAAATCTTTCCAATCAGCAAATACTTGATTGGTAAAACATATACATATAGTCATTAGTAATAGGATGGTAAAAAATATTTTTAATTTACTTTTCATAGTATCCGACTCCATTCTTTTGTTATTCTATAATATAATTATATCTTTTTTCTACATTTTTTTCAATATGATAAAAAAATTTCTCTTAATTACCTTAAAATTTATCCTTTATTTTCTAAATTTTGTCCATATAATATAGCTATTTTTATCTTACCATATAAACATTTACTTGTAAATAAAGAATTAACGCTGTAACACAATTGTAACGTTTTGGGCTCATAAAAGTAAAAAAAGAGAGTAGTTTTCTAACATAACCCTCTTTTTTTTGAATTTTATTTTTATTAACCTTATGCTGCTTGGATATTGCCTGCAAAATTTTTTACAATTCCTAAAATACCAGATGCCGCAAATAATACAATTGCACCTACTACATAAACAACTGCATGTTTTTTTATTTCAGCTTTATCACTAGGAGCAGCTGATATGTATTTAATAGCTAATACTATTAACATAATAATAGCAACACCTGTACCTATTACTTGCACAATAGTAATAATAGAACCAATAATTTTTTGAATACTTGATGCAGCTCCACTTGAATCTGATGCATCATCCCAACTACTTGCATCTATATCACTTGCTGTAACAGTGGTACCAGCTGCAAAAACAATAGGTGTCAAACTAGCAAATACTAACATAGCTATTAGTAAAAAAGCTATTATTTTAATTGCATTTTTTGTCATAATAAAATCCTCCTTTACACATACTACTATCATAATTACTTAATTTTTATACTTTAACAATACTTAAAGTAATTTCACTAGTTACTTTAATGTTAACATATATTTTTTCCTTTGTAAATATTTTTTTCAAATTTTTATTTTTGAAATTTTTATTTTATCATTTTGGGTATATATTTTTTATTCTTAGATACAATAGAAATAAAGAAAGTTTTGTAAATTTCTTTATAACCCTTGACAATACTAAATAAAAGTAGTATACTTGATAAGTCAATATATCGCGGGATGGAGCAGTTGGCAGCTCGTCGGGCTCATAACCCGAAGGTCGTAAGTTCGAGTCTTACTCCCGCAACCAATTAGGATATTTCTGAGAACGAATTATCCTTTTTTTATATCTACAATAACACTTTTATTCCATTTATTACTTAATAATTATATATTGCTTCAATCCTTCAAATTTTTTATCTCCTATACCACTAACATTTTTTATATCTTCTATACTTTTAAAGTCCCCTTTTTCTTTTCTATATTGTACAATTTTTTGTGCCATAGCAGGTCCTACACCAGGAATAGCCTGTAATTGCTCTTCGGTTGCTTTATTAATATTTATCTTGCTATTCGTATCAGAAGAATCTGTCACTTCTATGATGCCTTCTTCGTTTTCTAATGTTATATATTCTTCTACCCTTTCTCCCTCACACGGAATATATAATTTTTGTCCATCTTCTAAGCAATATGCCAAATTTACTTTAGATAAATCTGCTTTATCTGTGGTTCCACCCGCTTTTTCAATAGCATCAACAATTCTTGCACCATATGTTAATTCTATTACACCAGCTTTTTGTACAGCTCCTGTGATATATACCTTAATATTATTTTGATTCATTACATTTTCTTCTTCTATAGTGTGAACTGGTTGTATATTTTCCTGTTCATTTACCATAAGATCTGAATACGTTACTGTTTTTTTATTTTGTATTAAATCAGCAACATAATACATGGTAATGATGATAATCACTAAAAAAATGATTACCATTATTCTTGCTTTTCTTTTTTTCATCTTTAATCTCCTTTCTTTTATATAAATATTCATTTACATAATAATTTTATTTCTGCTATATTTTCTACTGAATCTAAATTTCTTTTCCATTTTCATTAGATAAAATAACTTTCTGGATAATATTTACAAATGTATATTGAATTTTACATTTTTTTACTATATGATAAATTTATAAGGAGTATATTATGAAATATAAATTAAAAATTATTCTCTTACTAATACTACTATTATACTTTTTTAGCTTTGCAACACTTTCATTTGCTGATACAACTGTTCATACTGATTCTCAAGCTGCTCTACTTATTGAAGTTAGTACGGGAAAAATTCTATATGAAAAAAATTCTACAAAACGAATGTATCCAGCTAGCACTACTAAAATTATGACAGCAATTCTTGTTTTAGAAAATTGCAATCTTTCAGACACTGTTACTGTTTCTTCTACGGCTTTAGAAAATATTCCCAATGGCTATGTAACTTGCCAATTACAAGTAGGAGAAGAACTAACTGTTGAAAATTTATTATACGCTTTAATGGTTTTGTCCGCAAATGATGCGGCTTATGTACTAGCAGAACATGTAGGAGGAACCATCGAACATTTTTCTGATATGATGAATGCTAAAGCAGAAGCACTTGGCTGTACTGATACACATTTTATAAATCCTAATGGTATTCATTCTGCTAACCATTATTCTACCGCTTATGATCTTTATCTGATGGCAAATTATGCCATGAAAAATGAAACCTTTCAAAAGCTTGTTACAACTACTGCTTACACATTACCTGCAACAAACAAATATCCTTCTGCGGATAGAAGCCTATTAACAACAAATGAATTAATTAATCCTCATAGTACAAAATATTATTACAAATACGCTATTGGTATTAAAACTGGTTATACCTCTGAAGCAGGGAATTGTTTAGTATCTATGTCTTCACGAGATGGGTTATCTTTTATATCTGTAGTATTAGGTGGAGGTACCACAAGTACTGGTCTTAATGCACGTTATACAGATACTATCAAACTATTTGATTATGCTTATGATAACTTTACTTTAAATAAATTAATAGAACAAAACTCTATTGTTAAAACAATAGAAATTAAAAATGCCACCAAAGAAACAAAAACACTAAATTTAGTAGCTGCAGATACCATTACAGTTATTAATCATAAAGAAACAGACATTCAACATTTGTTGCCAGATATTCATATAGATGAAAGCATATTAGCACCGATTCATATAGGAGATGTTATAGGAACAATAAAATATACAGTAGATGATGTAGAATACAGCTCTTATTTATTAGCTAGTACTGAAGTAATTCCCCAGAATAATATAGGTATATATGTTTCCCTTGTGGGAATTATCATATTATTTATAGGAAGCTTTTTATATTCTAAAAATAGAAAAAAATCAAAAAGAAATAAAAAATATAGATATAAAAATAAACGATAGCCATATTATAAACGCTTGATTCGAAAAAATCAAGCGTTTATATCATTTTTATGATAATTTATAATGTTATTTTTTACATAATATACATGGGCACATTATTTTACTGTTTCAGTTACCTTGCGTTTATTACTGGTAACTGTATTAGTTATATTGGTTTCATTGACTAGAGTAGTATTCTCCTCTACTGGGTCAATTCCTTCTAACTGATTTATCATTTGTGTTATCATAGTTTCTGTTTCTTGTTTATCATAAATAAAAAACCATATTTCATTATACTTATCTGATAAACCTGGTAATTGCTCACTATCAATATTTTCTGTGTTGAAATTTACTGTATATGGTACATAAGGAAGTATTTCATCTATTGTTAAATTCGTTTCAATATTGTCAAAAACTGTTCGAATTAACTCATTAATTTTTGTAATATTTTTTAAGCTTAGTGTCTGCTTAATGGTTTCTGTAATAAAATCCCTTTGCGTTTTCATTCTTCCATAATCGTCACTACCATACTCTGCAGGATATGTCGTCATATTTCCATTTTTATCTGGATTACTATGTCTAAATCTTAACAATTGCTCTGCTTCTTCTCCATTAATGTTTTGCATACCTGCTTTTAAATTAATGTGTAAATTCTGTGTTTTATCATCATATTTCATATTCATAGGAACATTAAATTGTACACCACCAATAATATCTACTATTTTTGTTAAAGCGGAAGTGTTTACCACCGCATAATATTTGACATTAATACCTGTCATTTCAGAAACAGTTTTTAACAATTTCTGCGGACTACTTGCATATAAAGAATTAATTTTATCGGTACCTTTTGCATTCGTTTTACTATTTCCTACAAACGTATCTCTTGGTATTGATAACATAGAAGCAGTTTGTTGTTTTGGATTATATGCACACAGAATAATAGTATCTGTTAATTTCGCCCCTAAGTCTTCACTCACACCCATAACTAAAACATAAATCGTATCTAAGTCCTGCAATTTTTCTGGAGATTGTCCCAAAAATGTTGATAATAATCCTTGTAATCCTCCCCCATTTTGATAAACTTTTACACCAAATGATATTCCCAATAACAAAATCATTAATAAAACCATGCATAATATTATTTTAAATTTACTCTTTTTCTTTTTTCTTTTTTTTATATTTTCTTTACTATATGATTCTTTGGTTTTTCTCTTATTTCTATTTATCTTTTGCATTTCCTTATTTCTTTTGTTGGCCGCTACCTTTTGGTTCTTGTTATTTAATTGATTTTTATTTACCTTCTTATTTATTCTATTCAAAACAATATCTCTCCAATTTATCTGATTATTATATCCAATATAATATTATGATTATACATTATATTTCCTATTCTAGAATCTTCTATGGCATTTATAATTCCTAAACTGCTTATTAATGGTGATAAAATGGATAATATTGTTAATATCATATAAACTAACAAAAGACCTTTTATTACACCACAAACTAATCCACCTATTTGATTAAAGGTTTTCAAAATCGGCAAATTAGAAACGATCTCTGTAGCAAATTTAATGAATAATAATAAACATCTTGCTATTATAAACAAAAGTATCATCGTTCCTATTTCTATTACTTTGTATGCAAGTTGAACAGATACGTAATGTGCAACATCCGTTTCTGCTTGCTTGAATGCCTCTGCAGCAAAAGAATTCATTAAATTAGTAACACTTTTGGATACATTTGTATTCTCATGCAATAAATTTCCATTTTCCCATGTCGCATTGGTTAAATTTTTTTCTATAGCAAAGATTAATGTTTCATCTAAAGTTGTATTTGTTATTATCAGATTGGCTACTGGTTTGTATAATATAAACATAATCAACAAAGAAACAATAAATATAAAAATCTTAAAAATCAGTGCTGTTAACCCTCTTTTATAACCCCAAAATGCATGAAATATGATTAGTGAAACAATTACTAAATCAACAAATATTCCCCCGCCTAAAGTCCCATTGATTGTTTCCATAATATCCTCCATTATTGCTATATATCAATTATTTCTATTCTATCTTTGTATACAATTCCTGCTATACTACTACCAACTATTACATTTGTTACTTCTTTATAAGAATTGTACTTTTTGATTAACCATCCATTGGTACTAACAAATTGTACTTCATTTCCAAAATTCAAACATATTATATTATCATTTACAATCATTTCTTTGGGAATATCATTATTGAGAATATATAAATTTTCAGCTTTACTACTAACACTTTTTATATTCATTTCATACTGATAAGAAAATAAGCCTGAAGATTGTTTATGAATAATTGCTACGCTATCTACTGAATGAATATCTGTAAATAGGTCATTATCATTAATATCGTATACTCTTTCATCATCTTGCATAGATACTTTTTGTATATATGTATTAAACATACATACTGCACTATCTTTATTTTCAAAGTTAATATTAGTAATAATTTCCCCATTTTCTGATTCGTATGTGTATAGAATAGAATTTTCCGGATCCGATTGTGCTAATGTAACAGATATCATACTGACATAAGATTTGATAACTGTTCCAGAATAATCCACCTCTCCGATAGCTAAATTTTTATTATTACTAGATACTGCTGTACAAATGGCATAATTGGTTGACAGATATCTTCTAAATAATTCTTTTCCACTTGCATCAAACACAAAAATAACTGATTTATAAATGGAATTAGTAACAACTAAACTGACATATCCATTTTTATTAACACTAACCCTAGAAATATTTCCCTCTATATCTGTTTGCCATAAAATATTTGCGTTAGAAATTAAATATACCTTTGAACCATTTTTTTCAGCTATTACCAAATAATTATTATTTGATTTTACTAATGGTACTGATATATTAACATCCAAACTCGCATAAATACTACCATCTGAAGTATATTCTGTCAATTTATTTTTGGTCAATACTGTTATATATCTATCATACGCATAAACATACGGATTAGTATCAGAGTCTACTTCAATGGTTCCTAAATTTTCTTCTACTAGTTCTTTTTTTAATATATAAGTATCAAAAGCATTTCTAAATTCTTCATCTGTTAAGTATCTCGCTATTATAAAAATCATAAATATAATTATCAAAAACACTAAACAAATTTTTAAAACAGAATTTTTAGAACCCTCTTTTCTTTTATTTTTCACTTTTTATCACCTATTAACACTTAATCTTTATTATCATATCAATTAAATGTTTTTTTGGCAATAGAAATGTGAAAATTGTTGACAAATTCACTAACAAAGTTTATAATAATGATGTTAAATGAAAGAATATTTATGCGGTTGTAGTTCAGCTGGATAGAATACTGGGCTACGAACTCAGAGATCGGGGGTTCAAATCCCTCCAACCGTACCAATCTGGATGTTTTTATGGAATTTAATGTTCTATAAAAACATCTTTTTTCATAGGTTGAATATAGTAATAAAATTAAAAATTATGTTCCATAAAAAATTATCCTTTGAGGTGTATTTTTAACTTCCAATTGAATTATGTTTTATGTCTGGAATCCTCATTTCTATGACTTTCTTATTGGTCCTCTTATAAAAATATACCTCTTTAATATTATTTTACCACTTCAATTAATATATAGTTTTTTTATAAAAAAGAGTCAGATAAACTGACTCCTCATTATTCTATTTACCATTTTATACCACTACTAACCTTCTATTGTAATTAATTTTTTATTTTCTAATGTTTTACTAATATTTTTAGGAACAATTAATGTTAATATTCCATTCTTAAAATTAGCTTTAATATCCTTTTCTGTTACTTGATTTCCTATATAAAAACTTCTAGAACATTCTCCATAAAATCTTTCTTGATGCACAAACTTTTCATTTTCGTCTTTTTGATTTTGGCTTGTTTTAGCTGTAATTTTTAAGTATCCATTTTCTATTTCAATTTCAATATTTTCCTTTTCATATCCTGGTAAATCAACTTCAATCAGATAATTATCCTCTCTTTCCCTGATATCTGTTCTCATTAATCTTGTGCTTCCTCTATCGAAAAAAGAGTCTCCCATAAACATATCATTAAAAAAATCAAATTCATTTCCTCTTCTTGGAATTAACATATTATCAACACTCCTTTCTTTATCTATAGTATGGTTTCCAATATGTAATTCTATACCAGTTTGCTAAAATAAATTATTTCATCTATGAAGACTTTTTATATATTTCTTAGTTTTGGTAGAAAATTTGTTGACCTTTGATTAAAGGATAACTGATTAAATGATTACTCTCTAAATCTTCTTTATACATATCTATTGCTGTAATTTGGCTATTTTCATACGTTTTATAATAATATATTCCTTTATCCATGTTACAACAAGAACTATAAATGGTAATTTCATATTTATCTTCTCCCATATGAACACAACCTCTTTGCTGATAGACAGAACCTAATATATGAAAAAACTGACTGATGCTTTCTGACTCTGAATCACCAGAAATAGAATTTAATTTCGTAAAACTTGCTTTTACAAATCTTGAAGCAGAAGAAAGGTCTCCTGGCAATCCCATAGCTCCCATACCTCGACTATATGGTTCTAAATTTAATTTTTTTGAAAAATGATTTACAGGTGCTTCTGTCGACAAATTCATATAATTGGTTAAATATAACATATGTATATCAAATGTAGGATTATTGGTAAGTACACCTATAGGATTATCATATATTTTTAAACCATCTTTTACACTTTCAACCGTAATAGAAGTATTTTTATCTGAGATAATCCAATGTAATGGTGAAGCTGGCAATTGGTCATTGAAATTTATTTGCATGACATTTATATTCTCTAGTAATTTTTTTACTTCATCAATATTAGCACATTGAGACAATATGTAAGGGATAAACTCAAAAGGTGCTATATTATTTTTGCTTCTATCCTCTTGTTTATAATCTGCATTATTGGGAAAGTTTAATCCTGCCATGCCTAATCCCTTTTCATTAATGGCATCATAATAAAGAGGATACTCTTCATATACATATGCCATACCTATAATAGCATAATGTTCTTTTATATGATTTATTTTTCTAAATGGAAGTGCATACTTTCTTGGCATAATTGTTACTGTTTCATGATAAGAATATTCCAAATCTAAATTTCTTCCAAAATAGCTATTTTGAGTATGATAAGTAATTGCTGTACACATTTTTTTACCTCCTTTTTATGTATTATAAGACAAATCATTCAAATAAACAATATCATATTAGCTAAAAATCTTTTCAAACCAATTGTTTATATTTAATAATAATTCGTCTAAAGAATAAGCACTCTCATTTCTAAAATATTTTATCATTTCCATAAGAATTCCATTCATAAGAAATGAGATATGCAATTCAAGGTATTTATCTAGATAGATATCTTTTAAGGCATCATAAATTTTCTGTACTGCAATATTCTTTAATCTTTCCAAAAATACCAGTGATTCATCAGCAGATAATAATAATTTATATATTTCTTCATTTTCTTTTAAACAATGAATTATATTTACAAAATAGTTTTTAACATCTTCTTTAGAATGTAAGGTTAAATCATCATTACATAATAATTCAATAGTTTGTAATTGATAATCCTGTGCTACTTCATATATATTATCATAATGCGTATAAAACGTGCTTCTCGTAATATCTGCTCTTTTTACTAATTCTGTAACCGTTACTTTATCTAATTGTTTCTTTTCATTAATTAGTTCTGCAAAACTTTTTTTGATTCGATTTCTTGTTTTAATAGATGAAGAATTTAGACATTGTACTTTCATAATTTAAACCTTTCTATTTTTTAATCAAATATAAAATATTATAACACAGACTGACTAATAAAAAAATACATTTCTTTTAAAAAAGTCTAAATTTAGACACTTTCTTTTTTTTTATACTTTCTTTTTTTAAACAATGAGAATATAATATAATGCAGATTTTTAAGAAAGGAAGCGTTTACTTTGAGACGATTTACAGATTTCATCATAAACAAAAGATATTATATATTAACTATATTCATTATTCTTACTATTATTGCAGCTATATTATCCACAAAAGTAAAAATCAATTACGATATTGCAGAATATTTACCAGACACTTCATCAACAAGAATTGGAATGAATATCATGGAAGAAGAATTTTCAGGAACTGAAACCAGTACTTTAAATTTAATGTTTGAAAATTTGCCAGATGAAGAAAAAATGGAAATAAAAAGCTATCTTGAAAACATTGATGGTGTAGAAAGTGTTGATTATGATCATTCAGACAATTATAATAAAGACAAATATACTTTGTACGTTATTACTGTAGATGATACATCTGATTCACAAAAAGCAACAGATGTATACAATCAAATCACAGAAAAATATAAAGATAATACAATTTATACCAGTGGTGATATTTCAGAATGTAATAAAAGTGTATTACCAATTTGGATACTTGCCCTTGCTGTCTTTTGTGCTTTTATTATTTTACTAATCATGTGTGAATCTTATGTAGAGCCAGTGTTATTTTTAATATCCATATTTATAGCAATCATCTTAAATAAAGGTACCAATATCATATTTAAAAATGTATCTCATATTACAGATTCCATAACAGCAATACTTCAAATGGCCTTATCCATGGACTATTCTATTATGTTAATGAATAGATATGATCAAGAAAAAAAATTAGAAAAAGATAATGTTAAAGCAATGAAAAATGCTTTATATAAAGCTTTTCAGGCAATATCAAGCAGTTCTATTACAACGATAGTGGGGCTTCTAGCCTTAGTATTTATGAGTTTCAAAATTGGAAAAGATTTAGGTTTTGTTTTAGCAAAGGGTGTATTATTTAGTTTAATTTGTATCTTTTTTGTTCTTCCTGTTTTAATACTTTTATTCGATAAATGGATCATCAAAACAAAAAAGAAAAGTCCGCAAATCAAGCTTAACCTATTAGGAAAATTCAGTTATAAAATGAGATTTGTTTCTCCCATAATATTTCTAATAATATTTGTAATAAGTTTTATGTTAAAAGGCAATCTAGGAATAGATTACACAGATTCAAAATCTGATGAAATCTCAGAAATATTCACAGAAAATAATCAAATCGCTATTATATATAAAAATAGTGAAGAAGCAAAAATAGCAAAATATCTAGATAATCTTGAAAGTGCTGAAAAAGTTGATGAAGTCTTAGCCTATGGAAATACTATCAATGAAAAATTAACTTATGATAAATTAAATGAGAAATTGCAGGATTTAGGAGAAGATATTAATGTTGAAAATTATTTGCTTAAAATACTATATTATGATTATTATCATCCAGATGAAAATAATACTTTAACATTTAGTGAGTTTATAAAATTTATTGAAGACGAAGCATACAAAAATGAAAAAACAAATGAAAAAATAGATGCAGATACCAAAAAAGATATTACAAGATTAAAGAATTTCATTGAACCTTCTTTAATTCATAAAAAAAGAACCGCAGCAGATATTGCAGAAATTTTAGAAATTGATAAAACAAAGGTAGATGATATACTGGTTTATTATCTTTCTAAAAATAATCATCTTCAACTAGATATGCCTACATTTGTTGATTTTATGAATCGTGACGTTCTAACAAATGAAAAATATGCTCAAAAAATTAATACAGATAGTAGAAATAAATTAAACATTCTATCAAAATTTACAAATAAGCAGGTACTTCAAACTCAAATGACCTCTACACAAATGGCAGAGTTATTTGGAATTGATGTTAATACCATGAATGAATTATATAAATATTACATTCTAGTAAATGATATTCATATAAAAATGACTATTGCAGAATTTTCAAATTTTGTATTAGATACAGTATTAAAAGACAACACTTATGCAAGTAGTTTTGATGAAGCAACCATTCAAAATATAAAACTATTAGCTACTTTTAGTAATTCATCAACTATTACACAACAAATGAATAGCCAAGAATTATCAAATTTATTTGGAATAGATGAGGAAAAAATAAAACAAATTTTACTCCTTAAATACACCAATCAAAGTAGTGGCAATTCACTCAGCATAACAGAATTTATCAATTATACGACTTATATCAAAAATAATACACATACTTTAGATGGTGTGGATATCAGTCAACTAGAAAGTGTATCTCTATTTGCAGAAAATAAAGATAATATTAATACAACCAAAATGAATCAGGAAACCTTGAATCAACTGTTTAGCGCTTTAACACCAAATCTTGCAGACACTATATATTTATTAGCCGGTTTGTCAAATGAACAGTTATTTACACCTCAAGAATTTATTCATTTGGTTTTAGACATTGCAAATCAAACAACGACAGAACCTACAGAACCCACAGAACCTAAGGAACCTAATGAGTCAGAACAAACCACCCCAGAATCTACACCAAATATATCCGAACAACCCGAATCTATACAACAAAATTCAGTAATGCATTTTACTTTAGATGAGAATACACTCCATTCACTAAACTTACTAAAAATGATTATTGATGATAGCGTATCAACTGAAAAAGTAAGATATTCAGCAGAGGAAATGTCTCAAATATTAAACATAAATATAAAACAGGTATATCAACTATATGCTTTAATTACATATACTTTTGGAAACACATCTTCTTGGGTTGCTACCCCAAATGAATTTGTACAAATTATATTAAATAATAAAGAGTTGGCAAATATTAAAAACAGTGTGGATGAAACAACCATGCATAAACTACAATTATTATCTACTATTATGATAAGTACTTTAAATAATACTAGCTATACCTATCAAGAATTATCACAAGTTATAGGAATTGATCCCAATAATCTTAAAAACATATATACTTTATCTGTTTCCTATAAAAATCATACAACGTTAACACCATTTGAATTTGTCAATTTTGTGCTTGCACATCAATCCGATAGTGTTTTAGCAACTAAAATGCCAGCACATACATTAAATGATTTAACCTTACTGCAATCTGTCATGAACGGTATTATGGAAAATAAGAAATACAATAGTACTGATTTATCTTCATTACTAGGTATCAACAAGGAAGATATCAATTTACTATATGGTTTATATACATCAAAATATGTATCTAAAAATACGAAACTATCATTAGAAGACTTTGTTCAATTTATATTAAAGAATGTCATTACCCAGCAGGAATATGCTAGTAATTTTAATAATGAACAAATATCCCAATTAAATACCGTTGATGGAATTATGAAAAACAGTTTAAATAGTACTAGATATACTTCAAATGAAATTTTTGGTATTTTAACAAATTTATCAGATAAAGTGGATAAAAATACCATTGAAATTCTTTATACCTATTATGGTAGTAGTAAAGAATATGATGATACATGGCAAATGACAATAGAAGAATTCGTTAATTTTTTAAACAACAATATCTTAAACGATGAACGTTTTAATGACTTTATAGAAGAAGATATGCGAAACGATATTATAAATGCCAAAAATACTATAGCAGATGCAAAAGAATTATTAATCGGTAATCATTATTCCAGAATTGTCCTTAATACAAAATTGACTTCTGAATCACAGGAGACCTTTGCCTGGATCCAAAATATAACAGATATGTTAAATCAGGATATTGATGAGTTTTATATAATAGGAAATTCACCAATGGCTTATGAAATGAGTCAAACATTTAATAATGAATTAAACTTTATGACAATTATAACAATGATATTTATATTTATAGTGGTTGTTTTTACTTTCAAATCTATCATCATTCCTATTATCTTAGTTTTAATTATACAATGTGCCGTATATTTAACAATGGGTATATTGGCTTTTACAGGAGAAAATGTTTATTTTATTTCCATACTGATTGTTCAGAGTATTTTAATGGGAGCCACTATTGATTATGCTATTTTATATACTTCGTATTATCTTGAGAATCGAAAAAATGAAGGCATAAAAGAATCGATAATAAATTCCTATAATAAATCGATTCATACCATATTAACTTCCAGCTCCATACTAATTATTGTAACTTTAATTATTGCTAACTTTGCTTCCGCCATTGCTGCTAAAATATGTAAAACTATTTCTGAAGGAACATTATGCTCTACCATTTTAATTTTAACATTACTGCCAGCTGTTCTTGGCTTTTGGGATAGATTTATTAATAAAAAAACTGAAAAATAAAATAATTTTAATGATTTGATAAAATATGTGATATAATAATAAAAAAATATAGGAGGTAAGATATTATGAGAAAAAATATTCCAACAACAGAAGGAATATTTCCTATGCCAGTATTAATGATTGCAACATATAATGAAGATGGAAGTGTTAATGTAATGAATGCAGCATGGGGAATGATGTTTGAAAGAGATCAAGTCGTTTTAAACTTAACAGAAACACATAAAACAGTAAAAAACATAAAAAAACGAAAAGCTTTTACTGTATCCATAGCAGATAGTGATCATATAGTAGAAGCCGACTACTTTGGAATAGCATCTGGAAATACTACGCCAAACAAATTTGAAACTAGCAAATTAACAGCTACAAAATCTGAAAATATCGATGCACCCATCATAAATGAATTTCCAATTTGTATGGAATGCGAATTTATCGAATATGGAGATTGTGGTGTAATAGGAAAAGTAGTAAATACAACAGCTAATGAAAATGTATTGAATGGTGAAACAGTGGACATTGCTAAAGTATCTGCTATTGCATTTGATCCTTATACACATGGTTATTATAAAGTAACAGAAAGAGTTGGTAATGCTTTTAAAGATGGATTACAATTACAAAAACAATAAGGGACCGTAAAAAGTCCCTTATTATTTTTAACATTATTTATTAATTCTCCATTAATCATCTGCAATTTCTCGACCATCTTTTTTAGGTATTCCCCATTCTTTCTTACGTTCTTCCCACCAAGTTGAAAACCCAATATCTTCTGGAGAACGAGTCGGTTTAACTATGCTATATATATTGGCACAATTATCTTTTCCTATGAATGGAGAAATGTAATCTGCTACTTCAGCTAAATGATATAATTCCATAAGTGTAGCTGCACTAGATGTCCATTTTTTTCCTTCATAGGTATAAACTGATTCACCAGGAACTAAAATATAACTTTTATTATGTACTGCCTTTAATTGTCCTAACAGAAATAAAATTGCCTGCCTGTTTTTGTTAACTTTCTCTTTATCAAAAGCTATTGGTGTAGAATCTTTATCATACCCATATGCTTTTTGAAATAAAATACTATAACATTTATTATTTGAAGATGTTTCTTTTGAGGCTAAACATCTATTAAATATCGCTTGTACATTTCCTTCGGATAAACCTAAAGGTTCAAATCCGAACTTCTTTATCTCTTTTACTGTATTTGTCTCTTAATCCCATAAGTATCCTCCTTGTATAATATATTTAGGGTTTTAAAGTTACCCAAAACTTTATATTATGTCACTTTCGTGATATAATTTTCTTATTGACACTGTGGACTCTTATTCCTCCCTGTAGTTTAACTACTTATAAAAGAATATTGCCACAGTTTTATTTTTAATTGGTAATTAGTTAGATAAGTCTTTGAACTTTTATTTCGCGCAAGGTTACAAGTAATAAAACTAGTTGGATGTTGTCACAGTTGTTGATAAATTTTATTACAGGAGGTAAACACTATGGTTTACATCGGCATTGATATTGCCAAATTTAAACACTTTGCGTCTGTTGTTAGCTCAGATGGTAAAGTTATCGTAAAACCTTTTTCTTTTGAAAATTCTCGTCAAGGTTTTATGAAATTTCTTGAAGAAATTGAGAATTTTCATGACTGCTTAATTGGTCTAGAATCTACTGGTCATTATGCTGAAAATCTTATCTTTTTTCTTTATCAGCATGGTTATCAAATTGGTGTTATTAATCCAATTCAAACTGATGCTCTTCGTGATTCTAATATTAGAAAAACTAAGACTGATAAGATTGATACTAATTTAATCGTTCAATGTTTGATGCTTAAAAAATATTCGCTTGTTAACTCACAAGATATTAATATTATTAAGCTTAGACGTCTCTCAAGATTTAGGCTTGAAACAATTCAACAGCAAACTAGAATTAAAACTCAATTAACAACTTGCTTAGATATTGTATTTCCTGAACTTTCTAGTTTCTTTAAAGGTAATTTGCACTTAAAAGTTTCTTATGCTTTACTTGAAAAATATCCTTCTGCTAAATCTATAGCTCATTGTAGAATTGATGGTTTAACTAATTTGTTATACAACAATTCTAAAGGCAAATACAATTACGATAAAGCCTTACAATTAAAAAATTTAGCTAAGGAAAGTGTTGGCTTAGATAACCCTGCTATTGAATTACAAATTCAATGTTTAATTAAGCAATTAAGGCTATATCACGAGCAAATCAAAGATATTGATTTAAGTATTATGACACTAATGGAATTCCTAAATTCACCCATTCTTACCATACCTGGTGTTGGTTATACTTTAGGAGCTATGATTATTAGTGAAATTGGTAATATTAAAAAATTTAGCAACCCTTCTAAATTGCTAGCTTTTGCTGGTTTAGATCCAGTTGTTAAACAATCTGGGAATTTTCAAGCCGACAGTATGAAAATTTCTAAACGCGGTTCCACTTACCTTCGCTATGCAATCTATAGAGTTGCTTTTCTTATTATATACAATAATGAGACTTTTCGCAACTACTATCTTAGCAAGCGTGCTCAAGGTAAGAATCATAGAGTGGCATTAGGTCATGTTTGTAATAAATTAGTTAGAGTTATCTTCAAAATTCTAACTGATGAAACACCTTTTAATTTAAGCTAACATTTATTTTCAAAGTACATATTTGCAACATTTTGTTGCTTGCAACTGCTTAAGTACCATACATCTGAATACTTAATATATGTCAATACTTGATATTCATATCAATGCATTTTAGTATTGATATATATTAAGTATTCAGATAAGTTGTATTCTTACAGTTGCAATGGTTGCAGAAGTTTTTAAAAATGGCTTAAAAACTTCTATTTGTCGTACAAATTTTTATCTAACAAATTATTTAAAAAAATTTTTTTGAAAAACTATTGACAATTAATAGTTAGTCTTTTAT
>CANQTX010000009.1 GCA_947626885.1 uncultured Clostridia bacterium | reverse complement strand
CTGTTCGCCCATTAAAGCGGTACGCGAGCTGGGTTCAGAACGTCGTGAGACAGTTCGGTCCTTATCTGTCGCAGGCGTAGGATATTTGAAGGGAGCTGTCCTTAGTACGAGAGGACCAGGATGGACATACCGATGGTGTATCAGTTGTCACACCAGTGGCATAGCTGAGTAGCTAAGTATGGAAGGGATAAACGCTGAAAGCATCTAAGTGTGAAGCCCCCCCTAAGATAAGATATCCCATATCGTAAGGTAGTAAGATTCCAGGAAGACGACCTGGTAGATAGGCTGGAGGTGGAAGTGCAGTGATGTATGTAGCTAACCAGTACTAATAGATCGAGGGCTTAACCACGAGTTTTACTAGAAGGGAGTAGTATTTATCTATGTATTTTTGAGTGTACTAAAGAAGAAGTACACGAAGAATTTCTGGTGACAATAACGGAGAGGAAATACCTGTACCCATGCCGAACACAGAAGTCAAGCTCTCTAGTGCCGAAGATACTTGTGGGTTACCCTACTGGGAAAATAGGAAGTCGCCAGGTTTTATATTTTATAAAAAATCCATATATATTATTTTTATTAAAAGTAATATATATGGATTTTTTGTAGAAAAGTATTTTTAAAATATTGAAAAAAAAATCTTTCTTTTATATAATATTAGCAAAATAATAATTTATATATTTAGCAATATAGAAAGAAGGGATAATTTTGAAAAATTTTGCCAGAATAAAAAATGCTTTTAAGTATTTTGATTTATCATATACGTATCTTGAAATGTTATATGAGTTATATAACAAGAGAGAGCCTAATAGATTTAAAAGTAAAGAGGCTATAGAAGATGTTAATGATCTTATACGAAAGATCAATAGAGAAGAAAAGAATTTTCAAGAGTTATTAGATGTAAAATATCAAGAAAAGAAAGAAGAAGCCCAACAATTATCTCCAGATGAACGAGAAGTAAAACTCTCAGAAATAGAGAATTTTTATAATAAAATAAACGAAAAAAGAAAACGCAGAACGTATTTAGAATTATTAAACACGCTAAATACTAGAAAAGGTCAAAATTACGTACGCCTTTTTTTGTTAAAAGGAATAATGTCTGAGGTAAATGAAAATAATCGTTTAGATTTAGAACATTTGGTAATCAAGCCAGAAGAGTATAAAAACATAATAGAGAATTTCCAAAATTTAAATGGCAACATAGATGTCGATTTAAATAAGAATTATCATATCAATCAGACTATTAAAGAAGAAGACAAAAAATTATGGCAACCTACGAGAGAAAAATGGAGAGCTGTGATGTATAGAAAACCTCAAAAAATAATAGATGCAAAATCTTTTTCATTGGCTCCTGAGGTGTCGGAACAGGTTACTGTATATAGTTATGGTAAATATTATGGCTATCCCTTTGCAGACAGAGAAAGTTATTCTAATGGGTGTTATGATATAATATGTGTTTCAAAAAAGGACGCCGTGGGTTATATAGGATCAAGAGTATTTCTTTGTAAGTTAGGAGATGTTGAAGCAAAATTAGTAAATAAAAATGAAGTGACTGATGAAGATTTAAAATATAGCCGTTTTATGCATAAAGATTGGAATACAAAAGCTAAAACAAGAGAAAGAAAGCAATCTCGTGCGTTAATAAAGAGACTAAAACGTATTATGACAAATAAGAAAACAAGTATCAAAAGAAAAGGAGTGGCGAATAGATATAAAAAAGATGTGAAACTAACTGGAGAAAGAACGAAAACGACTCGTCATAATTTTCAAACGGATGAACAAACTATGGAAATTGTTATGAGACAAGAACCATTGGGTGAAATTAAGAGTAGACAAGAAATCGATTTCTTAGCAACAATTGTTTTTTCAAATTTATCATTAATTGATGCTTTGAATAATGCTGGTATATTAGGTTCAATAAAAAGAAATCATAAAACGGGAGAATTAAACTATAAAACTTTTCAAGAAATGCCTAAAGAATTGGCAGGAATAACAAAAGCAATTTATGAAAACGGTACCATTATTTATGAAGATGGAAATGAAAGTCCGGTAAGAAATTTGGGAAGAGTATTTTCTATTATAGAAAATAAGCAAACAAAAAGGATATGTAATCCTCAAGAAAGAACGTGATATAAAATATCAATAAAGAAATAGGAGTACAGAAGTAGAAATGAAAGAGAAAAAAATTTGGAAAGCGGGTACTTTCTTATATCCTATTCCAGCAGTTTTAGTTACTTCCGGAAATATGGATAAGGCAAATATTATGACAGTTGCTTGGACAGGTATCATAAATACAAATCCAGCATTAGTATATATATCGGTAAGACCCGAAAGATATTCTTATGATTTCATTAAAAATAATAAAGAATTTGTGATTAATTTGACAACAGAAGCATTAGTTTTTGCAACCGACTGGTGTGGTGTTAAAAGTGGAAGAGATTTTGATAAATTTAAAGAAATGCACTTGACAAAAGAAAGAGCACATTTTGTAAAAGCACCGTTAATTAAAGAAAGTCCTGTATCAATAGAATGTAAAGTAGTAGATGAAAAAAATTATGGAAGTCATACCATGTTTATAGCAGAGGTTTTATCAATAGATGCATCGGAAGAATTTATAGATGAAAAAGGCGCTTTTGACATTGGGAAATGTCATTTAATAGCTTATGCCAATGGAGGATATTATACTTTAGGTAAAAAAATTGGAAAATTTGGTTATTCTGTAAGAAAAAAAAGTACTAAAAACATAAAAAAGCGTAGTGTAAAGGAAAGTAAAAAAGAAGGATATATGCAAAAAAACATGGATAGTGAATAAAAAATAGACTAAAGTAGTTGACATAGAGCGTGTTTTGTGATAAAGTATATGAGCATGTATTTTAGATATATGTATCACATCGTTCAATAAAAAAATAAAAATAAGCTTCATTTAAAAGTAAAACGGAGGTGTAGTTAAAATGGCGGCTAAGGGACCAAGAGAATATATTACATTAGAATGTACAGAATGTAAGAGAAGAAACTATATGACATCAAAAAATAAGAGAAACAATACAGATAGATTAGAAATTGTTAAATATTGTAAATTCTGCAAAAAACGTACAACTCATAAAGAAACAAAATAATCAGACTTTTTAGGGGAGGAGTTAAGATGGCTAAAGAGCAAAAAAAAACCAGTAAAGATAAAAAAACAAAAAATGATAAAAAAGACAATAAAAACTTTTTTAAAGAATTCAAAGCAGAATTAAAAAGAGTTAGTTGGCCTACATTTAAACAGTTAGTTAATAATACTACGGCTGTTATAGGAATCGTATTATTAACTGCTATGATTGTATTTGTACTGGATGTTATATTTGAGAATTTAAATAAATTTGGTGTAGAAAAACTAAAAGCCATAGTTACATCTAGCTCAAGTGAATCCAGTGAGTCTTCAGAAGTAGAGGAAAATGCTACGGAAGAGGAAGAAACTTCAGATGGAGCGGAGCAATCACCAGTTGCTGAGGAAGATGCTAATACAGTAACCGATGAAACGAATACTGTTGAAACAACTGAAGAAGTGGATACAGTAGAAAATACAAATTCAGTTGAAAATTAATAAAATCTGTAAAAATGGAATCTAAATGCCATTTAAGAGAACTCTTAAGAGAGTATGATGATAAAAAGGAGGCTAGAAAATGTCTCAGGATCAGAGTAAATTAGAACCCAAATGGTATGTAGTACATACATATTCAGGATATGAAAATAAGGTAAAAACTGATTTAGAAAAAACAATAAAAAATAGAGAATTAGAAGATTTTTTCTTTAATATTGTTGTACCAATGGAAGAACAAGTGGAAATTAAAGATGGAAAACGAAAAACAAATCTAAAAAAAGTTTTTCCGGGGTATGTTTTGATAAAAATGATTGTAACAGAGCAATCTTGGTATATAGTGAGAAATACAAGAGGAGTTACAGGATTTGTAGGCTCAGGAACAGATCCTATTCCATTGACAGATATAGAAATTAGAAATATGGGATTTGATGAAGTTCCAGTGAATGTTGATTATGATGTTAATGATACAGTACAAGTTGTTAATGGTCCATTAGAGGGATTTGTTGGATCTGTACAAGAAATTAATATGGAAAAACAAAAAGTAAAAGTTTTAGTTTCTATGTTTGGAAGAGAAACTCCAGTAGAATTAGAATTTTCACAATTGCAAAAGGTTAATTAAAGGAGGTGCAAAAGGTAAATGGCAGAAAAAGAAATTGTTAATGTAATAAAGTTACAAATAGAAGCTGGAAAAGCAACACCAGCTCCACCAGTAGGACCAGCATTAGGTTCCAGTGGTGTTAATATTATGCAATTTGTCAAAGAATTTAACGATAGAACAGCAAATCAACCAGGTATGATCATACCCGTTGTGATTTCTGTTTATAAAGATAAATCTTTCACATTTGTTACAAAAGTTCCACCAGTAGCAGTTCTTATTAAGAAAACACTTGGTATAAAAAGTGGATCAGGCAAACCTAATAAAGAAAAAGTTGCTAAAATAACAAAAGAACAAGTAAAGGCTATTGCAGAACAAAAAATGGAAGATTTAAATGCGGCATCATTAGAAGCTGCCATGAGTATGGTTGAAGGCACAGCGAGATCTATGGGTATCGTTGTAGTTGACTAAATTAAAAATATAGAAATAATAAAATAAATTTGGGAGAATTTAAAGCATTTAAATTCGTTTGTACCATAGGAGGGAAAATGAAAAGAGGAAAAAGATATGTAGAGGCTGCTAAATTAGTAGATCGTACAAAATTTTATGAAGCTAAAGAAGCTTTTGAGATTATTGAAAAAATGCCAAAACCTAAATTTGATGAAACAGTCGAATTACATGTAAAATTAGGTGTAGATGCAAAGCATGCAGATCAACAAGTTAGAGGTACTGTTGTATTACCGCATGGTACTGGTAAATCTTTAAGAGTATTGGTATTTGCAAAAGGGGATAAAGCTAAAGAAGCTGAAGCTGCTGGAGCAGATTATGTAGGAGCAGAGGAGTTAGTTCCCAAAATTGAAAAAGAAAATTGGTTTGAATATGATGTTATTGTTGCAACACCAGACATGATGGGCGTTATAGGAAGACTTGGTAAAGTTTTAGGACCAAAAGGTTTAATGCCAAATCCTAAATCAGGTACAGTAACAATGGATGTAACAAAAGCTATTTCTGAAATCAAATCAGGTAAAGTAGAATATAGGTTAGATAAAACAAATATTATTCACTTAGGAATAGGAAAAGTTTCTTTTGGAGCAGAAAAATTAGCAGAGAATTATCAAACTGTTATTGATGCAATTATTAAAGCAAAACCATCTGCTGCAAAAGGACAATATATAAAGAGTGTTGCTTTAACAACAACAATGGGACCAAGTGTTTATATTAATCAAAAATAATTAAAATTCACCGTAGACAGTAGGTATCAAAATAAATCCTACCGAGGTAGAAAAAAGAGTAATCAAAAATCTCTTTGATTTGCCTCCAATAGTGCAAGATTAAAGAGATTTTTTCTATTTTAAATTACACATAAAGATATAAAAATAAATTATTAAAATAAATGGAGGTGAAAAAATTGGCTAGCGAAAAGAATCTTAAATTAAAAGAAGAAGAAGTAAGTAAATTAGCAGAAAAAATTAAAGGTTCAAGTTTAGTACTTTTAGCGGATTATAGAGGAATTACTGTTGCTGATGTAACAAGTTTAAGAAAATCTGTTAGAGAAGTTGGTGGCGAATATTGTGTTATAAAAAACAATATTACAAGAAGAGCATTAAAAGAATGTGGAATTGATATGCCAGATGATGTTTTAGTTGGACCAACAGCAGTCATTATTGCTAAGGAAGAATACTTATCAACTTTAAAGGCAATGTACAAATTTACTAAAGAGAATGACTTTTATAAAATTAAAAGTGGTATATTAGAAGGAAAAATAACTGCAGTAGAAGAATTAAATACACTTGCACAACTTCCATCAAGAGAAGAACTTATTGCAAAACTTGCTGGGTGTTTACTTGCAAATGTTTCAAAACTTGCTGCTACACTTGATGCAGTTAGAGTCAAAAAAGAATCAGAAGTTAATGAATAACTTATAAATTTCATGAATGAAAATATTTTAAGTATAAATTCACTTTAAAGATGATAGGAAACTATCAAAAAATAAAAAAATAGGAGGATTAAAAAATGAGTGAAAAAACAGATAAAATGTTAGAAGAAATTGATAGTTTAACAGTAGTTGAATTATCAGAATTGGTAAAAGGAATTGAAGAAAAATATGGAGTAACTGCAGCAGCAGTTGCAGCACCTGCAGCTGGAGCATCTGCTGGAGAAGGAGCAGCTGAAAAATCAGAATTTAATGTGGTATTAAAAGAAGCTGGAGCAAATAAAATTGCTGTTATTAAAGTTGTTAGAGATGCAACAGGATTAGGATTAAAAGAAGCTAAAGAATTAGTTGATGGTGCACCTAAAACTATTAAAGAAGGTGTAGCAAAAGCTGAAGCAGAAGAAATGAAGGCAAAATTTGTAGAAGCTGGAGCTGTTGTAGAATTACAATAATTTCAAAAATGAAGAAAGAATTGATTATAAAAAATGTGGTAGTTTTAGGATATATCACATTTTTTATTTTTGTATGATAATAAAGTTTTTTAACACATATAGGTTCAATAAGGATATAAAATAGTTTATAAATTTTTATTTTTATATTGATAATATTTTCATTATAATATATAGTATAGTTAACAGTAGAATATATAAATGAAAATGGAAAAACAAAAAATATTGTTTTAAGAAATAACAAAAGAAGTGTATTAGTTTCAAAAGAAAGGATTTTTCGTAATATGAAAACACAAAAAGGTATTACAATGGTAAGTTTAGTTATTTATGTTGCTAGTTTTTTTGTGGTTGCAGGCATCATAGGTGCTATTACAACTTATTTTTACCAAAATATGAAGATTATGGACACAAGTGTGGGAAGTGCAGCCGAATATAATAAATTAAATGTTTATTTTTTGAAACAAACAAAAGAAGCAGGTGTTACCATTCAAAAGTATGATGGATCAGAAGAAAAGGGATATATAACTTTTTTATTACCAGATGGCAAAAAAAATACCTTTGTAAAGTTAGGGAATTGTTTATATTTTAATCAAATAAAGTTATGTGACAATATTAATAAATTTAAAGTAACGGTAAATGATGGTACGGAGAAAAAGAGTATTCGTGTATATGTAGAGATTTCTAATAGGGCATATCAAACAGATTATGTACTAAAAGAAAATGAGGCATAAAAAATATATTGTACAATATAAAAACAGAAAAATTAAAATGCTATTATATAAAGTATGGTTATTTTTCTGTTTTTTACTTTTAATGAAAAGGAAATAGAATATGGAAAGCAACTAGTTTTCTTGTATACATAATATTGACAAATGAGTAAAAAAGTAGTATTCTTATATGATGTGGAATATAAAGTAATATAAAAAATAGAAAATTGTAAAAAAAGGAAGGAAGAAATTGAAAAAAGGTTTCATAGCTACAATTAGTTTTTTATTATTAATAGGTGTTATGATGATAGTGGTTATAATGTTCCAACAAGAAAATGTAATAGAGGATCATTCAAAATTGCAAATTATTGCTACATTATTTCCACAATATGATTTTGCAAAACATATTGTAGGAGATAAAGCAGAAGTAAAATTATTATTAAATTCTGGTATAGAAACGCATCATTATGAGCCAACGCCGAAAGATATGATGGCAATTAATCGTAGTGATTTATTTTTGTTTACGGGAACACAGTTAGAACCATGGACTAAGGATTTACTAGATACAAAAAGTACCAATTGTATAGCTGTTGATATTTCTCAAAATATTTCTTTCATTAAAAAAGAAACATTTGAAAAAAAATATATGAATTCTCTTACTTTAACAGAGAAAAACCAAGAATCTAAACATACAGATGAAGAAATATATGATGAACATATATGGTTGAATCCTAATAATGCTATAAAAATGATTGATAATATTGTAGATAGCCTTTGTATGATTGACTTGGAGAATGCAAATACTTATCAACAAAATGCAGAATCTTATAAAGAAGAGATACGAAAGCTTGATGCAGAAATAGAAAGCATAACACAAAATAGTTCTTCAAAAGTGTTAGCTTTCGGAGGTGAATTTTCTTATGCTTATCTAATAGAGCGATATGGACTAAAATTTGTTAGTGTTTACACAAATTGTGGAGAAGAGGAAGATCCTAGTATTACGAAAGTAAAGTCTGTGATAGACTTTATTAACGAAAATCAAATTCCCACTGTTTTTTATGAAGAATTAACAGAAGGTACTGTAGCAAAGATGATTGCAGAAGAAACAGAAGCAGAGCCGTGTGTATTATATTCTGTTCATAATGCTAATATTCAAACAGATACGTATGTATCGTTAATGAGAAAGAATGTAGAAATGTTGAAAAAAGCATTAAAATAATGAAAGTATTTTAAGAAAGTTTTATGAATTTTAATCATGTATATTATATGTCAATATGAATAGGAGATAGAGAATGACAATATTAGAAATTGAAAATTTGATGGTATCATATGCTAACCATGTAGCTTTGGAAAATATTAATATAAAAATTGCAGAGGGAGATTTCGTTTGTTTGGTAGGAGAGAATGGATCTGGAAAAAGCACATTAATTAAAGCAATTGTAGGACTTCTAAAACAAGATGAAGGAAAAGTACATTTGAATGTTTCCTTAGATGATGTATCTTATTTATCACAAACTAATTTAAAAGATTTGACATTTCCGGCAACTGCCAAAGAAATTATATTATCAGGTGTGCAAAAGCATGGTAGACTTCCTTTTTACACTAAAAAAGATAAAGAAAAGTATGATAAAGTAATACAAAATTTGAAAATTGAAAATTTACAAAATAAACGAATAGGAGATTTATCAGGAGGGCAAAAACAGAGAGTATTAATTGCAAGAGCTTTAATTAGAGAGCCTAAATTGTTAATATTAGATGAACCTACAACAGGATTAGATGTGAATATCTCTAAAATATTTTATCAAATATTAGAAAATCAGAATAAAGAGCATAAAGTAACAATTATAATGGCAACACATGATTTAGATGAAATAGCTTATTTAAATCCAAGGATACTGTATTTAGCAAAAACCGTAAAATATGATGGTAGTATAGCACATTGGAAGGGATTTTAATTTATAAAATGGAGGAATAAAATGAAAGATTTAATAGACCTATTATCTTATACATTTATGCAAAGAGCAATACTTTGTGGAATTGTTATTTCATTTTCAGCAGCTTTAATAGGTGTTATATTAACTTTAAAAAATTATTCCATGATAGGACATGGTTTAGGAGAAGTTGGATTTGCAGCATTAGCATTAGCATTAGTAGTTAATTTACCGCCAATTGCTATATCTATTCCTATTGTTATTGTAGCAGCTATTATCATAATGATGATTAGTCAAAAAAAAGGAGAGAGTGCTGATATTATTATTGCGTTAGTAGCAACTGGTGCATTAGCCATAGGTGTTATCATAACTACATTAACAAGTGGTTTTGGAACAGATGCTTATAATTATATGTTTGGTAGCATTTTGGCCATGACACAAAGTGATGTGGTATTAAGTATTATTTTGACAGCTTTAGCGATAATTATTTATAGTATTTATTATAATCGTTTATTTTTAATTACATTTGATGAGAAATATGCCAAAGCATGTGGCATTAATGTTACTTTTTATCAATTTTTAATTGCATTATTAACAGCACTAGTTGTGGTTATAGGAATGAGAATGATGGGAACATTATTGATTTCTAGTTTAATTATTTTTCCAGCTATTATCTCTAAAAAGTTTACAAACAGTTTTAAAGGATTAGTCATTATGTCTGTTTTGACAGCAATGATTTGTTTTATGATTGGTATTTTTGTGTCTTTTTATCTCAATATGCCAACAGGGGCTAGTATTGTACTCGTATACATTGTACTTTTAATCATTAGTAGCATCTGCTGTAAATTGGCAAAGATATAAAAAAGATTTGTATAATTTTATGCTTAATGATATAATAAGCATAATAAAAAAAGAAAAGTATGCCTTAAAAGGAATGAGATACAATGGAACAAAAGAGTTTAAAGAAATTTGAATTAAATAATGATGTTTTGAAGGATTTTGATACTTTAATGGAAATGCATCTTGATGAAGTACAAGAATTAAAAGTGACAGAAATAGATGAAAAGTCAAAACTTTTAAACATCATTAGTTTATGTATTAATATTAAAACACTTATTATTGAAGGCGATCAAAGAATGAATACCAATAGTATTATGGCTAATATTTGTAAACCAGAATTATTAGAAGATTTAATATTAACAAATGTTAAGTTACCAAGTGGACATACATTGAAAAGATTTACTAGATTAAAAGTAATTTCTTTAAACAACATAAGATTTAGTAATATTGGCGCATTTATTAGCAACATTCCATCTCCGGAAATGATAGAAGGTTTCCATTTTTATCATGTAGATTTTGAAAAAAATAGTATTACTATTTTAGAAAGATTTAAAAACTTAAAATATTTAAATTTGGATCAGGTGAATGATTGTAAATTAGAAAAATTAGATTTCTTAACGAGTAACAAAACTTTACAAAAACTAAAAATTGTTCATAATCATGTTGTTATGCAAGAGGTTAATTCTTTTTTAAAAGGAAAAATGATCAAAGAGATAGCAGTAGATATTATATCTTCTAAAAACCATGAAGAACAAAAGAATACATTAGCAATAACAGAAGAGGGAATTTGTACTATGTATGTACATGCCTCTTGCTTAGAAGAATTCACAAGTCAAGTCAATCTTTATAGAGTGGATAAAATTTTTTTAATATTGGATAAGACAAGTAATGTAGAGCAATATATAAAACCATTAAAAAAATCTAAAGCTTCTTTAAATATTATTATAAAAGATTGTTCTTATTTAACTGTTTCTCTAGCTAAAGTTTTTGAAGAAAAATTAAAAATAGAAAAAATAAATTTTCTAGATATAGAAGAAACACAGATAGAATATTCTTGTTCATTAGAAACATATATTAAGATTAGAAAAGAGATAGATAGTTATAATAATAAGGTATCGAAACATAGTACAATTACTGAAAAATTTCTTGAAATTTATAAAATTTTAGGTGAAAATATTGAAATAGATAAAGAGAAAGAAGGTAGTGCTGTAGATAGTTATAATTTAGAGTATGCACTGATTGAAAAAAAATGTTGTAGTATGCTATTTGCAAATCTATTACAGAATTGTTTGGCATGTTTAGAAATAGAATCCAATAGAATACAAGGAATCAATAAAAAAGATGAGAAAGAACACCGCTGGAATCAGATAAAACTAGAGGAAAAATGGTATAATGCTGATTTGGCTATGGATGTAAGGTGGATATCTCAGAAGAATATCTTTAAAAGAAAAAGTAAATATTGCTTATTAAATGATCAAACTTTTTACATGACACATACGCCTAAATTAGGAAACACACATTTTGCAGAAGAAAATTTTGATAAAAACATTTTACGTGTTTTTTTTAAAACTGGTATATATCATAGTAATTTCATAAAGTCATATATTACTAGTATGTTTAGAAAAATGAACGTATTACAAAAAGTAAATCATTTAAAACTTTTACCAAGTGGAATGGAGGATAATTCCGTAAAAGAGGAGAGTAAAATAGAAAAATGATAGGAGTAAAACATGGTTTATGAGTTTGAAATTCCAGGCGAGATTACAGGAAAAGGAAGGCCAAGGATAAATACTTATACAGGTCAAGCCTATACACCTACAAAAACAAAAGATTATGAATTATTGGTTCAACAATATTTTAAAGTTAAATACCCACATTATGAAACATTAGAGGGAAGAATTTTTGTTAAAATTATTGCTTATTTTAAAATCCGAAAAAATGTTACAAAAGGGCAAATACAAAGTATGTTAAATGGTAATATTAGCCCTACTAAGAAACCAGATATTGATAATATTATTAAGATTATTTTAGATGCCATGAATAAAATGGCATTTAAAGATGATAATCAAATTACTAAAATCGAAGTAGAAAAAGTATATGCAGAAGAAGAACGCGTATATATAAAAATAGAAGAATATTAATTGGTAAAATGATATAAAAGAAAACTTAGAGAAGTATCAGAATATAAAATTTCTAATAAAATTAAGTATATATGAAAAAGGAGAGTACATATTATGAAAAACATAACAAAAAAAGCAGTAATAATAGGAATTATAGCCGGAATATTGGTTTTAATAGATGGTGTAATTGCTAGGCTACTAAATCAATCTGGATCATTTACATGGATTGCATTTGTGAGTTGGACAGTATTTTTTGGAGCAACTATGAAAGAACGTTTAGAAGCAATTCCTGGTTATGTAATAGGATTTTTTGCAGGATTTGTCATTATGCAATTAGGAGGAACATTGTTAAGTTTTATTTCATTGCGTATATTTGGTGTTGCTATAGTTTCCATATTAGTAACAATACTGATAAACTTTCTTTGTATAGAATTAGAAGGAGTAAAAAAATTCTTTCCCATTTCAGTTAGTGGAATTTTTGTAGGAATAGCGATGACATTTTCGGGTTTAGGAATAGGACTCACACCAGATAACTTACAAAATGCAATACTTATGTTAGCAATTATTGTAATATATGGAATACTAGGACTCTTAAGCGGATGGGCTACTTTAAAATTTAATCCAGAGGAGTAATAGTGTCTAATGGAATATTTTATTCTATTGTCATACGGAGACAAAAGAACAATTTGTCTCCGTATGACATTTTTATTGTTGATTATAGGTCATTATATAAATGTGAAATTTACATACAAAATAATAATATAATAGATTGTTCTAACACAAGCCTTTATCGAATACACTTAAACAAAAGTATTCAGATGGAGGTTTTCTTAATGAAAAGTTTAAATATTGAAGAACGTGCCATAGAAATAGCACAATATATTATAGATACAAAAGATACTGTAAGGGGAGCTGCTAAAAAATTTGGTATTAGTAAAAGTACAGTACATAAAGATGTTAGTCAGAGATTATTGAATATTAATTATTCTTTAGCAATGGAGGTTAGAAAAGTCTTAGATGAGAATAAAGCAGAACGACATATAAGAGGTGGTATGGCAACAAAACTAAAATATAGTCATCAAGAGGAAGAAAAGAGAAAAGTTTTTTAATGCGTTAAGAGAATAGTTATCAACAATATTGAGAAACACATGAAATGAATCATGTGTTTTTTTGTATAATTTTTTTAATTAAGCTACAATTAAGCTACTTTATGCAAATAATTTTTATTAATAGAAATTGTTCTTGCACTTGCTATTTTATCTTCATTTTTAGATACTCTAAGCACTCTATTTTTCTTAGCTTTATATATTGATATGAAATTTATAAAATGATAAAATAGAAATGAAAATTCGATGAAAATGAAGGTATTCTATTTAGGATATTCTCAAGAAAGTTAGTAGAGTTGAGTATAAATTAATTATTTTAGATACAATTTAAGCTTATCCATAAATTCATACTTGAACAGGAAGGTAAACATTATTAGGAACATCAAATGGTAGTAATCAAGTTCTGATTGATATAAGTCATTAAACTTTATAACACTATTACTTAATCCAATTGTATCGCTAATTTTGATGCATAGCCGGTTACACTACTTAATGGCATAATTTCATAATCATCATTTAATATATTAATAAATAATCAACTTTAAGGAGGGATATATATGAAATATTTAAAAGTTAGTGTTATTCTACTATTAATTATTCTTTTTTCTATGCCATTAACAACATATGCGAAAACTTCACAAGATATTGCATATGAAATGGTTGAAAACTATTTAAAAAGTTATCAAACAAAAGATACTGAAAAGAGTTTAAAATTGAAGTCATATAAGATTGAAAAAGTAGAAGTAGTAGAAGAGACTGATAATGAAATTATATGTATATTTTCTGCTAAAATAAAACCAAAGTCATTAAATTATCGTTGGTCGACTACAGATCTTATGTATTATATAAGAATAGAGCAAAAAAATAATCAATGGGAAATAACAGAAATGGCTACAAGTCCTTTAGAATTATCATCTTATACATATGAAGAAAATAATAGTAAAAGTATAGTTTATAAACTAGCAGAAGATTATCTTAAATCTAAAAATGAAAATGCAGTAGCAGATACCGAAAAAATAAAATATTATGAAATTGAAAGTATTTCTATTAATTCAGAAAATGAAAAAGAAATTACTTCATCTGTAGTAATTAATACAATTCCATATAATAAAGAAATATCTTTTTCAAATTTTGAAAAAAATACATATGATTTTACATTAAAAAAAGTTAATAATGAGTGGAAAGTGGACGATGCGCAATTAATTTCTGAAAACAAACCAATAGAAACAAATAATTATTTGTCTTTTAATTACCAAGAACCTGAAGAGAAAAGTAATAGTTTTCTGATAATTCTTGTTGTTTCAGTTTTAATAATTATTATATTATTTTTTATTATAAAGAAAATACTAAAAAGGACAAATAAATAGATATTACTCCCCTTAATTTAGTTTGCTTATATTAATCTGAATATTATATATATCTTCTATTTTTTGAACATTTGAATCATCTAAAGAAATAGCTTGTGACATATTTTCATATTTTCTATACATTCAATATTATTCGTTTCTTTTCCTATATCAACTAGTACACTATAAGCAGCTTGCCTAGATATGATTGCCTGTTTCACATTGTCATAAGTTATGTCTTTCTGATAGTTTATACTTTTATAGTAATTTACTAAATCTATCATCTCTTGTTTTAATTCATATTCTTTCTGCCATAATTCATCTCTTTCTTCTTGATTATTAGCATGTTGCTTTAATAGTTCATCATATTCTGCTGATAATTCTTCTTGAGTTTTTGTAGGAACATATCCCTCGGGAAGAGTTTCTCTAAATATCATATCATTGTTATTAGTAGAAAAAGAATGAATACAAAAGACTAAGGTAATTAATATACTGAACAATATAATAAAACGAATATATTTTTTCATAAATCATTCCTCCTATTGACTTTTTCTAATTAGACCAATACTATTTGAATCAAATTGATTTTCTTTTTTTAAAGTTTTAAATAAATCAGTTAAATAGCCTGTTTTACCGTCTGTGTGTTGCGCATAAAATAAATCATTATCATCGTATATTGGATGAAATGCAAATTTTAGTGCAAACATAGTATGGTGTGCTTCACCACCAGTATAAATTAGTTGAGATGGATCTCCGTTTGCAGTTGTTGTTAACCAATTTTGTTCTGCATTAGACATTGTAAATAATCTATAAATATATGCTCTTTCGTAACCATTTCCGTCATTATCATTAGCGAAATGTTTTCTAAAAGCTTCGGCACCAGCCCAAGAAGTGGATCTATCTGGAAGATCTTTTCCAAAATAAAACCAACTACCAGATAATCTAGCTGTAATTTGTCCTTGAAATCCTTTAAAATATAAACCTCCTGCAGCTAAACATTGTGAAGCAAAATTAGTACAATCTTCGCCATCATTAGTATAATTGCAAAGAATTGATGTAATCTATGTCTTTGTCAATATTATCCGATTTTATAATATAATTCATTATCTGTCTTGATACTTCTGGTGTAATATTGTTATTATCTAAAATTAATAAGACTGCATTTTTACCTTTTTAACACCGATTAGTTTAATAATTTTCTTACATTCATTTAAGGGTAAATTTATTAAAATAATATCTAGTTCAATGTTATTTAAAATATAATTCTTTTACTGTATTAGAGAATCCACATAATCTAAAGTCTTTATTCTTTTTGGCTAGTTTGTTTATTATTTGTTTTGCATAGATAATATCTTTTTCAACTAATAAAACATTTATCATAATATAACTCTTCTCCATCTTTTTACTCTTTATTTAGTGTCATTGACAAGTAATGTTGATGATACCTTTTATGTCACAGAATCGCATACAGGAAATACTCGGGTGTATTCAGGAAGTCATTTGAAGTATAGCATTACTGTTACAGATGCTAATGGTAATGCAACCAATAACATTTTAGTAGTCAGATTCTGTCAAAATGGAATTATGTTAAATTTGCTAAATTCAAGAAAATATGCTATAATTAATGTAGATGTAAAAAGCAAAGTAGACGAAAGTTTATGACGCAAAGCCATAGGTCTAAAGGTTCAAGAAGAACTTATGATAGCTAGGTTGCCTTCCAAAGTAAAAAGGGAGGAATTTTTTATGAAAGGAAAAAAAGTACTAAAAATAATAGGAATCATATTATTAATTATATTGATTTTAGTAGTAATTCACACTATAAGAAATACAATAATTATAAGTGGTTTACAAAATAAAGTTAAACAATATTCTAATAGTAATAATTATCATATAACAGCAACTACACAAGTTAGTGAAAATACAACTATGATTATTAATCAATATCAAAAAGAAGAAAAACAACTATTAATTTTAGAAAGAATAGTAAATGACGAAAAAGTAAAAATATCTTATTATAACACAGGAAGTAGAATAGATATGTTTACTGAAACAAAAGATGAAAAGATAGCAGAATTAGGCAAAGTAAATGAAATACTTGGATTAAATTCAATAACACCTTTACAAACTGATAATTTATGGCAAACAATATTATATGGTTTACCTACAAGAATAACAACTGTAAAAGTAAATGACTATGAATGTTATAGTATAGATAATTTCTTGTCTCCATATAATTTATTAGGAGAAAATAAGACTGAATATGATATAGAAAAAGAAACAGGATTAGTAAGGAAAATAATACTAGATGACCAAATTTCTATGAGAGAGTATAGCTTTGAAAATGTTGATGATTCAATTTTCATAGAGCCTGACATTAGTCAATATAAAATACAAGAATAAGGATAAATATCCCCTAGCTTAGCTGGGGGATATTTATTGTAAAATGAGAAGAAAAAAGAAAATTTCCTAAAGTAATCTATAACACATACCAATGTTACAAAAACGAAACCAGAATGTAACACAAAAGATATAAACGAGAGCACACACGGCGAAAGCATTGAAATAACTGAGTTCTGTGAATTTTACAAGACTTGACAGATTTTGACAATTTATTTTTCCTATGATATAAGAAAACTATGGAATAAATAAAAGTAGGTGATGAATTATGGGAATTTATAGATCTGAAATAGCAACTTTAAGAAAAAATATTGGAGAAAACAAAGGACAAAAGATAATCATTAAAGAGTCACCAGGGAAAAGAAGTAAACCTCAAGAAAAAGTAGCAACTATAGAAAATATATATAATAGCTATTTTAGTGTAAAATTTGATGAAGCAAATAGAGTTGGATCTTATAATTATATAGATTTATTTACTAGAAGTGTAGAGGTGAGTTTATATAATGGTGAATTTTATGAGCCATTGGTAGAACCACCAACGACAGTAAAAACAAATAAAGTAGAAACTGTAGCAGAAAATTCCTAATTTTAGGAATTTTTTTTATACTTCCTCATATAAATGTTATAGAAGAAAATAACATATTAAGGAGGATATTTTATGGAAAGAAGTACAGTATCTATTAATAAAAAGATTGTAGATAAAACTCAAATAGTGGAAGTGAGTGGAGATATTATTGTACCAGATATAAAACCAGATATTGTGAATATTATTCATACTAATGGCAATGCTTATATATATAAAGAGGACATAGTACAAGGGCGAGTGAGAATTGATGGAAATGTAGATACATATGTAGTATATTTATCAGAAAATGGTGAAACAAGAAGTATGCAAACAACATTGAATTTTATTGAAACAATTGATGATACCACTATAAAAGAAAATATGATTACTAAGCAAAAAGTGTCCATAGAAAATATAGAGACAAAAATTTTAAATGAAAGAAAAATTACCATTAAAGTTAATTTAAAAATTAAATGTGAATGTTATGAAAAAAGTGAAATAGAATTTTTAAATGATTTACAAGAGATGCAAGATGTTCAAAAACTTCAAGAAAGTATAACAGTTAAGTCTGTGTTAGGAATTAATAAAATAAAAACTTCTATTAAAGAAGATATTCATATTGATGATGCATTGGAGATAGCAGAAATTTTGAAAACTGATATAACGTTATGTAATATGGAGAATAAAATTAGTTATAATAAAGTATTAGCCAAAGCAGATGCAAATGTAAAGATTATTTTTCTAACAGAAGATGAAAGAGTATCTTGTGTAGAAAGTACCATTCCAATGATGAGTTTTATTGATATGGAAAATGTAACAGAGAATAATATTTGTCATGTATCCTATACCATTAGAAATATGTTATTTAAAGTAAATACTAAAGAAATGCATAGTGTGAGTTGTCAAGTAGATTTTGAAGTACTTTGTGAAGCATATGAAAGTAAGACAATGAATGTTATTCAAGATATGTATGGTATCAAAAATGACATAGCATTTAGTAAAAAACAAGTAGAAGTGCAAGTTGATGGGGAAGAGAGACAAGAAAGTATAAAAATTAATGAAACAATATTAATGGAGGATATTCATTCTATTTATAGTGTAGATTGTACCCCCAAAATTTTAAGTACTCATCAAGTAGGAAATTTTACAAATTATGAAGGAGAATTAAGTTTAGATTTTTATTATGAGGCAGATAATAGAACAGGATTAAACGTAAAAAATGTGAAATTACCCTTTATTACAAAAATGGAAAGTGTAGAAGAAATAGAAATAACAGTAATGAAAAAAGACTTTACAATTCATAATGAAAATGTGGATTGTGATATTGAATTATTAGCAAAACAACGTAATATGTGTTTAAAAACAATTAATATAATTGAAAATATAGAGAGTAAGGAATGTGAAGAGGAAAATGATTATAAAATGTATGTGTATTTTGTAAAATCAGGTGATACGATTTGGAATATTGCAAAAAAATTTAGAGTTTGTATGGAGGATATTATAAGGGTAAATCAATTAGAAGATGATAGAATAGCTGTAGGGGATAGATTATATATTATGAGATAATCAGTTAAAGAAAAAGGAAAATCAATAAAAAACAAAAGAAGAACGGCAATTGTCCGTTCTTTTTGTTAATCTTAAGGAGAAATATAATGCATGATAAATTATATTCGAGGAGAAGAATTCGTATTCAAGTGCCTAGAATTAAAAAATGTAATAAAGTAAAATTATGTTTATGCATGATTTGCTTAGTAATGGTAATAGGTATTATAAGTTGCCTATATATGGCATATCCTATTTTTAAGGCTAGTTGCGAAACGGCAGCTTCATCTACAGCAACCAATATTGTCAATAATGAAGTTATTAATATTATGAAAGATTACACGTATAATGATTTAGTGATAGTAGAAAAAGATGTTAGTGGAAATGTAAAGTTAATACAAGCTAATATTATTCCTATAAATCAAATTATATCGAAGACTATAGCCAATATTCAAAATAAATTAGATCACACTCCTAGAACGATGGTTTTTATTAATATGGGAAGTGTAACCGGTTTTAGCTCATTGACAGGTGTGGGACCTAAATTTGATATAGAATTGGAAACAGCGGGGATGATAGTAGCCAATATTAAGACGGAGTTTGAATCAGTAGGAATTAATCAAACACTTCATAAAATATATTTAAATGTTAATACAAAAGTTGGCATTTTAACACCAATGGCAACATTTAATCAAGCCATTCAAACAGATGTCTTATTAGCAGAATCTGTTATTGTGGGAGAAATACCAAATTCTTATTATGATTTTCATGGTATAACAGATAGTGGAGAAGTATTGGAAATGATTGAATAAAAAATTAAATCAATATGAAAACACTCACCTAGAATTTATTCTTAGGTGAGTGAAATTTTTAACATTAATTAGAATGAGCTGTTGTTCATACGTCGATTGTGAATGATTTTGGCGATGGAAACACCGTCCAAATCCAAAGTACTATCCAAATAGCCCCTCATATGAGCAGCTTTTAAATCTTCTGCCTTTAACTGAAAGATGCTTCTATATAGAGCATCACATTTTTTATACACAGTATGACTTATATCTTTGTGCCTTTCGGCTAAGATATGTTGTGCAAAGTCTCTAAATTGAAATTCTAACGTAATGCCGGGCATTACAGTAGATGCTGCACCCATTTGTATGATGACATGCAATGACTTATACCCGTTCTCTTTTGGTGTTTGGATATAGTCCTTATAACCAGATGGGTATTTAAAAAACGTATAGGATGAGTTTCCCTGGATGGGGTACAACTCCAGAGGTAAATTTAGTGTATTCAGCACTTTCTCCTTACTGAAGGAGTCTATTTGATTGTTTGTTTTTATCCAATTAATAAACTCACTTCTTGAAGTTCTATCAAGGTTACATAAAATTCCAACAGAGTAGTTTGCCAATAAATACACTAAATGAAGCGAACTTTCATTTAGTATAATCAAGCGAAGCCCGAATCTGTCCTTTATTATAGACAGCTTGTCGTTACTTGCTAAGCGGAGTAGTTTAGCAAATTCACTCTCCAGTGCTTTTCTACGTAAGGTTATTGCGATGTCAGAAGATAGATGTTTTGTTTGATTTAACCAAGCAGTAATATAGACAAGCATATCTGCTATGTCAATAAACAGATTAGTTGCTTTAAAAGTACTTTTCCGCTCTAACAAACATCTTTCAATGCCTGTTAAAAAATTATTGAATGAGCTCATATCATCTTCCGGGACTCTGATTTTATTTAAATTTTCTAAAAATCGCTCGGTGATTTCTGAACAATTTCTAGAAGATGCAATAAATGCGTCCCGATAAGCTTGCTGGATTAACTGTAAAGTCGTATTTGTTAAGGACATACATAATTCCTCCCTTTTTAAATTTTTTATAAGCTTAACATAATTAAATTATAGCATTTTTTGCTAATGTAGTCAAATGTAGGTTTATTTACCGTATACAATTTTAATTAGTTGTAAAAAACTAATGGTAAAATTTAGAATTTCGCTCATATAGATAGAGATAATATATCCTAAAAGTCCCAGTTTGGGTACACAGAAGAATATAAAATTAACACTTAGTAATAAATCAACAATATTAATCATCATAACACTAACTTGTGCATCTAAACCACGTAAAACACTATCAACAATGGTATCAACATATATAAAGGTGGCTAAAGGAGAAAGTACTCTTATATAGTGACCAACAGCGATGTCTTGATAAATCCATACAGCTAGTTTATTAGAAAAAACATACAAAAAGCCTGTTAAGAAAAGAGAACAACTTGTTACTAAAAGCAATAGTAATCCTGTCATTTGTTTTGTACGAGTAAAGTCTTTTTTTGTGTGATATCGTGCAAATTCTGGAATAAGCAGGCTAGAGAATGACTTAATAAAGATGTCAGGAAACATAATAATAGGTAGAGCCATTCCATTAATAATGCCATAGCTTGCTAGAGAAGCAGAGCAATTAATTCCACTTTTTTCTAAACTAGAAGGAATAATAATTTGTTTTAAAGTAGTTAGTCCAGATCGTATATAAGAGGTGATTGCAATAGGAACAGAAATTCTCAAAATTCTTTTGTTATAATCATCTGTAGTTAGAAATTGTGAAGAAGGATAGTATTTTCTTTTATCTAGCAGATAAATACAGTAAATATAAACAAAAGAAATAATTTCAGATATAACGTCTCCTAAAATAAGAGCAAAACAGGCATAATTTAAACCATTTGGTAAAAAAAGACTTATTAAATATGCTGTTACCATAACCTTCCCAATATGTTCTATAAATTGTCCGATAGCATTTTTATAAATTCTGCGAACACCTGCAAAATATCCTGCTATAGCAGAAGACATAGTAATAAGAGGAAGTGCTAAACAGATGAGATAAATAATAGATTTATGTACTTTATTGTGTAAACATCTCTCGATAATAAAATCTGTATTTAAATAGAAAAACATACTAGCTAGAATACTCGTACCTAAACAAATATAAAGTACTTTTTTCATAACTTTTTTTACACCAGAAAAGTTGTCAATAGCAAGTTCTTCAGAAACAATACGTGTAACAGTTAAATTAATACCAGAAGTTGCTAATGTAATACCAAATAGATAAACAGACATAATTAACTGATAAATCCCCAGCATCTCTGCACCAATTTTTTTAGATACATAAGATGTGAAATAGATGTCAATGATTCTAAAAATAAGAGATGTAACGATTAATATAATCGTATTTAGTAAAAAAACTTTCATTCTTTTCAAAAATATCACCTGAAAAAATACTTTTTTTAGAGTATATGAAAAAAAAAAGAAAATAGAAGAAAAGTCTATTGAAGAGAATTAATTTTGTGTGTACAATTAGAAATTACTATGATATAATTCCTATATAATATATTTTTAAAATCTGCTGTTAAATTAGAAACCTAAAAATTTTAAAAATAATATAAAATATAATAGTAAAAATGAGGATAAAATTATATGAAGATAGCAGTAGTAGGAATAGGTTATGTTGGATTGTCCATTGCTACATTATTAAGCCAAAAAAATGAAGTAATTGCCTTAGATATTGTACCTGAAAAAGTGGAGATGATAAATAAAAGAATATCACCAATTAGAGATAAAGAAATAGAAGAATTTTTTAAAACGAAAAAGTTAAATTTAAGAGCAACGTTAGATCATACAGAAGCTTTTCAAGATGTTACTTGGATTATTATTAGTACACCGACAAATTATGATGATGAGAAAAATACATTTGATACATCTAGCGTAGAAGAAACAATAAAAACAATAATTTCTATGAAGATAGATGCTACTATCGTAATAAAATCAACGGTTCCAGTTGGTTTTACAGAGAGAGTAAAAGAAAAATATCACATAAATAATGTCTTATTTTCGCCGGAATTTTTAAGGGAAGGAAAAGCATTATATGATAATTTATACCCTTCACGAATTATTGTAGGAGAAGATAGTAAAAAAGCAAAACAATTTGCTAACTTATTAAAAGAAGCTGCTATCAAGGAAAATATACCAGTAAAATTTATGGGAAGTGCAGAGGCAGAAGCTGTTAAATTATTTGCTAATACTTATTTAGCATTAAGAGTATCTTATTTTAATGAATTAGATACTTATGCAGAATTGAAAGGCTTAGATAGTAAAAGTATTATAGAAGGTGTAGCATTAGATGAAAGAATAGGAATGTATTATAATAATCCTTCTTTTGGTTATGGAGGATATTGTTTGCCTAAAGATACCAAGCAATTGTTAGCAAATTTTAATAATGTACCCCAAAATTTGATTAGAGCTATTGTAAGAGCCAATCAAACAAGAAAAAAGCATATTGCTAATAGGATTATGCAAAGAAAGCCCAATATAGTAGGTGTTTATCGATTAATGATGAAAACAGATTCCGATAATTTTAGATCTAGCGCGATTGAGGACATTATTGAAAGATTGAAACAAGAAGCAGTAGAGATTTTAATTTATGAGCCAACAATAAAACAAGAGCAATTTCATGGTTGTAAAATTGTAAAGCAATTTGATGAATTTGTAAAAATGTCAGATATTATATTAGCTAACAGATATGATGATATATTAAATGATGTGAAAGATAAAGTGTATACTAGGGATTTATATGGTAAAGACTAAAAAAAAGAATATTTTTTATTTTTATGCATAAAATCTTAAAAAATGGATAATCTATTCATAAATACAGGAGGGAAATTTTATGAAGATTGTAGATAAGATTGCATTAGTTCTCATTATTATAGGAGCCATTAATTGGGGCTTAATAGGATTTTTTAAGTTTAATTTAGTAGATACAATATTTGGAGAAATGTCGTTATTGAGTAGAATTATTTATGCACTTGTTGGAATTTCAGGACTTTGGGGCATAAAATTATTATTTGATAATAATGATGCATAAAAATAATGAAATAAAAAGAAATGAACGATAGAATATATTGTTCATTTCTTTTTTTGTTTTTATAGTTATTTTGAGAGTAGGTAATTTATTCTGTTATTTGATAAGTAACAATAGTGTGACTATCTAAGTTATCATGCATAACAATATTATTGATAACAAGATTATATTCTTTATTAAAATCATTTCTATTTAATAAAACAATGGCTATACGATTATCTAAATTTTTAAATGCTGTTATTTCAATGTCAGAAGTATATTTGCTGAAAGCAATTCTCTTAGCACCAGGCTGAATATATTTACTAAAGTGACCAATATAATAATAACTAAGATGTTTCATATAGTTTTTATGATCTTTTGTTAACATGATAGGACTGCTACAATAGTTCTTCTTATGATTAGGACCCCCCGTAAAATCTAATATCATATTCCAATCAATATAACCATTTATACCAGCAGTTAAATCTCCTAGAATGTCGTGACCATAAATTTCTGCATTATGTATTTCATCGTTAGCATGAAACTTGGAATATCCAGTGCAACCTTCTGTATGAATGAGAAGTTTTCCAGGAAATGTATCATATAATAGGTGAATATTTTCAAAATGATCTCCTGTGTACCAATGAAAAGCAATACCTGCGATAGTAGAAAATGCAGTATTATTGGTCAACTCTTGTTTGGCACGCATAAATAACTTCTCTTTGTTATGGTCAAATATAAGAAGTTTAGTAGTGATATGATTTTGTTGGAATGCAGGATAGATATAATTGACAGCTAAATCAATTTCTTCTTCAGGTGTATATAAACAAGATTCCCAAATTTGTTTAGCATTTGGTTCATTTTGAATGGTCATATAATCAATAGGAATATTTTCTTTTGCGTAAGCTTGAATATATTTTACTAGATATTGTGCCCAAATAGATTTATATTTTTCTAATAGCTTTCCACCCCAATGTAACATTTTATTACTTTTCATAAATTTTGGGGGACTCCAAGGAGAAGAGAGAAAATGAATATGAGGATGTATTGTTTGTGCAGATTTTATAGCAGGAATAATATATTCTTGATCTCTTTTTATTGAAAAATCAGATAAATCAGATTTTTTACTGTAAGAGTAAGAGTTGATTGAAAAATCTGAGCTACCAATAGGAAGTCTACAGAGTGTATATCCTAAACCTTTGTTAGAAAAATAATCATGCATCATATGATTTGCTATCTCCTTTGGTACTTGCTTTAAAGCATAACCTGTAGCTTCTGTTAATGCGCCACCAAAACCGATAATGGATTGATAAGTTATGTGAGGATAAATTTGTAAAATTTGTTTCTCTAAATAAGAATCATATGGTTTGGTTTTAATATTTGTTGTTTCTTTAAAAAATAAGTTTCGTTTATAATTTGTTTCTATTTTCGTAATATTCATAAAATCACCTAGCATATAATAAATTAAATTCTATTCATAGTATATGATAAAAAATAGAAAAAGTAAAATAAAAAATAAGAAAGAATGGCAAAATTGGTAATCATATATTGTAAAACAGAATAAAAAACTGATATAATATTATTTAATGATGTCGCAAATCATTTAAGGGAGAAGAAAATGGGATTGCTGGAAATTATTTTAATTGGTATTGGATTAGCCATGGATGCTTTTGCTGTTTCGATATGTAAAGGATTGGCTATGCATCAAATGGATTGGAAGAAAGCAAGTATCATAGCAATATACTTTGGTGGATTTCAAGCTTTAATGCCTCTGATAGGATATGGTTTAGGCATGGGATTCGAAGATAAAATTACAAGTATTGACCATTGGATTGCTTTTGGATTATTATGTTTTATAGGTGTTAATATGATTAAAGAAGCATGCGAATATAAACGAGAAGAACAAGATGATAGTATAGGTGTAAAATCTATGATAATACTAGCGTTGGCAACTAGTATAGATGCTTTGGCCATTGGAATAACTTTTGCTTTTTTTAATGTTAATATTTTTTTAGCTGTTAGTATAATTGGTATTTTAACATTTTTGATTTCCATCATGGGTGTTAAAATTGGTAATGTTTTTGGTGATAAATATGAAACAAAAGCAGAAATAATAGGAGGCACTATTTTAATTTTACTTGGTATAAAAATATTATTAGAACATTTGGGAATACTTGTTTTATAAGATTGTAAAGTTAAAAATAATTAAAGTTATTAGAATATATTTAGTATAAGAGGGATAAATTATATGAAAAAAATCATAATAGGAATAATTGTTGTAGTATTAGTAGGAGTTTGTATTTATACAGTTGTACAATATGAACAAAAAGCATATGAAAAACGTGTAGAAGGAATGAAAGTAACAATGATAGGGGGAAGCAACATGAAAGAAAATGGGGGATTAAATGCAAATGGTTATATTATAAGAACACGTAATAATGAAATGATTGTTGTTGATGGAGGAAGAGAGAGTGATAGTCAATTTGTTTTAAATTATATTATGCAGTATGGCAATGGTGTTGTTAAACATTGGTATATTACACATCCACATAGTGATCATGTGGGAGCATTATGTGCCTTATTAGAGGATGAAAGTGTAAATATTACAATTGAGAATTTATACTATTCTTTTAATGATTTAGAATGGTATAGACAATATGATGAAAGAGGATTTGAAACAGAAGAAAAGATGATACAAGACTTACAGAATCCTAAAATTAAAAATACTATAGCATGTACCAAAAATCAAATTATAGCAATGGATAATGTACAATGTGAGATTTTAAGAATTGCTAATCCAGAAGTGATACACTCTGATAATGGAAATGATAGTAGTATGGTTTTTAAAATGACGGCAACAGATGTTAATAAAAGTATGATATTTTTGGGAGATGCGTTTTATTATACAAGTGCAGAACTTTTAAAAGAACCAGAGAAACTAAAAGCAAATGCTGTTCAAATGGCACATCATGGACAAAATGGTGTTACACAGGAGGTGTATGAAGCGATTCATCCAGATATATGTTTCTTTAATGCACCAGAATGGCTATACAATAATGATAATGGAACAGGATATAACACAGGTACATGGAAAAGTATAAAGGTAAGAGAATGGATGGAGGAAATGGGAGCACAAAATTATCTTGCTTTTGAAGGAGATGTAACAGTAAGATTTACTTCCACAGGATATGAAGTAGTAAATGAATAAAAAGAGTTTTTTATTTGTAAATATATGTGAAATGTTTCCAGTATTTTTTTTATCAAAAGATAAACAATAATAAAAATAGTATAGGGGGAAAAGGTAAAATGCTATCATATGATAACTATATGAAAGAAGCTGTTTCACAAGTTATAAATATTTATGGACCGGATGCTATAGGACATAAGCTAGAGGAGTTTAAAACTTTTTTTGAAGATTATACGATGATAGCTAGTATAAAAGGAAGACAATCTGTTTTTTCAAGTGCATCGGATACGCCAACACAAAATTTACAACAAGCATTAATTGCTTCTGGAATTCAAAAAGAAGGAAAATTGCCTATAGGAAAATGTTTTTACACAATAAAATTGGAAGACGATGATTTACAAGATACAATAGAGCAAAAATTGACACATAAATTAGAAGATTTAGAAGCTAAAATGCGTGGGGGAAAGGGCTATTATGGTATAAACCGTTATATATCAGAGAATCCTCATTCTGATCCTAATGCATATGAAATGGTTGATGTACTAACAACATACCATAATCTTGTAGCTTGTGGTAAACAGCCATCAAATGATCTTAAACAAGATATTGATGCCATGTTTCAAAAAAGAAAACAAAACTTTATTGAAAATGGAATAGGTACAGATAGTGCAGCCTATAGAATATGTGAATTTTGCCAAAATTCTGGAAATTTAGGAAAAGGACCTATTCCTGAAGTAACAATCGCAGCTATGAGAAAAATAGCATCGTTAGATTTATATACTAGGCAACAAGAAAGAGATCACGGTGTACCATTTGATAATGTAGCAGAAGTAGAAGGTGTGAGAAATTATTTTCATGCATCTGAAAATTTACAACCAGGATTTTTAGATAGATTTCAAGAAGACCTGGAAAGAATTTATACTATGGCAAAAGAAAATAAAGAAAAGAACAAAGCAAGAGAGTATGAATAAAAAAACACTCGGAAATTTTAAAATTTCCGAGTGTTGTATATTTTTTGTATAATTTTATCTCTTTGAGAATTGTGGTGCTTTACGAGCTTTTTTAAGACCATATTTCTTTCTTTCTTTCATTCTTGGATCTCTTGTTAAGAATCCATTTGCTTTTAAAGCTGGTCTAAATTCAGAATTGGCTTCGTTTAAAGCTCTTGCAATACCGTGCCTAATAGCTCCGGCTTGCCCTGTAAAACCACCACCAATAACTTTAACAATAACATCATATTTTCCAACAGTATTTGTAACTGCAAAAGGTTGATTTACAATAACTTTTAATATTTCTGTTCCAAAATATTCATCTAATGTTTTTCCATTAACTGTAATAATACCTTTACCAGGCATTAATCTTACTCTAGCAATTGATTCTTTTCTTCTTCCAGTACCTTGGAATACAATTTTTTCAGATTTTTTTGCCATTTTATTTTACCTCCCAAACTTCTGGTTTTTGAGCAGCATTTTCATGTTCACTACCCGCATATACTCTTAGTTTTTTAATCATCTGTCTTCCTAATTTTGTGTGAGGAAGCATTCCCTTAATTGCTAAGAACATAGCTTTTTCTGGAGTTTTTTCCATCATAACTCTAGCAGTTGTTTCTTTCATTCCTCCAATATAGCCGGAATGATGTCTGTATATTTTTTGATCTAATTTATGACCTGTTAAAATAGCATTTTTACAATTTATTATAATTACATGATCGCCAACATCTTGATTTGGTGTAAATGTTGGTTTGTGTTTTCCTCTTAATAGTTTACTAGCTTCAGTGGCAACTCTACCTAAAGACTTGTCTGTTGCATCTATTACATACCATTTTCTTTCAATTTCGCTTTTTTTAGCGCTGTATGTAGTATTGTTCATGGTACTAATACCCTCCGTTTCAATTTAAAATTATTTTTCTATTTCTTATGCTTCTATACTGTATAAGATATATATTTTATATATTAACTACCGGGGAGAAGCTAATAATAAAACATATCTTTACATACAATGCTTAATTATTCTAATACAAATAGAACGAAAAGTCAAGCAAAATACAGCAAAAAAATGAAAAAAATGGAAAAATAGTTGACAAAGTAAAATTTGTGTGCTAAAATAACTAATGTTTTAAGAAGAAGTGTCCACTTCTCACCTTATCTTATAGAAGCGAGCATAAGGTTAGAAAACAATATTTTATTAAGATAATATAATAAAAATACAAAAAAGTATTGTATTTGAAATATAAATAATATATTGTTATGTGGATTTGGCTTTTTAAAATAAGTCAAATTTTTTTTTGGAGGTGTTTTACAATTAAACAAGAATTGCCTATTAATAGACAAATAAGAGAAAAAGAAGTTCAAGTAATTGGAGAAAATGGAGAAAAAATTGGAGTTTTACCAATAGAAAAAGCAATAGAAGTTGCTGAAGAGAAAAACTTGGATTTAGTATTAGTAGCTCCAAATGCTACTCCAGCGGTTTGTAGAATTATGAACTATGGAAAATATAAATTTGAACAAGCAAAAAAGGAAAAAGAGTCTAGAAAAAATCAGAAAGCTGTTGAAGTAAAAGAAATTCGAGTTACACCTAATATTGGTGAACATGATTTTGGATTTAAATGCAAAAATGCAAAAACTTTCTTAGAATCTGGAAATAAAGTAAAATTAACAGTAAGATTTAGAGGAAGAGAAATGAATAATGTAAAATTAGGAGAGAGCGTTCTAAATCGATTTATAGAAAGTTTATCAGAGATTGCAACAGTCGAGAAAAAGCCATTCTTAGAAGGTAAAACAATGTTTGTTATTTTATCTAAAAAAATATAAATTAATGAGGAAGGAGTCATAAGAAAATGCCAAAATTAAAAACAAATAAAGCTGCTAGTAAGAGATATTCTTTTACAGCAAAAAACAAAGTAAAAAGAACAAAAGCTAATAGAAGACACCGTTTAGCAACAAAAACGGCAAGACAAAGAAAAACAGGAAAAATTCAGGATGCTTATGCAGATAAAACTGTTGTAGCAGGAATCAAGAAATTATTACCATATGGTAACTAAAAGAAAATTAGAATAGAAGGAGTTGAGAATGAATGGCAAGAGTAAAAACAGCTAGAACAACAAGAGCAAGACATAAAAAAGTTTTAAAACAAGCAAAAGGATATTATGGAGCAAAGCATTATAGATATAGAAATGCAAAACAAGCAGTTATGAAATCTGGAATGTATGCTTATGTAGGTAGAAAAGATAAAAAATCAGATTTTAGAAAATTATGGATTATAAGAATTAATGCAGCAGCTCGAATGAATGGATTAACATATAGTAAAATGATTGCTGGATTAAAAAAGGCGAATGTAACCATCAATAGAAAAATGTTAGCAGAAATTGCTGTTTCTGATGCAAAAGCTTTTAGTGAGTTAGCAGAAATTGCAAAAAAAGCTTAAAATTATAAATAGAATATTTATAAAATAATGAGCAACGGTGCGCTTAAAAAGCGCACCGTTATGATTTTCTAAGGCAAAGTAAAGTCATTCAGGATAGAGTTTACTCGTCAATGAATTTCCCTATCGACTGAGTCCTTTTACTATCAGTTATTTGAGTTATAAACCCATTGGAGTCCTTACCGAATTCCAAAATTTCTCCTACGCGAACTTTTTTGGGAGAGGCATAATTTGTATCATTATCAAGATAATAATACAGGTAGCCTGCATTACTGTACAGAACTGTAGTGTATTCTCGTGTGAAGCCAACAAATTTAGCTCCCACGCAAGAATCAGATATAAGTTTCTGATTTTTCTCAGACCAAACATTATGATCCTTGCAAATAACGAGATGAACGGATCGCCCGTTTTTGAAAGCTTCGTAAGCGATTCTATCATCATCGTAGGAATACATATCTACTCTGTTTTTAGAACGATTGTCATTAGAAGAACTGGAATTTGAAATAGTTCCACCATCTACTCTACGTTTTGTTGATTTAAACGAGAGATTATTGAGTGAAGTGGATTTAGAATTTGTTGTACGGACGCTTTCTCCGATGTCGTTATCATCGAGTGTAAAATATCCGTTATTGTATTTGACAGTAGTCACTGAGTAATTGCTACTCGTTGAACTTGTCATCTTGCCGATCGTCCCATCGGAAAGAATAAAATACAATTTTGAGTCTTTAAAAATGACTGTAGGCTTTTTTTCGTTGCTGAATGTTTCGACGTTACTTACAATCTCATCACCGTTCTTATCGTATAGCTTTGTGCCTGAAAGCACTACCCGATCACTAATCATATAACCGCCATCATTGTAGTTATATGTGTAATACTGGATATTCCAATCACTGGTGTTATCGTCCTGCCAAACAAAGCCGTAGGGGGTTGTTTTTGAAGCAGCAGATATAGAAGTCGCCGGAATTGTTACCAGACAGGTAGAAAGCAAAACTATAACCAATGTTAGTATTTTTCTCACTATGCAAACCTCCTTAAGTCAAAAAAAATGTGCCTTAGAAATCATCACACTATAAAATAGTATGGCTATAACAAATCATTTTTGATTTTATTTGTGATTGCTAAATAATAGTTATTCACAAAATAAACAAAATTGAAATGTTTTCGAATATATTATACCACTATTTGTAATATTTGTAAATATTTTATGGTAATTGTATAAGAGGTATTTTGCACTTGAAAAAAAAGAAATACTGTTATATAATATTAAACATTATAAAGAAGTAAAGAGGAGTGAAAGCAAATGGCATATAATTTTAAAGAAGTAGAACAAAAATGGCAAAATAAATGGGAAAAAGAAGGAACATTTCATGCAAAACAAGATTTTGCCAATAAAAAGAAATGGTATGGCTTAATTGAATTTCCATATCCTTCAGGGCAAGGTTTGCATGTAGGACACCCAAGAAGTTATACGGCATTAGATATTATAGCAAGAAAGAAAAGAATGGAGGGATATAATGTTTTATATCCAATTGGTTTTGATGCTTTCGGACTCCCAGCGGAAAATTATGCAATTAAAAATCATGTACATCCTAAAATAACAACGGAAAACAATGTGAATCATTTTAGAGAACAATTAAAATCGCTAGGTTTTTCTTTTGATTGGTCAAGAGAGGTTAATACAACAGATCCGAATTATTATAAATGGACCCAATGGATTTTTATTCAACTATATAAAAAAGGATTAGCTTACAAAGCAACCATGCCAATTAATTTCTGCACAGGATGTAAAGTTGGTTTGGCAAATGAAGAAGTTGTTAATGGTGTTTGTGAAAGATGTGGTAGTCCTGTTGTACAAAAAGAGAAATCTCAATGGATGTTAAAAATAACGGAATATGCCCAGAGGTTAATAGATGATTTAGACGGTATCGATTTTTTAGATAAGATAAAAGCCCAACAAAAGAATTGGATAGGAAGAAGTGAAGGTGCAGAAGTCAATTTCCCAATTGCTTCTGAGAAAGATATTGTAGTAAATGCAAATGCAAAAGTAGAAAAGATAAATACTGAAAAAGACTATTTATGCATTTATACAACAAGACCAGATACTATTTTTGGTGCAACATATATGGTTGTTGCTCCAGAGCATGAGTTAATTAAAAAATATGCAGATAGTATTATAAATATAGAGGAAGTAAATTCTTACAAAGAAAAAGCTGCTCTAAAATCTGATTTTGAAAGAGCAGAATTAAATAAAGAAAAAACGGGTGTTGAAATAAAAGGTATTAAAGCAATCAATCCTTTAACAAACGAAGCAATTCCTATTTGGATTTCTGATTATGTATTAATTACTTATGGAACAGGTGCTATTATGGCAGTGCCAGCACATGATGATAGGGATTTTGAATTTGCTCAAAAATTTAATTTACCAATCAAACAAGTGATTAGGGAAAAAGAAAAAAGTAATACAGAGAATACAACCACAATATCTAAGAATCATATGGTATTAGAACAAGCCTTTACAGATGTTGATAATGGAATTGCTATTAATTCGGAATTTTTAGATGGTTTAACTTCCAAAGAGGCTATTCAAAAAGCAATACAATATATTGAAGAAAAGGGATTAGGAAAAAGAAAGGTTAATTATAAACTACGTGATTGGGTATTCTCTAGACAAAGGTATTGGGGAGAGCCAATTCCTATGGTATATTGTGAAGATTGTGGTTGGAATCCTATTCCGGAATCAGAACTTCCTTTAGTATTACCAGATATAGAAGATTATGAGCCAGGAGAAAATGGAGAATCTCCATTGGCCAAACAAACAGAATGGATTAAAACGAAATGCCCTTGTTGTGGAAAAGAAGCAAAACGTGAAACAGATACAATGCCACAATGGGCAGGATCTTCGTGGTATTTTTTAAGATACATGGATCCTCATAATGATGAAGCATTAGCCTCAAAAGAAGCTTTAGAATATTGGTCACCAATTGACTGGTATAATGGTGGAATGGAGCATACAACACTTCACTTATTATACTCAAGATTTTGGCATAAGTTCTTATATGATATAGGTGTTGTTCCAACAAAAGAGCCATATCAAAAACGTACTTCTCATGGAATGATTTTAGGTGGAAATGGGGAGAAGATGTCTAAATCAAAGGGAAATGTTATTAACCCAGATGACATTGTTAAAGAATTTGGAGCAGATACATTTAGAGTTTATGAAATGTTTATGGGACCATTTGATCAAACTGCACCATGGTCTATGGAAAGCATTAGAGGATGTGGTAAATTCCTAGATAGAGTTTGGCATTTACAAGATATTTTAGTAGAGGGGGATGAATATTCTCCAGAACATGAAAAAATGATGCACAAAGCTATTAAAAAAGTTTCATCAGATATTGAAGAAATGAAGTTTAATACAGCAGTTGCAGAATTTATGAAGATGACAAATGAATTTTATAAAGACAAGAAAATTAATAAAGCAGAATATAAAACCTTTTTACAATTGTTAAATCCTTTTGCACCACATATGACAGAAGAATTGTATCAATTATTAGGAGAGGATAAAACCATCAATGAAACACCCTGGCCTACTTATGATGAAGCAAAAACAATTGATGATGAGATAGAAATTCCTGTACAAGTTAACGGAAGAGTAAAAGTGGTTATTACTGTTCCAAAAGATGCTAATCAAGCAGAAGTAAAAGCAATTGTAGATGCTAATGACATAGCACAAAAAGCAATAGAAGGAAAAACAGTTGTCAAAGAAATTTATGTGAAAGGTAGAATTTATAATATTGTTGTAAAATAGTGTATAATAGCATATCGTTAGATATAGGATTTTAGTGTTTGGAAAAAATGAATAAATGTTAATATTGAATAAAAAAACGACTAACAAAATATAAGAATTTGTTAGTCGTTTTTTTATATAACTTCTAATATTTTAAATTACATAATTGTTTATCTAATTTTTGATAATTAGGAAAATATTCTGCAAGAATTTTATAAAATTTTTGAGAATGTGTTTTATATTTTAAATGACAGAACTCATGAAATACAATATATTCTATTATATTTTTAGCATACATTACAATATTAGGAGAAAAAGTAATTGTTTGAGTATCTTTATTGCATGTAGCAAGACTACTTGATATTTTTTTGATTTCATAATTTTCGGGTGCAAAACCCAATATATGTCTTGCTTTTTCCATCATATTTTCAATTTCATTTTCGGCAATTTTTGTATACATTTTTTCTAAGATAATATTTAGCAATGTTTGATTATTGTTATTTTTATATTGTATAGGTAAGTAAATAATAATAGTATTATTTTCAAGATTTAATTCAGGATGTTGGATTCTTAAATAATAAACATGTACTGCATAATTAACATCAAAAATTTTAGTGAATTTGGGTTTTAAAGTTTCATCTTTTCCTAAGATGAAAGTATCTAAAGTAAAATGATTTTGATTGATAGATTTTGCCATTGTAGACATGAAAATTTTACTTGATTTTGTTGATGTTTTAGAAAAAATATTCATATAATTGATCCTCCAGATTAGTATTTTAAAAAAAATAAATGTTTGCACAAATGTTTGTTTGTTTTATTTTACACAAAAATATTTTTCTTGTCAATACATTTTCGAAAAAATGTTCGTTTTTTAAAAAATATATTAATAACATATAAACAAATGTTAAATAAAGAAATGAAAAATATTGGCAAGATATATCATGTCTTATAAAAAAGGTATATTCTTAATTAAGATATTAGATTTAAGAATATACCTTTTTTATAACAACTTTATTGTTTTTTGATTTTAGGTTTTGATACGAGAGAAGCAATATATCCGAAGAATATAGCTGCGGCAATACCACCAGAAGCAGCTTTAATACCTCCTGTAAAAGCACCGATTAATCCAGAAGAATGCACTTCTGTAATAGTACCTTTAGCAAGTAAATTGCCAAAACCGGTAAGGGGAACTGTTGCACCACAGCCTGCAAAATCAATTAAATATTTATACCATCCAAGTCCTCCTAAAATGGCACCAGCCGTAACAAAAGCAACTAGTATACGAGCAGGAGTAAGTTTGGTTTTATCAATTAGGACTTGTCCTATAATACATATAATACCACCAGTAATAAATGCTTTTAATACCATAAACCAATCCATACTATCACCTCCTATACTTCAATACTAATAGCATGTGCAATACCAGGAATACTTTCTCCTTGTTGAGAACTAGTGGAATTCATAAGAGCACCTGTTGCAATCATGAGTACACGTCTATATTTTTTTTGTTGTAACATTTGATAAATATAACCGGCGAAGACACTTGCAATACAACCACATCCGGAACCACCAGAGTGCGTATCTTGATTTTCTTTATCGAAAATCAGCACACCACAATCATTATAATTGGATTTTATATTATAACCTTTAGAACCAGCTAAATCAATTAAAATATCTTTTCCAACATGACCTAAATCTCCTGTAAAAATAGCATCATAATAACTTGGTGCCCTTCCAGTATCTTGAAAATGTGTTAGTAATGTATCTTCAGCAGCTCCTGCCATAGCAGCTCCCATGTTATTGGCATCTTTAATACCCATATCTACAATTTTTCCAGGGGTAAGGGTTGTAACATACGGACCGGTTCCTTCTTTGGTTAAAATAGCACATCCAGATCCAGTTACAGTCCATTGACTGGTTTGAGGCCTTTGATTACCTAGTTCTAGTGGAAAACGAAATTGTTTTTCTGCGCTACAAAAATGACTAGAAGCGGCACAAATAACATTTGTTGCAAAATCTCCATCAATAAATACAGAACCTGTTAGCATAGATTCAATGAAAGTGGAACAAGCACCAAACATTCCTAAAAAAGGAATATTACTTTCTCTAAGACCAAAAGAAGAGGCGATACATTGATTTAGTAAATCTCCTGCAAAGCAAAAATCAATATCTTTTGAAGGAATACCAGATTTTGCAATTGCCATATTAACCGTTTCTTTTATAATTTTACTTTCTGCTTTTTCCCAACTTTTTTCACCCCAAAATTCATCTTCTAAGCATTGGTCAAAAAATTGATGTAATGGACCATTTTTTTCTTTGGGACCTACAATAGAGGCAGTGGATGCAATATTGACGGGCTTGCTTAATATATAACTTTGATTTCCAACTTTTTTAATAAAAATCATCTCCTATTCTATTGTTAAATTAATGTGATAGATTGTGTATGAAAAATAATATAAATGAGTCCTACAATAATACTAGACGAAATACCATATACCAAAACAGGACCAGCAACGGTAAACATTTTAGCACCAACACCCATAACATATCCTTCAGATTTATATTCCATAGCAGGGGATACAATAGAATTAGCGAATCCTGTTATAGGAATTAAAGAACCAGCTCCTGCAAATTTTCCAATTTTATTGAAAATATTTAATCCTGTTAAAAAGGCACTTAAGAAGATTAAGAGCATAGAAACAATTGTATAAGAATTTGTTTCATCAATACCACGTATTTTACAAATTTCAAAAATGATTTGGCCAATAGCACAAATACATCCACCTACCCAAAAAGCATTAAAACAGTCTTTTATAATAGGAGAATTAGGACTTTTGGTTTCTACATAAGTTTGGTACTCTTCTTTACTTTGTATTGGTTTCAAAATACCATCTCCTTTACATATTATCAGAATCCTCAGAAGTTTGTGTATCTTCTTGTTTTTCTATAAAAAATGAAAGATCCAAATCAACGATATATTCGATAATTTTTCCATTAGCAATTCTTGCGTCTTGTTGTAATACTCTTACCATGGAAAGATGATTCAATGTTTTTCCTGCTTCCTGAATGGTTTTTACAATAGCATCTTTCCAAGAAACGTTAGAATATCCTGTTACTTTAATATGTTTTTCTGTATTCATAAAAAATACCTCCTTAAAAAATAATCAATAATATAATTTCCTAAAATTGTATTTATTATTCAAAGAAAATTGTTAATATTAATAAGTGAATAAATATGATATAACAAATAAAAATTTAAGCATTATTTTGCGGAAAATGGGTTTTGTATTACTTTATTACAAATGCATTACATTTCAATTACTCTTTTGTAAAACCTATTGACGTTTTATGAAATAAAATATATAAATATGTATATATTGAGAGTATTATGTAATAATTTTTCGAAATAATAAGATAATAGTTATAGAGTAAAACAAAGGAGAAGAAGAATGGCAAGTTGTTTAGGGATATATGTAGAAGATGACCTAATTAAATATGCAAAAGTTCGTAAAGAAAAAGATTTAATAAAAGTGGAAGCTTTCAATATAGAATTTTATGAAGATTTAGGAGAAGCAATTAAAAAAGTAATTAATGAAACATATAGTTATAAAATTCCGGTTTGTATCAATATTTCTAACGAAATGTATAATTATTTTGATGTTTTTTCTATGCTTAATAAAAATGATATTAAAAAATCAGTTGATATTGAATTTGAAATGATTTGCAATGAAAGAAAAATAAATAAGAATACATTAGAAACAAGATATATTTTGATGCGTACGAAAGAAAATCAAGAAAAATACAAGGTACTGCATATAGCAGCCCATAAAACAGACATTAATAAGAAAATACAATATTTGAATACAAGTAAAATTCATTCTATGACACCAATTTCAACAAGTATTACTAATTTATTGGATATTAAAGAAAAAGACAATATTGCTATTATTAATATAGAAGACGAAACACAAATTACAACCATTGTAGAAGGACAAATTTACAGTATAGAAACCATAAAAGAAGGCATGGGAAAGATTCTAGAGAAAATTGATAAAACGGAAAATTCTATTAAGAAAGCTTATGAAGTGTGCAAAAACATAACCATCTATACACAAGAAACACAAGGCCTTAATACAGAAGAAAATGAACATTTAGAAGATGTAATGCCTACTTTATACAAAATAGCAACAGAGTGTAAAAAAATTATTGATAATTCATTTGTTAATATTAATAAAGTATATATTACAGGTTTGGGAACAGCAATTAATAATATAGATTTATATTTTCAAGAATATATGATTAATGTAAAATGTGAAATTTTGAAGCCATTTTTTTTGGAAAGTTCATCAGTTAAAATATCTATTAAAGAGTATATAGAGGTAAACTCAGCTATTGCTTTAGCATTAGATGGTTTAGGATATTTAAAAAAAGAATTGAACTTTTTAAATGGAAGGACTGTTGCTGGTATAACAGGTATACCAGATCCTAAACAAATTAATTTTAGAAGCATTGTAACAGATACGTTAGATATAGGCGAAAAACTAATGCTACGAGGTTGCTTTGCACTGCTGATTATTATATTAGCATTTATTTGGTCTAGTAATAGAATTGATAAACAGATGGAAGATAAAAGAGTGGAAATTGCAGAAGCTGCAAGTAAAACTTCTGCACAATTAAATTTAATGAATGCAGACTTAGAAAAAATTAATGCAAAAACGAATTTTTATACAAATGCGATAGATAGCTATTATTCCTTAAGTGAATCACAAGATAATACTGCTAAAACAAGAATTGTAGAAAAAGATTCTATACCAAATTTATTAAATGGAATTATGTTTGCTATTCCACAAAAAGTTAAAATTAATTCTATTCGAAATTCTCAAAATACACATATTGTAATAGAAGCACAAGCTGAACAGTATGAACAACTAGGATATTTTACTGCAGTATTAAAGACACAAGGAATTTTAACAAATGTAAAATCAACTAGTGGTTCACGAAATGGAGCAAATGTTCATGTTACAATAGAAGGAGATTTGCCATGAGAAAGATATTATTAATAATTTTGCTAGTTCTTATGATTTTTGCCTGTTATTCAGTAATTGTTAATGGTGTTAGTACACAGGTATTTTCTATTAATAATTATAAAACCATTGAGGAAAAAAGTAATGAATTAGATAATTTAATAGCAAGTTTAAATACCAAAAATACAAAAGACTTTGAGGATAAGAAAACAGAATTAGCAGCTGCTGTAAAAAAATACAATGAAAAACAAGAAGAATACGAGGAATTAATACCAGAAACAGAAGCTGTAGAGGAAGAATTAATGTATTCATCAGTTGATTTATATGATATAGATTTTTTGTGGACAATTGTGGGAAATTATGCAACTGAAGAAGGTGTTGTTCTTCAGTTTGATGTTTTAGATAATGCAAGTAAAAGTGTTAGCTCTTCTGACTATAGAATTTGCGACTTATCATTTAAAGTTTCAGGAGATTATATTGGTATAACTGATTTTGTTTACGATATTGAAGATGATGATAGATTGAGCTTTGAAATTAATAATTTTTATATGCAAAAAGGTGATAATAATTTATTGGCAACATTTACTGTAAGAGAAGTACCAATTAATAAACATAATTTATCATCATTAACGAGCTCTGTTGAATCAACGAATACAACCAATATGAAGAACACAAATACAACAAGTAATACAACGAATACAACAAACACAACAAATACAACAAATACGACGAATACAACAAATACAAAAGAATAGGAACAGACAAAATATTACGAAAGAAAGGAAATTCAAAATGGGAAAAATAGCGATTAAGGAAATTTTTATATTAGTACTTTTATTAATTGTTATTTTATTTGTTATGGGTGTGATGTTTTATGATTATATACCTTCTAATAAGGTGGTACCAGAGCCAATTGAATATGCAGCAGATAGCAAGGTAACGGCAACATTACAGGAAATAGCTGCCACAACAGATGAAAACGTAGATGGGGAGTTTGCTGATGATGGATCGTTGCTAAAATCTTATAGTATTGGTACATCAGATTTGCAAACATATGCTTCTAGAAAAGAGTATGAAAGTGGAAAAACAGATCCATTTGCGGATTACACAGGAGAGACTTCTCAAGGTGGAAATGGAAATTCATCAAATAATACCAACAATAATAATGGTAATAATAGCAGTAATAGTAGTAATAGTAGTAATACTAATACATCCACAGGAAATAATAGTTCTACAGGAACTTTTTTTGAAAAACCAAATTCTAAATAGGATATATTTATAGTTTAAATATATATAAAATAAAACCAAGGAGGAAATAGTATGTTAAAAGAACAAAAGGGTATTACACTAGTGGCATTAGTAGTAACAATTATTGTATTATTAATATTAGCAGGTGTATCTATTTCATTAGTATTAGGAAACAATGGTGTTATAACAAGGGCATCAGGATCAGTAGTAGCTAATAAAATCGGGGCGATGAGAGAAGCATTAGATATGTCATTAGCATCATGCGAAACAGATTATATGTCAGAATGGACAAAAAACACGTCACTAGAAAGAGATGATAATGACAGTGGCTATAATAATTTTGAAAATTATATGAAGGCAGCTGGTTATGATGTTGATAAAGCGAATTTAGCTACAGAGACAGAAGTTTGGAATTCAGAAGGTGATGGTGAAGCAATTAAAGTAACAGATGCAAATAAGTCATCAGCTACTTTTACAGTATTAATTGATCCAAATTCAGGGAAAGCAACTATTACTAATCCTACAAAGTTAGATGCTGGTGAATAATCATTGGTTTTATAAAACGTAGAGAATAAAAATATAAAAACTTAGGGAGGAAAAGAAAATGTTAAGAGAACAAAAAGGTATTACACTAGTGGCATTAGTAGTAACAATCATTGTGTTATTAATATTAGCAGGCGTATCTATTTCATTAGTGTTAGGGAACAATGGTGTTATTACAAGAGCATCAGGATCAGTAGTAGCTAATAAAATCGGAGCAATGAGAGAAGCACTAGATATGTCATTAGCATCATGCGAAACAGATTATATGTCAGAATGGACAAAAAACACGTCACTAGAAAGAGATGATAATGACAGTGGTTATGATAATTTTGAAAAATATATGGAAGCAGCAGGATATAAAACTGATAAAACTGACGGTTTAGCTGGAACAAGCGAAACAGATGCATGGGGAGATAGTGGTGCTACTATCAAAGTGACAGATGCCAACGGTTCATCGGCTACTTTTACGATTAAAATAGATAAAAACACTGGAAAAGTAACATATGAAAAAATTCCAACGAGTTTAGACTAAAATATATTTAATAATAATTCAAAGAAAGTTTTAAAAACTAGAAAATAATTTATAGTAAACGAAGGAGGAAAAAAATGTTAAAAGAACAAAAGGGTATTACACTAGTGGCATTAGTAGTAACAATTATTGTATTATTAATATTAGCAGGTGTATCTATTTCATTAGTATTAGGAAATAATGGTGTTATTACAAGAGCATCAGGGTCAGTAGTAGCTAATAAAATCGGAGCAATGAGAGAAGCACTAGACATGTCATTAGCATCATGTGAAACAGATTATATGTCAATCTGGACATCTAATACATCAAAGAAAAGAAATGAAGCTGATAGTGGTTATAATAATTTTGAAAATTATATGAAGGCAGCAGGATATACTGTTGAAGAAGAGTTGGCTACAGATAGTGATGCATGGGATGAAACTGGTAAAGAAATTAAAGTAACGGATGCAAATGGATCATCAGCTTCATTTACTGTAAAAATTGATCCAAATTCAGGGAAAGCAACTATTACAAATCCTACAAAGTTAGATGCTGGTGAATAATCATTGGTTTTATAAAATATAGAGAATAAAAATATAAAAACTTAGGGAGGAAAAGAAAATGTTAAGAGAACAAAAAGGTATTACACTTGTAGCATTAGTAGTAACAATCATTGTATTATTAATATTAGCAGGTGTATCTATTTCATTAGTACTAGGAAACAATGGTGTTATTACAAGAGCATCAGGATCAGTAGTAGCTAATAAAATCGGAGCGATGAGAGAAGCACTAGATATGGCATTAGCATCATGTGAAACAGATTATATGTCAAACTGGACAGCAAATACTTCACTAACAAGAAATGAAGACAAGAGTGGTTATAATAATTTTCAAAATTACATGACAGTAGCAGGTTATACTGTTGATGTAACAAATTTAGCTACAGATAGTGATGCATGGGGTGAAACTGGTAAAGCAATTAAAGTAACGGATGCAAATGGTTCATCAGCTACTTTTAAAATTAAAATAGATGAAGATACTGGAAAAGTAACACATGTAGAAATTCCAACAGATTTAGATGCTGGTGAATAATTACTGGTTTTATAAAATGTAGAGAATAAAAGTATAAAAACTTAGGGAGGAAAAGAAAATGTTAAGAGAACAAAAAGGTATTACACTAGTAGCACTAGTTGTTACAATTATTGTGTTATTAATATTAGCAGGTGTATCTATTTCATTAGTATTAGGAAATAATGGTGTTATTACAAGGGCATCAGGATCAGTAGTAGCTAATAAAATCGGAGCAATGAGAGAAGCATTAGATATGGCATTAGCATCATGCGAAACAGATTATATGTCAATTTGGACATCTAATACATCAAAGAAAAGAAATGAAGCTGATAGTGGCTATAATAATTTTGAAAATTACATGGAAGCAGCAGGTTATACTACTGATGAAAGTACTTTGCAGACTGAGACTGATGCTTGGAATGGAACAGGTAAAAATATAGTTGTAACAGATTCTAATGGTTCAAAAGCTACTTTTAATGTAAAGATTGACCCAAATTCAGGAAAAGCAACCATTACCAATCCAAAAGATTTAACCAAATAAATTTCATAGAACACAGTATGGGCATATGCATTGTTATATGGTAATGTATATGCCCCGTTTTATCAGACCAGTAATTGTTTTTTATATGATAACTATTTTATGAATTATCATATAAAAGCCAATAGGTAGATACAATAGTAAGCATTTTATAAAAGAGGAAATCATGGACATTTTATTATATTGCATTATTTTTATGATGGGAACGGTATTTGGAAGTTTTTTTACTTTGGCGATTTATCGTATTCCTTTAAAAAAAGATATCACACACGAGAGATCTTTTTGTCCAAATTGTAATCATAGGCTAGAGTGGTTAGACTTGATTCCAATAGTAAGTTATATAGGATTAAGAGGGAAATGTCGTTATTGTGGTGAAAAAATTCGTATACGTTATTTTCTATTAGAAATTTTATCAGGATGTATATTTTTATTAGGATATCTATCTTTCCATATCAGATTTCCTTATTTCGAAATTTCAAAAATAATGGCATTTATTGCTTTTATTGGAATGTATATTACACTAACGATTGTAGCAGGAATAGATAAAGAACATTATAAAATACAAATTGGTGTTATTATATTTGGAATGATAGTACAACTAATGTATATGCTATATTTGTATAAATTTGAAAAAATTAGTTTATATGGTTATACACCATATTTTATAGCATTTTTTGGCTTTTTAGTATTAGACTATCTATTATTCAAAAAAAGCAATACGTATATACTAGAAGTGATAATTTTAAGTATTTATGTTAGTTTATGTATAGGATCCTATTTGTTTATTATAGTACTTATTTTCATGATAGTAGAGTGGATAATATGGGAAATGATACAATATGTTCGCTTTTATATAAATGATAAAGCAGATATATTAAAGGAGCAAAAAAAAGAAAAGATGCCTTTAGGTTTTTTTATGATGGTAACAACAGTAGGGGTATTTTTAATAGAAAATTTTTTATGGTATTATAAGTAGGAAGGTTTTATGAAACTAAAGAAAATATTCAGTCAATTTAAAAGTCAAAGAGGGTTAACAGGAACCGATGTTGTTCTTTCTATTACTATTATTGTCGCTACAATTACAGTGATTTCTATGATATATGTTAATATGGACATAGCCAATAAATCTGTAGATAGAGCTTCTGGTGCTACAAGGATTGCTACTAACATTTTAGAAAATATACAAAAAGTGAAATTTGATGAAGTAACAGAGAAATTGAATCAGGCAGTAAGTAGTGGAAATGCGACAAAAGGTGAAAATGATACGTATACGATATCTGGTAAAAAGATTTTTGAAACAACGGTTCCTGCCACATATACTGTAAAAATGAAACTTTCAACGTTAGAAGGCGATGAATATCATTTAATAAAACAAATTGATTTAACAGTAGAATATAAGTTGAATGGTAAAACAGAATCTATGACAGTAACCACTGCAATTGAAAAAGAAATTGTTCAAGATAATAATGCACCAATTTTGTTAGATGAATATTTAAAGACAGTAGCGCAAGTAGATGGTGCAATGGCTTTGAATAATGAAGATTATACAATTTATCCTATTAAATATTCAAGCCAAGAAGATAGTTATATTACAACCACATCAGAAGATGATACGTGGTATAATTATCATTCAGGAGAATGGGCTAGAATTTTGGCTTTTAAAAAGGGAGAAGACGATGAAGCAAAATCTATGTTGATTGATGAAACATCAGGAAAAATTCAAAAAACAGTTACAAATACAAAAAATAGTAGCAAAACTTATTATATGGAAGATTATTTATATGTGTGGATACCAAATTTTGGTTTTTCAAAAGACAATAATCAATATTATTTTAGAGAAGGTGCAGGAACACAAGAAGAGGATAATAATGCTATTGCATTAACTACTGTAGAAAGTGAAACAGGAAATGTATTGTATATGAATACAATTCATGAAGACATTGTGTTTGATGATACAGTTAATTTTGATAATAAAGTGGGTGTATGGAGAAAATACGCTGAAAATCAAGAAAATGATACTATCTATCATGAATTTACGAAAACGCCATATGGTACTTTATTGATGCATTAGCAGCTAAAAATAGGGTGATAGAAATTTGTGGAAATTTGTTGAAAACTATTTTCTTGAAAATACTTTTAAGATATAATAATAGAAGATACTTAGGATGAGAAAGGAGAGGTTCTAATGGCAGGTATTGCAAGAGCACCAATTGGTGTAGAGTTAGTAAAAAGAGGAGTTGTTACAGAAGAAGATATAGAAGTGGCAATCAATTATCAGAAAGAACATCCTAACAAAAAAATTGGTGATATTTTAAATATATTGAATTTATGCCCAGAAAGAGAATTAATTAAAGCAATGGGTGATATTTTAGGCGAAAAAGTTATGATTCTAAAACCAGATTCTCTTGATGTCAATGTAACAGATTTTATGTCGTTAGAAGTATGTAGAGTATGTAAAGCGGTTCTCTTTAATATTATGGGTGGTAAGGCTAAAGTGTGTTTTGCAGATACAGCTAATAAAAGAGCAATAGACCAAATACGTTTATTATTATTAAATCGTGGTCTTATTATGGAAAAATATTTAACTTTTGAGACCAATATAGATAATGTTATTGAATCTCTTGAAGGAAAATCAGAAGAAAATATTACAAGTGCAGATGGAGATATCACAGGGTTAGTGGATACTATTATTAAATCTGCTATGGATAAAAGAGCTAGTGATATTCATATAGAACCTCTTGAAAATACAGTTAGAGTAAGATTCAGAATAGATGGTGAATTGGTTACTGTAGCAAGTATTGATAAGGTGAAATTACCACAATTAATTGGTAGATTGAAAGCCATTTCTAATATGCATCAAGAGAAACAAGAATCACAAGATGGTAGAATTGTATTATATCCTGATTACAATATTCGTGTTTCCTCACAAAAAAATATTCATGGAGAAAAATTTTGTTTAAGGTTATTAAAGAAAAATGAAGGTGTAAGAGAAATTTTTGAGTTAGGATTTCCAGAAGATGAAGGGCTTGTAAAAAAAGCATTTGATAAACGAAACAGTATTACAGTAATAGCAGCACCCACAGGAGAAGGTAAAACAACCACTTTATATAGTGTTTTGGATTTATTGAATAAACCAGAAATTAATGTAACAACGGTTGAAGATCCTGTTGAAATTCGTGTTTCTGGTATTAATCAAATAGAAATAGATGCGAAATCCACATTTGCTAGTGCTTTAAGAACTATTTTGAGACAGGATCCGGATATTATTTTAGTAGGAGAAATTCGTGATCTAGAAACAGCTGAAATTGCGCTACAAGCAGGCCAAACAGGTCATTATGTTTTATCTACTATTCATACCATTAATGCGATAGAAGTTATTACAAGATTAAGAAAATTGGGTATATCAGATTATGATATTTCTAGTACATTAGCAACTTCTGTTTCTCAAAGATTGGTTAGAAGAGTATGTCCACATTGTTCTGTTGAGAGAGAATTTTCTCAAAAAGAAAAAGATATTATAACTAATTTATTAGGAAAATATGGTGAAAAGCCAGATTTTAAAGGAAAGCATACATACGATACAAAAGGTTGTAAATATTGTAATCACACAGGTTATTTAGGAAGAATTGCAGTATTTGAAGTATTAGAAATAACCGATGAATTGAGAGATGCTATATCAGGAGGAGAACCTAGTTTACAATTGAAAAAAATAGCATTACAACAAGGTTATAGGCCATTGATGGTAGACGCTTTAAAAAAGGTGTTAGATGGAAAAGTTACTTTAGAAGAAGTTAATAAGAAATTAGTATTATTCTAAAGATGAGAAGGGAGTAGAATAATGATATTAATAGAAAAAGTCATTAAAGAAGCCATGGAGAAAGACGCATCAGATATTCATTTAATGAAAGGGTTAAAACCGATTTTAAGAATTAATCGTTCTCTAGTAGAAGTGGAATGTGTTGAGCCATTAGATGAACCAGAATTATATGAAATATATGACTATATTGTTAAGGGAAATGTTGAGAAAGCTGAAGATTATAAAGAAAAAAGAAGATTAGATACTTCATTAATTTTTGAAGATATTCGTTTAAGAGTAAATGCTTCTTATTCAGATGATGTTCCTTTGTTTACTATGCGTCTTATAAAAAATGAATTACCTCGTTTCGAACAACTAGGTGTTCCAGAAATTGTGAGAAGTATGACCTATCAACCACAAGGATTAATGTTAGTAACAGGGAAGACTAATTCAGGAAAAACGACCACTTTAAATGCTTTAATTGATGAAATTAATCACAAGCAAAATAAAAAAATATTAACATTAGAAAGTCCCGTAGAATATAAACATACTAGTAAAAAATCTATTATTGTACAAAAAGAAGTAGGACCAGGAAAAGATTCTTTAAATTACATTGATGGCGTAAAAAATGCTTTAAGAGAAGATTGCGATATATTAATTATTGGAGAGATTCGCGATAGAGAAACTATGGAAGCTGCTATTGATATGGCAGAATCAGGTCACTTAGTAATAGGAACTTTACACACAAAATCTTGTGCAGAAACTATTGATAGAATGATAAATTTTTACGATATTAGGGATCAGTCTACTCTTAAAAATTTACTTTCGGGATTATTAAAACTAGTGGTTTCCCAGAGATTAATCAAATCAAAAGATGAAAAAAGTCTTGTTTTAGTACCAGAAGTAATGGTAGTAGATAATACAGTAGCAGCCTGTATTAGAAAAGAGAAGTTTAGTGTTTCTGAAATTGAAGATGCGATACAAGGAAATTCAGAAAAGGGAAGTATTAGTTTAATTAATTCTTTAGCAAAGCTTTATGTAGATGGAAAGTTGTCGTTAGATCAAGTAAGATCACAAATTGAAGAAAAAAACTATGAAACATTAAATAGAACCATTACACAAATGACAGTGAAGAATATGCAACAAAAAAGATAGAAAATAAAAACGAGGAGGATAAAAAATGCCAACATTTATTTGCAAGTCTGTTTCACCGCAGGGGCAAATCGTAAAGAGTAAAATTGACGATGCTAATAGAGCTAGTTGTGTAAGAAGGTTAAAAAGAAATGGATTTGTTCCTATTAGTATAACACAAACATTGACAGTTACAAGAGGTAGTACTAAACAAAAATATAGAAACAAAAAACCTACTGTTACAAAAGATATATTAGCCACAGCCAATGTATCAAATAAAACAAAATCACAACAGCCATTAATAGAAAGAATTGATAAAGCACTGATGTCTACTGAAAGAATAACATCTAGAGATATTAGAATTTTTACACAAAATTTTTATTTATTAAAAAAAGCGAATTTTAATAATATACATGCTTTATCAACAGTAATTGAATCAACAGAAAATCCAAAGTTAAGATCTGTTTTGGAGGATATATTAGCTGGTGTTGAATCAGGAGAATTTATGTATACGACAATGGAATACTATTCTAATATATTCCCTTATATTTACATTAATATGATTAAAGTTGGAGAGCTTTCTGGTGCATTAGAAAAATCTTTAGAACAAGCTGTTAAATATCTAGATGACAATGATGCCTTAATGCGAAGATTAAAGAAAATTTTAATACCTAATATTGCTATGTTTGCAGTTATTGTTATTATGTTACTTATAGCGGTGATTATAGGTGTGCCAATTTTGCAAGGTATATTTGATCAAATAGGTACAAAAGATCAATTACCAGCTATTACACTTTGGTTTGCAGGTGTTGTAGATAAAATGATGCTGTATTGGTATATACCAACCTTTACCATACTAGCTTTATTTATAGCTTTTTACATTTATATTAATACGCCGAGGGGAAAATACTATTTTGACTATTTTAAATACACTATGCCGATATTTGGTAAACTCATTTATTTATTAGATTTTTCAAGACTGATGAAAAATATGTTATTGAACTTAGAGAATGGTATGAGAATTCAAGATTCATTGGAAGTTAGTAAGAATGTTGTAAAAAATACGGTTATGCTTTCAATGATAGAAACATCCATTAACAATATATTTGTTGGGCAATCTTGGATAGAACCTTTTGAAGCCATGAGACTAGGAAGTCCTATGACAATAGAAATGTTAAAAATTGGTATGCAAACAGACTTGCCAGAGATGATGGAAAAATTAATTATGTATATGGATATTGATATTGATAATACGATGGAAAAAATTATTAAAGTGTTGCCAGAAGTTGCATACTCAATTGTAGGTATTGTATTAATTTTCTTTGTTGTTGTTGTACTTGTTCCATGTATTCAAGTTTATATGGGTACTTGGTTATTCAGTGCATATGGCTATTAAACATAAAAAGCGACTTTTACAGTCGTTTTTTTATTTAGTGATTAAGGATATTGTTTTTAGCCAATATTAAAGCATATATGATTATGTGAAAGAAAGGAGTGAATGGATAAAATGAAAATAGGAATTGATTTAGGAGGAAGTCATATCGGTGTTGGTATCATTCAAGGGGGAAATATCGAAGACACAATGGATAAAAATTTTACAGAAGAGGATAGAAAAGATATACAAGTAACTATTATAAATAGTATACAAAATTTAATGGATCAAATATTAAATAAACATCAATTGAGCTTACAAGATGTAGAAAAAATAGGTATTGCTTCTCCTGGAACCATAGAAAATGGTACCATTATTCATGCAGGAAACTTAGGAATTTCTTATTTTAATATTATAGAACGCTTACAAGAAATTTATACAATGCCGATACAAATAAGAAATGATGGAAAATGTGCAGCTATAGCTGAAAAACAATATGGAGCCATGAAAGACTATGAAGATTGTGTATTTATTAATATTGGGACAGGAATAGGTGGTGCTGTATTTTTGGGAGGAAAGTTATTAGAGCCTAAAAGAAATTCTGGTTTCGAAATAGGACATATGGTAATTCAAAAGAATGGTAATTTATGCACATGTGGAAAAAGAGGATGTTTTGAGACCTATGCTTCTATCAAAGCATTAAAAACGAAAATCATGCATACATTAGGAATTAAAGAAAAAGATATCTCTGGGCAATATTTAAGAGAAGTATTGATGGTGCAATATCATGATGCGTTACAAAAAGATATAGAAGAATACTTAGACAATTTAACAATTGGTATATCGAATTTAATAGATATTTTTGAACCAGAAGTTATTTGTTTAGGTGGTAGTTTTTCTTATTATGAAGGCAATCCTGTGTTAGAACAATTAAGAGAAAAAATAAAGATGCCTAACACTACGTTTAATAATGAAGATATAAAAATTGTAACAGCAGATTTAAAAAATAACGCGGGTATTATAGGTGCTACGCTATGATTTTATTATCTTTCTTGTTTGCTATTTGACTTTTCTAAAAAAAGATAGTATAATAAAACAAGATTGAATGAGATTAAAAAAAAGATAAATAATAAGTTGTTCGGAAAATAGGAAAAAGGCATGTACGGAACCTAATTTTTATAGTATGCCCCAATATATACGTATATTCTTAAGGAGAATGGTTAAAGAATAATACGTTGTTTTATCAAGTTATTATAAATATCAAAATAAAAATTTTGATATTCATTTTTGTATCTTTTTTATTAATCTTATATGATTATGATGAGAAAATAAAAAAGAAAGGAGAGCATATTAAAAACATTTAATATGCAATACAATATGGAAGAAAACAGAAAATCAAAAGAGAAAAAGAATACAGGTGAGGTTTATACAAGAGGCAGCAAAATGAAACATAAAGAAAATTTGAAGCCAACGGTTAGTAAAAAATCTAAAAATGCAATTGCACGAATTCCTCAAAAAGCGTTAGCTGTTAAAGAGGGCTTTTCATTTAAAAAGGAAAATTTAAAAATTATACCACTAGGTGGTATTGAAGAAATAGGAAAAAATATCACTGTTTTTGAATATGGGAGTGATATTGTTTTAGTAGATTGTGGTGTTGCTTTTCCTGAAGAAGATATGTTAGGAATTGATTTAGTTATTCCTGATTTTGCTTATTTAGAAAAAAATAAAGAAAAAATTAAGGGATTAGTTATTACTCACGGACATGAAGATCACATTGGTTCCATTCCTTATTTATTAAAATTAATCAATATACCTATTTATGCTACTAAATTAACAGCAGGATTAATAACCAATAAACTAGATGAACATAAATTAACAAAAACAGCTAAAATTCATGTGGTAAAACAAGGACAGACGATTGTTTTGGGAAAAATGCGAGTAGAATTTATTAGAAGTTGCCACAGTATTCCAGATTCTGTTGCTTTAGCCATTCATACGCCAGTAGGAACTATTGTGCATACAGGAGACTTTAAAATAGATTATACACCCATTGATGAAGAAAAGATTGATTTAGGACGTTTGGCAGAATTAGGAAACAGAGGTGTTTTAGCACTTTTATCAGATAGTACTAATGCAGAAAGAAAAGGATATACAATGTCTGAGAGCACAGTGGGGGACGTTTTTAATAAGTTGTTCATGAATTGTAAAAAGAGAATTGTTATCGCAACTTTTGCATCCAATATGCATAGAGTGCAACAAATTGTATATTCTGCTGTTGCAAACAATCGTAAAATTGCTGTTTGTGGAAGAAGCATGATTAATATGATAGAAACAGCTGTTGAATTAGGATATATTCATGCACCTAAAAATGTTTTTATTGATATCGATATGATGAAAAATTATACAGATGATCAATTGGTAATTATTACAACAGGTAGTCAGGGAGAGCCAATGTCTGCTCTAACAAGAATGGCAAATGGTGAACACAGAAAAGTAAATATTAATTCCAACGATTTAGTTATTATTTCTGCGACACCTATACCAGGTAATGAAAAATTTGTTGCTAAAGTAATTGATGATTTAATGAAAATTGGTGCAGAAGTTGTTTATAGCTCTCTAGCAGATGTACACGTCTCAGGACATGCATGCCAAGAAGAGCAGAAATTAATGCTTTCTTTAATAAGACCCAAATTTTTCATTCCTGTACATGGAGAATATAGGCAATTGATTGCTCATCGCAATACAGCAAGATTAATGGGAATAGATCCAGAAAATATATTATTAATGAAAAATGGAAAAGTATTAGAACTAAATGAAAATGAAGCCAAATTTACGGGAACCGTACAAACTGGAAAAGTAATGGTTGATGGTTTAGGTGTAGGAGATGTAGGAAATATTGTATTAAGAGATAGACAGCATTTATCACAAGATGGACTAATTATTGTTATGTTAGCAATGGACACGAAGGGAAATGTTCTATCAGGGCCAGATATTATTTCAAGAGGATTTGTATATGTAAGAGAATCTGAAAATTTGATGGATGATGTAAAAATGGTTGTTAATAAAGAAGTAATGAAATGTGTTGATGAGCATATTACAGATTGGACAACAATTAAATCAACAATTCGTGATTCTTTAAGAGAATACATTTATCATACAACCAAAAGAAATCCAATGATTCTACCAATATTAATGGAAGTGTAAAAAAGATGATTCGAAATATTATATTTGATTTAGATAATACATTAATAAAATCTAATGAAGAAGATGCAATAATTTATAAAGAAGCTTTAAAAAAATGTGGTTTTCAGGAAGAAGACTATATGCACATATATGAAGTATATGAAGCTTATGAAAAAGCACGCAATGAAAAAAATATGTTTTATAATAGAAAAGAGTTATTAGATTTCTTAAATAAGAATCTTAAGCGAAACTATACAATGCAATTTATTCGTGAAACAGAAAATCAAATTGCTACCAATTGGACAAAAGTTATTTTTATTACAGAAGATATCTTAAAAAGCTTAGCTAGTCAATATGATTTATATGTTTTTACTAATTTTTTTCAAGAAACACAAGCCAAAAGATTAGAAACAGCAGGTCTTTTAAAATACTTTAAAAAAGTCTTTGGTGCTGATCAGTGTGGATGTAAACCATTTCAAAAAGCATTTGAAAATGTTTTAAAAGAAATAGGAAGTCATCCTAAAGAATGTGTTATGGTAGGGGATAGTAAAGAAAAAGACGTTGTAGGTGCCAATCGTTCAGGAATAAAGGCAATTTTATTTGATTTTGATGGCAAGCGAGATAAAAAAGAAATAAAAGCAGATGATTATTTCGTGATTCATGATTTTAATGAGTTAGAGAAAACATTAGAAGAAATAAATAAGAGTGGGAGAGAAAAATGGATTACAAAGATTTAGCAAATTTAATATTTCCAGATGCCAAAGAGGTATCTTGGTATGAGGAAAAATATCCTAAAAGAAATTTACCAGAAGGTGCACAAGTTGTAAGATATGCACCAAGTCCTACAGGATTTGTTCATATAGGAGGACTATATCAAAGTTTGATTGCTAAAAAATTAGCAAAACAAACAGGTGGTGTATTTTACGTTAGAATAGAGGATACAGACCAAAAAAGAGAAATTGAAAATGGGGTAGAACAAATATTGCAAGCGCTAAAAGATTACGATGTATCCCCAGATGAAACAGTTAACGCAGATGGATCAGACCTAGGAAATTATGGTCCATATAGGCAAAGTAAAAGAAAAGATATTTATCAAGCATATGCAAAAAAGTTAATAGAAGAAGGAAAGGCTTATCCTTGTTTTTGTACGTCAGAAGAATTAGAAGCTATTAGAGGAGATCAAGAAAAGGCAAAAGAAAGAACGGGATATTATGGGAAATGGACCAAATGTAGAAATATGCCAGTTGATATGGCATATGAGAAGATTCAAAAAGGAGAACCTTATATTGTTCGATTAAAATCTCCAGGAAATCCAGACAGAAAAATAAAACATAAAGATGTTATAAAAGGAGGAATAGATTTTCCAGAAAATGATCAAGATATTGTTATTATTAAATCAGATGGGTTACCAACATATCATTTTGCACATGTTATAGATGATCATTTAATGGGAACAACAATTGTTACAAGAGGAGATGAATGGGTAGCATCTATTCCTTTACATTTACAATTATTTTATGTATTAGGATTTAAAGCACCAAAATATGCTCATACAGCTCCCATGATGAAACAAGAGGGTGACTCAAAGCGAAAGCTTAGTAAAAGAAAAGATCCAGAAGCTGCTGTTAGCTACTATAAAGAAGAGGGAATTCCAAGACAGGCTGTTATGGAATATCTAATGAATATAGCTAATTCTAATTTTGAAATGTGGAGAAAACAAAACCCAGATAAATCAATGGACGAATTTCCATTTGATTTAAAGAGAATGGGGGTAAGTGGAGCATTATTTGATATGGTAAAAATGTTAGATGTATCAAAAAATATTATATCAAAGTATTCTGCTGAAGAGGTTTACGAAGCAGCTTATTCATGGGCGAAAGAATATGATAGTGAACTTGCTGACATGTTGAAAGATAAGGCATATTCTTTAAAAGTGATGGGGATTGAAAGAAAAAATCAGAAACCTAGAAAAGATATTGCTAAATGGTCTGATATGAAAGATAGCATTATTTACATGTATGATGATAAATTTCTGAATAGCAATATCGTGTATGAGTATCAAAAAATAACAGATAAAAATGAGATTCAAACTATTGTAAAAAATTATCTCGAAAATTATTATGATGAACATGATGATAAACAAACATGGTTTCATAAAATGAAAGATTTGGCTGAGAAAATGGGATATGCCAGAGAAGTAAAAGAATATAAAGCAAATCCAGAGCATTATAAAGGTCATGTGGGAGATATTAGTACTGTTATAAGAGTTAGTTTAACGGGAAGAAGTAACACACCAGATTTATACGAAATTATGCAAGTATTAGGAAAAGAAAGTATAACAGAAAGGATGAAAAGAATAGTATAAATATGGAAGAGTATAAAATGGGAGATAATGTAACAACTAAAAAAAAGCATCCATGTGGTAGTAAGGAATGGAAAGTTATGAGAATAGGGGTAGATTTTAAACTGCAATGCTGTGGATGTGGACATGTTATTACTGTTCCAAGAGAAAAAGCACTGAAAATTATTACGAAAAAAGTATAATATCGAAATTTTTAAGAAATATAGGTTTAAAATAGATATGTCACAAGTAAATTGAAAATAAAATATTGAAAGAGAGTACCAGAAATGATATTGTT
>CANQTX010000008.1 GCA_947626885.1 uncultured Clostridia bacterium | reverse complement strand
GAAAAATCAGGAGGATTAGGCTTAAGTGACCAGCATGAATTAATAGCAAGAGACGGTACTAGCACATTAATAGATGGTGTAACAAGTACTAAGGCAAAAGACGGACATGTGCAAGCTAAGACAAGCATCCAGCCATATCAAACATATTGGTATAAAAGTAATTCTGATATGCAAAGCGTATTTAAAGGGGAAGGAACAGGGGATTCAAATATCAATTATAAATTAATCATGCCTAATGGTAAAAGTACAACCTACTGGGTGGCTTCGCGCTGTGTCTATACGTACTCGAGCAATTGTTACTTTTGCATGCACTATGTGAAGTCTGGTGATGTTTACGCTTACCGCTTGTTCTTCTCTGCCTTTGACGCTCTCAACAACACTCTAGCGCTCCGCCCTGTAGTTTCTCTGAGCGCTGAGTTCCTAAAAAAGGGTTCGGGTGAGAATGCATGGAAAATAGATTAGGAATCCTGGTTAGATGTTATGGAGATTGTTACATTTATAGAAGCATAAATTCCGATGCAAGGATTTGGATAACCTTTGGTTTATAGGTGTAAGAAAGCTAGAAAGTATATGTGAAGTATTGTTTTTTTGTAAACTAAGCGGTAGATAAAAAACAGAAAACAGTAAAAGAAAATAAAATTTTCTATTGCAATCAAAGACATTTAATAGTAAACTATAAGTATAAAAAGAAAGGCAATAGGTTTTATGAAAAAAATAAATTTCAAAGAAAATAAAGGAATTACTGTAACTTCTACTGTTATTACCGTATTGCTCATGATTATTATTTTATCGGTTATTACCTTTAGTACAACAAATGGTTTAAGTGTAAAAAAGTTAAATAATATGTATGCAGATATTCAACTATTAGAAGATAAAATTGCAATGTATTACCTAGATAAAGGAAGTTTACCAACATCAGGTAGTAGTATAACCATTTCCACAGGGTTAGGCAATAGAAATCCTAATGATAATAATGTATATTATAAAATAGATGTTTCTCAATTAAGCAATCTTACTTTAAACAATGCAGCAAATGAGTATATTATTAATCAGCAGAGTCATACCATTTATTATCAAAAAGGAATAGAAGTGGAAGGAACCACGTACTATACTATACCAACGGATTATACTATTGTTAATTTATCAGAATACCAAAGTTAGAATAAAAAAGGTTATGAAAGTTATTTTATATGGTAAAAGAACTGAGATTCATTCTCAGTTTTTTTTAAAGACCACTTGTCAAACTTAAAAAAGTGTGGTAAAATAGGCAAGTGTTAAATAGTAAAATGCTATTTTAACCACCTTACTCATATAAAAAATATGGGTTTTATATCCAAAAGGAGGTGAAAAATAATGAATAAATACGAAACAATATTCATTATTAATCCAAATGTTGAAGATGCAGGCGTAAAAGAGTTAATCGAAAAATTTTCAAACATTATTAATAATGATGGTAAAGTTGAGTCAGTAGAAGAGTTAGGAAAGAAAAAATTAGCCTATGAAATTCAAAAGAATGCAGAAGGAATTTATGTACTAATTAACTTTGAAGCTGCTCCAAGCTTAATAAAAGAGCTTGAAAGAGTATATAGAATTACAGACAATGTTATCAAATTTATTGTTGTAAGAAAAGACGAAAAATAGTTGGAAAGGTGGAACGATTCAATGAATAAAGTAATCTTAATGGGAAGATTAACAAGAGATCCAGAAGTAAGATATACTCAAACCAATAATACATTGGTAGCTTCTTTTAGTTTAGCTGTTAATAGAAGGTTTGCTAAACAAGGAGAAGAAAGACAAGCAGATTTTATTAATATAGTAGCTTGGAATAAAACAGGCGAATTTTGTAGCAAGTATTTTAAAAAAGGGCAACAAGTGGCAGTTATTGGAAGAATCCAAACAAGAAATTGGGATGATGACCAAGGACAAAAACATTATGTAACTGAAGTTGTTGCAGAAGAAGTATATTTTGCAGATAGTAAAAGAGATGGAGATACATCAGGATTTGAAAATACATTCGGTGAAGCAATATCTCAAAGCGCCGAATTTCAAGTAACATCTTCTGATGATGATCTACCATTTTGAGCGAAACGTTCCAACGTAAAAAGCGTTGGCATAAGCGGGATTAAAACCACTTAGAGAACTGATAATTTGATAAGTGGAATGATAGAGTAACGTCTTGAAACGCTTACCTTAACACTGCGAAAAGCGAAAAGATATGTAATTATCCAATTGTTTTAGAGCTCGCAGAAGTCGGCAGAGAGTTACCCTAGTAATAGTAATAACTATTAAGGAAAGTCTTGTAGAGGTATGAGATGTAACCTATATGCCGGAGGTCCATAAAATACTTATGGTGAGAATGTAGAAATACTGACGAATATTTGAATGAAAGGGTCCGGAGTAGGAAATAGTAGAAATGCTATTGCCAGTAGAACTGGTAGTATGTGAGGTAAAGTAAGATAAGAATGTATGAAATACCTTATTATGTTAAAGGCATAATTGAGCATACGGGCTTATAGAATACACCTAAAAGTATATGTAAGGATAGAATTATCGGAACGTTGAAAGGTTAGGACACAGAGTGATTACACACAATGAAGTGGTAACAAGGAAAATTAGAAATAATATAACTTGTTTTAATCTAACTGATAGTAGTGCCATAGTATCAATGAAACTATGATAATAAGTAGTGGAGGAAAGGGCACAAGTCAATTTATTAATAAAAGTTAATATATAATAATCAAAGGTTCGAGTACGACTAAGAAAGGCAAAATCCGAAAGGAGGAGCCGACTTTGACAACAAAGAATAGAAATAAAAGTCCTAAGGTAAGGAAACTTAGAAATGCCGAATATTATAATTTTCAAAGAATACAAGATAACTTATATCAACAAAGTAAGAATAATAAAATATTTAAAAATTTGTTAGAAATAATCACAATGGAAGAAAATATATTATTGGCATACAGAAATATTAAGAAAAATAAAGGTAGTCATACTGCTGGAACTGATAAAAAGACTATAGATGATATAGCAAATTGGGGGGTTAAAAACCTAATAGAACATATTAGGAAAAAATTAGAATGGTATCAACCAAAATCCGTAAGGAGAGTAGAAATACCAAAAGCAAATGGAAAAGTAAGAGCATTAGGAATACCTACGATTATAGATAGAATAATACAACAATGTATTTTACAAGTATTAGAGCCGATATGTGAAGCAAAATTCTTTGAACGCAACAACGGTTTTAGACCTTGTAGAAGTACAGAACATGCAATGGCACAGTCCTATATGTATGCACAAAAATCACATCTATATTTTGTAGTAGATATTGACATTAAAGGTTTCTTTGACAATGTAAACCATGCAAAACTGCTTAAACAAATGTGGACTTTAGGAATAAGAGATAAGAAACTATTAAGTATAATATCAGTAATGCTGAAAGCTGAAATAGCAGAAATAGGTTTTCCAGAGAAAGGAACACCACAAGGTGGGATAATATCCCCATTGCTAGCAAACATTGTTTTAAATGAATTAGACTGGTGGATAACAAGTCAATGGGAAAACATACCTACAAGATACAGCTATAAACCTGCAAAGGAACGTGGGTATGCAACATATAAATTTAATGCACTAAGAAATACAAATTTAAAAGAATGTTATATAGTAAGATATGCAGATGATTTTAAAATATTTTGTAGAACAAGAAAAGATGCTGAAAACATATTTATTGCAACAAAGAAATGGCTAAAGGAAAGATTAAATCTTGATATAAGTGAGGAAAAATCAAAAGTAATTGACCTAAGAAAACAATATTCAGAATATTTAGGATTTAAAATGAAACTGATACCAAAAGGAAAAATGCATAAAGGAACTACAAAATATATAGTAAAATCAAAGCTATCAGAGAAAGCAAGAAAGAAAATAATACAAGAAGGTAAAGACTATATTAAACAAATACAACATTCAGAGCCGACAAAACAGAAACAAACAATAAGTAAATATAATGCTTATGTAATGGGAGTACACAATTATTATAGAATGGCAACAACAGTAGCAAATGATTTAAAAGAAATTGCTTTTGTAGTCGACAAGAATGCGAGAATTAGACTAAGTGAATTATCAAAGATAAAGCCAAAAAATTTAGTATTAAACAAGGCAATCAAAAAGTATGGGAAGAGCAAAGCAATCAGATACTACAACAATCAACCAATATTACCTCTAAGCTATGTAACACATAAAAGTCCAATGTTTAAAAAAGTGAATATAAATAAATATACTCCAGAGGGCAGAGAAGAAATTCATAAGAAACTAGAAACAGTTAGACCATATATGTTGATATATTTAAGTAAAAATTATATTCCAAATAAAACAATTGAATACAATGACAACAGAATATCAAAATACGTAGCACAACAAGGAAAATGTAAAGTTACAGAAAGTAACTTAGAAATTGGAAATATGCATTGCCACCATATAATACCAGTAAAATTTGGCGGAACAGACGAATATGAAAATCTAATCTTTGTTACAAAGGATATTCATAAACTGATACATATAAAAGACCAAAAACTTATAGCAGAATATTTGAGAAAGTTAAAACTCAATAAAAGTAAAATAAATAAAATAAATCTGCTAAGACAGAAAGCTAAAAATAATAAAATACAATTAGAAAGCTGTGTGAATAAATGATTAAAAAGTATTTTAAAGACTGGACAAAATTTGAATTGAGTTTTCTAATTATTGGACTAAGTTTAGCAATATTATTCACAATAATTTTTAAAGGGACAATAATAGATATGTGCTATACTATACTATACTTTACAACGGCACTATTAATGTCAAAAGGAAAAGTTGAATGTTACTTTGTTGGATTTATAAGTGTATTCTTCTATGGAATAGTTTCATTCAATCAATCCTATTATGGAGAGTTATTAATTACAATATTTCTAACATTTCCTATAATGATAGTGGGAATAATTAGTTGGCTTAGAAACCGAGATAAAGAAGATAATACTGTAATAATAAACACATTATCAATAAAAGAAATAATCATTGTATTAATATCACAAATAGTAATGTTTTGGTTATACTATTACATACTAAAAATATTTAATACATCATTATTGATAATAAGTACGTGTTCAGTAGTAACAAGTGTACTAGCAAGCTATTTTGAAGCAAGAAGAAGCGAATTGTCATTAATATCATATATATGCAATGACCTAATTCTTATTTCATTATGGATTACACCAGTTATACAAGGAGATAGTACAAAGATACCAGTATTACTTTGTCCAACATTATTATTAATAAATGACATATATGGTACTTATAATTGGAAAAGGCTGAAAAAGAAACAGACAGAACAAAGTAACCAAGATTAGAACATAAGAATAAATTATCTTTGAATTACATACCAAAAAGACTAGAAGTTTAATTCTTGTTGAAAATTATATATGTAATAATAAAAGATAAATTGAGGGAACGCCGTATGATGGGAAACTATCGCGTACGGTGTGGAGTTGGGGAAAATGAGGAGATAATATCAAATTATTACCTATAACTATAAGGAAAAGAATATATAAGATTGAGAAGATGGGAGGTTTTATAAAATGGCAGATAAGAAACAAAGCAGAAAAAATAATCGAAACAATCAAGATGATGATTTTAACCCAAAGTTTAGAAAAATGAGAAAAAAAGTTTGTTTACTTTGTAATGATAAAAATTTTGTGTTAGATTATAAAAATGCAGAGCAATTAAAAAAATTTATTAATGAAAAAGGTAAAATTCTACCAAGAAGAGCAACAGGAGCTTGTGCAAAACATCAAAGAGAAATTACAACAGCTGTTAAAAGAGCAAGACATATTGCTATTATTCCATATGCAGCAGATTAATGCTATAGAAATGAGAGACATAATCTTTTATAGATTATGTCTTTTTATGTGTAAATAGTAAAAAAATGGTAATACTATTTTCTAGTAGTAATGGTAAAAAAACTTTAGGAGGAGAATAGAATGAAACTAGGATTAGCATTATCTGGTGGAGGAATAAGAGGTATTGCTCATGCAGGTGTCTTAAAGGCACTAGAAGAAAACAATATTGCTTTAGATATTTTAGCAGGAACCAGTTCAGGAAGTCATATTGCTATATTAACTGCTTTAGGATTTTGTGCAACAGAAATTTATAATTTATTTAATCAATATGCCTATCAATTGGTGGGAAATAATGCAGAAGTAATTATTTTAGATAGTTTACTATTTAATAAGAAAATGACATTTGATGGTTTAAGAAGTGGTCAACCCATAGAAGAATTATATAATACAATAGCAAGGCAAAAAGGATTTCATACAATGAAAGATTTGAAAATGCCGGTTGCTACTGTTTGTACAGATATGATAGAAGAAAAAGAAATGGTATGTGCTTCTATGATTCCTGAAGGCGTACCGTATATAGATGATATAGAAATTGGAAAGGCGGTTAGGGCCAGTTCTAGCTTTTCCGTTGTATTTAATCCCTGTTCCTATCATGATAAAATTTTATTAGATGGTGGTATTTTAAATAATGTTCCTGTAGATGTAGCACGAACATTGGGAGCAGATAAAGTAATTGCAGTTAATTTTAGTAGTGATAAAATTACGCCAAATAGTAATATGATGGATATTGGTATGAAAACCATTGATATGATGAGCAATAAAATTTCTGAAATGCATTTAAAAAATAGTGATTTGATACTAACAGTAGACACAGATGGAACCGGCTTATTAGATATCGACAATGTGGATTATTGTTTTCAGGCAGGATATGAAACGGCCCTGGAACATATGGATAGTATAAAAGCAATTGTTAAACAAGAATAGTACTTGAAAAAAAAGAAAAAAATAGATATAATAATAAAAATAAAAAAGTAGAAAAGGAGAAAAAAATGGGAAAACGTGGATTTGAAATTGCAAAAGGATTTGAAAATAAAGAAATTCATTTACCAATAAGAAAAACAAAATATTCAGCAGGATATGATATCGAGGCAGCAGAAGACTGCATTGTGCCATCCTTTCAGAAGGGACAAAAACCTACTTTAATCAAAACAGGATTAAAGGCATACATGGAAGATGATGAGATGCTATTACTATATAATAGAAGTTCTAATCCTGGAAAAAAAGGTTTAATTTTAGCTAATAGCGTTGGCGTTATTGATAAAGATTATTATGGCAATCCGGACAATGATGGACACATTATGTTTGCTTTTTATAACATAAAAACAGAAGATATTACCATTCAAAAGGGTGATGTTATAGGGCAAGCTATATTTCAAAAATATGAAATAACAGATAATGATTCTGCAGAAGGCAAAAGAATGGGAGGCTTTGGATCAACAAGTAAATAAAGGATATAATACAAGATGGTAACATTTTTAAAATTCTCTTACAAAATCATAAAATTTACTTTGACTTTTGGTAATTTTTGTAGTATAATTGTAATGTAGTAATGGAGAATTACTTGGAAGGAGTGACGTAAAAAATGTTTAAAGTAGGAGACAAAATAGTTTATCCCATGCATGGAGCAGGCATTATTGAAACCATAGAAGAAAAGGCCATTTTAGATGAAAAGCAATCTTATTATATTATAAAAATGCCAGGTGAAGTGAAAGTAATGGTACCTACAGCAAAAGCAGAAGAAATAGGAGTACGTAATGTAATAGATAAAGAGACAGCCGGAAAAGTAATCAATGTTTTAGAACAAGATAGCACAGAAATGTCTATGAAGTGGAACAAAAGATATAGAGACAATGTCGAAAAAATGAAATCAGGTGATATTTTTGAAGTAGCCGATATTGTTAGAAATTTAAGTTTTAAACAAAAAGAAAAAGGATTATCTACAACAGAAAAGAAAATGTTATTAAATGCAAAACAAATATTAGTAAGTGAATTGGTTCTTGTAGAGGAAAGAGGAAAAGAAGAAGTAGAAGAATTTGTAGAAAATAAAATTAATGCTTCTTATCAATTACATGGTATTGCGGAAGTTTCTCATATTCCTAAAGACGTGCATTCATCAGATGTGGTAGAAAATACAGATACCAATATTGTAAAAAAATTCATATCAGCGAATGAATAAACACAATAAAAATATAAAAAAACATAATATTTGTATAATGAAATCGTGGTTTCGATAGGAGACGGCGATTTTATTTTATCTGATAATAAAGTTATATTTCCTATTCAAAAAATTATCAGAAAAAAGTCGACATAATTTTATTCATAAACATGAAGGATAAAAAAGATATCTGTCGAATATTATATTGGAAAGGTTTTTTAAATGATAACTTATAGTGACGAATTAAAAGAAGAGATTAGATTAGCAAATGATATCGTTGATGTTATTTCACAATATGTTACATTAAAAAGAAGTGGTAGAAACTTTTTTGGTTTATGCCCTTTTCACAAAGAAAAATCCCCTTCTTTTTCTGTTTCACCAGATAGACAATATTATCATTGTTTTGGTTGTCATAAAGGTGGAGATGTGTTCAATTTTGTTAGTGAAATTGAAAAAATATCTTTTAAAGAATCTTTAGAATTTTTAGCAGAAAGAGCCAGAATTCCATTACCTGTGGATGAAAATCCTACGTTTCAAAAAAATCAATATTTAAAAGATAAAATGTATAAAATTAATGCAGAAGCAACCATTTTCTATCATGAACGATTGTACAAGCCTTTAGCAAAAATAGCACAAAATTACATAAAGCAAAGAAAAATGGATAATCATACCTTAACATCTTTTAAAATAGGATATTCAGGAGAACATCATGAATTGTATCAACATTTAAAAACGCAAGGGTTTAAAGATGAGGAAATATTAGCAACTGGTTTAGTGCATAAGAACGATAGAGGAGAATACATAGATCGTTTTAGAAAAAGGCTGATGTTTCCTATTATGGAGGTTAATGGAAAAGTTGTTGCTTTTGGTGGTAGAAGACTAGATGATAATGAGAAAACTGCCAAATATATTAATTCTAATGAAAATTTAGTTTATTCTAAAAAGAAGCATTTATTTGGTTTAAATTTAGCCAAACAAGCAAATGAAAAAAAAATGATTTTGGTAGAAGGATATATGGATGCGGTATCGTTATACCAAAGGGGAATTCATAATGTTGTTGCTTCACTAGGAACAGCCTTAACAGAAGAACAAGGAAGGTTATTACGAAAATACTGTGAACAAGTTATATTAAGTTATGATTCAGATGGTGCAGGACAAGAAGCTATTTTGAGAGGATTATCTATACTAGAAAATCAGGGCTGTGATGCTAGAGTATTGCAAATGGAAGGTGCAAAAGATCCCGATGAATATGTTTTAAAATATGGCAGTGGTAGATTTCAGTTATTGGTGGATCAGGCCATATCTTTGGTAGAATTTAAAATAAAAATGCTAAAAAACAAATATCAGCTAGAAAATGCAAAGGATAAAATTAGATTTTTAAAAGAAATTACAAAAATACTTTCCGATGTAGAAAATAAAATAGAAAGAGAAATTTATATTGATAAAATAGCAAAACAATATCATATTTCTAAAGAGGCTATTTATGCAGAGGTTAATAAAACAAGTTATCATTCTGCTAGCAATAAAGTACTCACAAAACCAATCATAAACCATAAAGTGCCAAAGGAAGAAATCAGTGAAGCTGTTGTTAAAAGGGAAAATATGGTTATTTATTTGCTTATTAACCATTTTAAAGAAGCTTATGAGAAGATTGTTACGAATATTACAATAGAAGATTTGCAAGTAAGAGAAAATAAAGTTATTTTTGAAAAAATTTTAGAATCATCTGCAGAGGAAAGTGAAAAAATTATACAATGCATAGCAAATATAGAAGATGCAGAAATACAATCACATATTAGTGAAATTTTAGTAACAGATTACGAAATAAATTCTGTTGAAAAATGTATAGAAGATATCATTATTATTTATAATAAAGATAGATTATCTAGGAGAAAACTAGAAATTATACAGGAATTAAAAAACGAAACTTTAACACCCGAGGAGATAACAAAGTTAGAAGAAGAATTAAATCGTATTATTATTGAGTTGGCTAAAGGAAAGTAGGAGGTATTGTTAAAAAATGAAAAAAGAAGTAGTAAAAGAAGAAAAACCTACAAAAAAGAAAATAGCTAAAAAAGAAGAAAAAGTCTCTAAGAATGCTACATCTGAAGAAAAACAAAAAGTAATAAAAGATTCTCATAAGGTAGAAAAAGAGCAGAAAAAAGAAATAAAGGATGAAAACATAACGAAAAAAGAAAAGAAAATTAATAAAAATGACAATAATGCACAAAAAGAAAATAAAGAAACAACAGAGCAAAAAGTAGATGCTGAAAAGGCAAAAGTTATGCAAATTCTTAAATCTGCTAAAGAAAAAGGAAAAATTACTTATGGAGAATTGGCTGCCCAATTAGGTGAGATTAACCCAGAAGAAATTGATAAAGTGTATGATGCTTTTGAAGAATTGGGTGTTAATATATTAAAAGATGAGGATGACTTATTAGAGCCAGATATTGAAGATTTAGAAGAAGTAGAAGAAATTAAATTAGAAGACTTAGATATGAATAATGTAGAAGGTGTCGGTGTAGACGATCCAGTAAGAATGTATCTAAGAGAAATTGGTAGAATACCATTACTTTCATTTGAAGAAGAATTAGATCTTGCTAAAAGAGTTTTAGAAGAAGATGAAGAGGCGAAGCAGAAATTAGCAGAATCCAATTTGCGATTGGTTGTTAGTATAGCTAAAAAATATGTGGGAAGAGGCATGTTATTTTTAGATTTAATTCAAGAAGGTAATATGGGATTAATCAAAGCGGTAGAGAAATTTGATTACAAAAAAGGGTACAAATTTAGCACATATGCTACTTGGTGGATAAGACAAGCTATTACAAGAGCGATTGCAGATCAAGCAAGAACCATAAGAATTCCTGTTCATATGGTGGAAACGATTAATAAATTAATTCGTACTTCTAGACACTTGCTTCAAATTTTAGGAAGAGAACCAACACCAGAAGAAATTGCAGAAGAAATGGAAATTTCACTTGAAAAAGTAATGGAAATTCAAAAAATTGCACAAGACCCTGTTTCTTTGGAAACACCAATAGGAGAAGAAGACGATAGTCATCTAGGAGATTTTATTCCTGATGATGAATCCCCAGCACCACATGACTCAGCAGCGTATACATTATTAAAAGAGCAACTAGAAGAAGTAATGAGCACATTAACACCAAGAGAAGCCAAAGTATTGAAGTTAAGATTTGGACTAGAAGATGGAAAAGCAAGAACTTTAGAAGAAGTAGGGCGTGAGTTTCAAGTGACACGTGAAAGAATAAGACAAATTGAAGCAAAAGCATTAAGAAAGTTAAGACATCCAAGTAGAAGTAAAAGGTTAAAAGATTATATGACTTAAAATATAGTAATTTTAAAAAAAATAGTACAAAGTGAAATGTATTATGTAAGATTTACAATAATTTTTGGAAAAGTCTTGATTTTCAGGACTTTTTCTGTTATAATAGATATGGATTAATTTAATTTTAAGAAATGAGGTGTATAACTAGACTAAAATCTAGTAAAAAAATATGGGAACATTGGGAGAAATTAGTCGTACATTTGGTAAAATGTTTTTTGGAGAAGAAGGTTTGAATGACGAAAGTTTTGATAATGTTTTGGTAGGTTCTAAAGAAAATCCTGAAGTTATAAAAGCACTTAGAGATGCTTTGGGAGAAGCAGAAAAAATGGGAGAAGAAATAAATGAAAAGCAAACGAAATCTATTATTGTTAGGGCTTCAGAAAGAGTAATAAGAGCAGGAAAAGGTGTTTTGGGAAATTTAGAAAAATTTATTAAAGAGGTAAAAATTAATCGCAAACTAAGAAAAGCTATGAGAGAGCAAGAGGCTAACAGTGTTTCTAAACCTCCAGTTAACAAGGTTAAAGAAAACGGTGGAAATAATAAAGAAGAAGGAACAAAAATAGGAATAAGAAGTGAAATTCCTCTAAAGGCCGCCGATATTCCTAAACCTAGAGGAGATGGAAGAGAAGATGGAAGAGAAAAAATAGATTAATAGAGATACTGCCATAAGTAGACATGAATTATATTTGTGTCTATTTTTTTCTGTAAAATCTTGACAGATAAGCAAAATCATGTTAAAATTTATTACTGTAAACTGCTTAACTATGGTTATAAATACTATGAAACAATTAGTTACCAAAGTTGGAAGTTAGCGAGTATACGAAAAGGGAGGTGCATTTTAAATGTACGCAATAATTGAAGCATGCGGAAGACAATACAAAGTACAAGAGGGTGAAACTGTATATTTTGAAAAATTAGATACAGAAGAAGGAAAAAAAGTAACATTTGACAAAGTAGTATTTGTATCTGATGAAGGAAAAGTACAGGTAGGAACCCCTTATGTTACAGGTGTAAAAGTTGAAGGAAAAGTAGTTTCTCATGGTAGAGGAAAGAAAATTTTGGTTTTCAAATACAAACCTAAAAAGAATGAAAGAAAAACAAGAGGTCATAGACAAGATTACACAAAAGTAGAAATTACTTCTATAAAAGTTGCTGCGGCTAAAAAAGCTGAAAAAGTGGCAGAATAATCTATAACAAATATAGAAAATGAAAAAGATGGAATATAAAATATAAGAACGAAAGGAGTGAACTTTCATGGCACATAAAAAAGGGCAAGGTAGTGTTAAAAACGGAAGAGACAGTGAGTCAAAAAGACTTGGTGTAAAAAAATCTGATGGACAATTTGTAAAAGCTGGAAATATTATTATTAGACAAAGAGGAACAAATGTACATCCAGGTGTAAATGTTGGAATCGGTAGTGATGATACTTTATTTTCTTTAGTAGATGGAACTATAAAATTTGAAAGAAAAGGTAAAGAAAAGAAACGAGTAAGTGTTTATCCAGTAGAATAAGGGTATCATATAAAGAGAAAAAAATACGTTTTTAAATATTAATGGAACATATTTAAAAACGTATTTTTATATTACCAGAAAATGATAAAAGGTTTTGTTGTATAGCGTTTTTAAAATGTTTTGAAAAATGAAATAGATGAGCTAAAATTATTGAAATAATTAATGAATAGAAAAGAATTTATAGAAAAATTGTGAAAATATTTGAAAAAATTTTCATTATATGTTTTAATATAATATATATATTTTTTTCAAAAGAAAAAGGAGAAGCAAATTATGAGGAATAAACTATCACCTATTATTATTGTTATTTTAATAGCTGTTCTGATTGCTATTGGATTATTTGTGTATATTCTAGTAAATTCAAAAGGAAATGGCATCAATTTTTTGGGTAATTCTGAAGAAAAAGTCATACGACCAGTTATCCAATTGAGTTTAAATTCAACTGAAGAAAATCAAGAGAAGGTAACGATTGACGTTAGTGCAACAACAGAAGATGAAGCAGGAGTGGCTAGCATTACTTTACCAGATGGAACAGTATTAGAGACAAGTGAAACAACATATGATGTAACAGAAAATGGAGATTATACATTTAGTGCAACGGGTGTCAATGGACAAACCTCGATGAAAATTATTACAGTTTCTAATATTAGAATCATATCTGCCAAAAATCCTTATATGCCAGAAGGATTTACTCATGTAGGAGGAGAAGTAGATTCAGGTTTCACCATTGAAGATAAAGCAGGAAATCAATATGTTTGGGTACCAGTGGAAAGTGGAAAATTGTCTAGAAAGACCATGTTAGATACCAATTATCAAGAAACAAGTAATACATCATCTGCATTAGTGAATAGTGTTGCACAAAATTACGGATTTTATATGGCTAGATTTGAAGCATCACAACAAGATGTAAATGGTGAGCAAGTGGCAGCTTCTATGGGCGGAAAAATGCCTTGGAATGGATTAACTTATCAAGAAGCAGCAAATTTAGCAAATGATTCAGGGGTAAAGTATGGATATGAGGGATATAGCACTGCGATTATCAATAGTTATGCTTGGGATACGACATTAGAGTGGATTGATAGTGAAGTTGAAAATTATTCTTCTAATACAAGCTATGGAAATTATAGTGGTACAATATTACCAACAGGAGCAACTGAAGCGGATATAGTAAAAAATATTTGTGATTTAGCAGGTAATTTAAGAGAGTGGACTTCGGAAATTTTTAAAACTTCGGAGGATACTTCTTCTAAATCTAATAAAAAAGATAAAAATCAAGAAAATGTATTGCATCGTGTTGTTCGCGGTGGAAGTGCTAATTTAAGTAGAACAGCAGCTAGCCATACTGGTTGGCCAGAAGATTCAAGTGATAATTATTGGGGATTTAGAATGATATTATTTAAAAATTAATCTAATCAAAAAAGGCAAGCATATTAGCTTGTCTTTTTTGATTAGCAATATCAATGGAAAATTCTTTTAAAGGATTTTTAAGTTTTTTGTATTGAAAAACAATGGCAAATCATATATAATATATTCACATTTTTTGTAAATAAAGGGGAAAAATAGCTATGAAAAATCAATATAGAACACATAGTTGTGGAGAATTGAGAATAGCAGATGTAGGAAAAGAAGTAAGATTAGCAGGTTTTGTACAGGCTATTAGAAATTTAGGGAAAATGATGTTTTTGGATTTAAGAGATGAAAACGGTATTACACAAATTGTTGTATCTGAAATGGAAAATTGGCAAATGGTTATAAAAGATATAACGAAAGAATCAACGATTACCATAACAGGAACGGTAGTGGAAAGAAGCAGTAAAAATGATAAAATCCCTACAGGAGAAATTGAAGTTATAGCAAAAAGCATAACAATTTTAGGAAAATGTAGAAATGCATTGCCTTTTGAAATTAATATGGAAGGACAAAATGTTAGAGAAGATTTACGATTAGCTTACCGATTTTTAGATTTAAGAAATGAAAAAATACATCGTAATTTAATTTTACGTTCTAAAATTCTAAAAGATTTTAGAAATGCTATGGATGCATTAGGCTTTATTGAGATTCAAACCCCTATTTTGGCTAATTCATCACCAGAGGGGGCGAGGGATTTTTTAGTACCAAGTAGACTACACCCAGGAGAATTTTATGCTTTGCCACAAGCACCACAACAATTTAAACAGTTATTAATGATATCAGGTTTTGATAAATATTATCAAATTGCACCATGTTTTAGAGATGAAGATCCTAGAGCAGATCGTTCTCCAGGAGAATTTTACCAATTAGATTTTGAAATGAGTTTTGCCACACAAGAAGATGTTTTTGAGGTAATAGAAACAATATTACCAAAGGTATTTAAACAGAATACAGATTGGAAAGTAGATGATGCTCCTTTTATTAGAATACCTTATCGAGAAGCTATGGAAAAATATGGTACAGATAAGCCTGACTTAAGAAATCCATTAATCATTATAGATGTAACAGACATATTTGAAGGAACAGAGTTTAATGCTTTTAAGAACAAAACTGTTAAAGCAATTGCTGTTTCTCATATGGAGGAAAAATCTAGAAAATTTTTTGATAATATGTCGGACTATGCTGTTCAAGAAATTGAAGCAAAAGGTTTGGCATGGGTAAAAGTAGATAATAATAAAAACTTTACTGGTGGGATTAGTAAATTTATTGATGATACCAGAAAGCAAAAGATATGTGATAAAATGCATATCCAGCCAAATGCAGCAATATTCTTTATAGGAGACACTTATGAAAGGGCAGTAAAAATTGCAGGCGGTGTGAGAATAAAATTAGCAGAGGAATTGGATTTATTAGAAAAAGAAGTTTATAAGTTTTGTTTAATTATAGATTTTCCTATGTATGAATTATCTGATGAAGGAACCATAGATTTTAATCACAATCCTTTTTCTATGCCACAAGGGGGAATAGAAGCTCTAAACAATAAGGATCCATTGGATATTTATGCTTATCAATATGATGCAGTATGTAATGGATATGAAATTTTATCGGGTGCTGTAAGAAATCATGATCAAGAAATTATGCTTAAAGCATTTGATATAGCCGGTTATACAGTGGAAGACATAAAAAATAAATTTGGCGCTTTATATAATGCCTTTCAATATGGGGCACCACCACATGCGGGAGCCGCACCAGGAATAGATAGAATTGTTATGCTTCTTGCAAAAGAAGATAATATTAGAGAGGTTATTGCTTTTCCTAAAAATAAAAAAGCAAGAGACTTATTGATGAATGCTCCTTCTAAGGTTTTCGATAAGCAATTAGAGGAAGTACATATTCAAGTGAATTTAGATGCAACCGAAGCAACGCAATAAACATGTTATATATAATAGAATAACATGTTCGCATATAATTAGTAGAGAAGAAGGAAGAAAAATATATGAAATTAATGAATAAAGTAATTTTGGGAAGCATTGTTATTTATTGTGTTTTCATACAATCATCTTTTGCTACAACAGGAAAAGTAAACACAACAGCAGTACGAATTAGAGAAGAAAATAATACAAATGCTAATATTTTAACAAATATTTACGAAAATGATGAAGTGGAAATTTTAGAAGAAACAGGTGACTGGTATAAAATTCAATATAAAACATATACGGGATATGTGAAAAAAGATTATATTAATCAAATAAATAACAGTGATAATAGTAATAACACAAGCACAAACACAAACACAAGTACAAATGCGAATACGAATACAAATATGAATACGAATACAAATACAAATACAGATAATCATAGTGGTAGTGCTAATACTAATAATGACTATACTACGAAAGGTACTTTAAAGATGACATCGCAATTACGAATGTTACCAAGTTACTTTTCTACCCAAACAGAGGAAATTAGTCAAGGAGCAGAAGTAACAATTTTAACAGAAATGAATCATTGGGTACAGATAACAGATGGGGTAGTAAGTGGTTGGTTATTAAAAACTAAAATAGCAGATGCCATGGCACCTGTAATAATAGATAATGAAGAAACAACAGCTACAGATACTGAAAAGAATACAGCACAGGAAAATGTAGCAAATCGTATAGAGAACCAAACAATAAATCCTCAGGAGAACACTTCTCATTCTGCTAACAATGAAACTGTAGCACAAGAGGTAACTTCTCAAACAACAGGTAAAATTAATGTTGAGACAGCGAGAGTTAGAGCATCAGCGAGTACTTCAGCAGAAGCTGTAAATGTTTTAGATTATGGAGATGAAGTAACAATTTCTGCAGAAGAGGGCGATTGGTATAAAATTTCTTCTGGCAATATTACAGGATATGTCAGTAAAAAACTCGTAACAATTACAAATAATAAGGAAGATGACAATATTACTTCTAGAAGTTTATCACAAGATAGAGGTATCAATGGAAATTCAGTAGTAGAATTTGCTAAACAATATTTAGGATATGCTTATATTTTAGGAGGAAAAACGCCAGCTACAGGATTTGATTGTTCAGGTTTTACACAATATGTATTTGCACATTTTGAATATCAATTAGCAAATACAGCAAGTGATCAAACGAATGTGGGAAGAGAAATTGCTAGAGAAGATTTAAAAGAAGGCGATTTAATATTATTTTATGATGAGGGAAAAACCAAAATAGGGCATACTGGTATTTATATAGGAAATGGCGATTTTATTCATGCAGCAAACCCTAAAAGAGGAGTAGTTATTGATAATGTCAATAGCAATTCTTATTATAATGAAAGATATGTTACAGCAAGAAGAATTATAGAATAAGGTCAGAAGGGGGAAAATAGAAGGGAGTTTTAACAATTTATAAGAAAATTTTAATTAGTATATGTATTATTTTGGGGCTATATTATGATATAGCTCTTATTTTTTCTTTTCAAAACGTATTTCCAGAGCAAACAGAGATACAAGCGATAGGAGAAATTATCAATGTAAAAGAGAAAGAAACTGATGGGAATCAGTATGAAGTACGTATCTTAGATAATCAAGCTATACCAAAGAGTAATGGCAAAAAGGTAATCGTGTATATGTCTAAAGATAGCCATGTGGATGTAGGAGATAAAATTGATTTTTATGGTATTTTTAAAAAGGCTTCTACGGCAAGAAATTATAAGGGTTTTAATTATCAAAACTATTTAAAACAGAGCAAAATTTATGGGATTGTTACAGTAAAACAAGTAAAAAAAATAGGTACCTCTTTTACAGTGACAGCAATAATAGGAAAAATAAAAAACAAATTATATCACACTATAAAAGAAATGTACGAAGGCCAATATGCTAATTTTTTAAATGGAATATTAATTGGTTATACTAGTGAAATAGATGAAGAAATAAAAAATGATTTTAGAGATAGCAGTGTGTCACACATATTGGCCATTTCAGGCATGCATATATCGTATATGTTGTTAGGATTAAATTTTGTATTCTGTAAAATCATGGCAGACAAAAAAGTAAGAAATTTTTGCTTGATAGGTTGTTTACTATTTTTTTGTGCCATAACAGGATTTTCTAGTTCTTGTGTAAGGGCATGTATTATGAACAGTTGTATCCTTATAGCTTCCAATACATATAGAAAGAATGATTTTTTTAGAAGTCTTTTTTTGTCTTTTATGATAATTATCTTATTAAATCCTTATCATATATTTAGTGTAGGTATGTGGTTGTCTTTTGCAGGAACAATAGGGATTGTTCTATTTCATTCTTTTTTATATCACTTATTTTTACTAATCATACCGAAAAAAATAGTAGGAAAAAAGAAAAAAAATGATGAAAATAAAAAACATAGATGCTTACAAAGTATTTGTGTTAGCCTATCAGCACAAATATTTATTTTTCCTATTATGTTATATTCTTTTAATACACTCTCTTTGTCTTTTCTAATATCTAATGTAGCAATTTCCTTTTTTATTGGACCTATCTTGGCTCTGGGTTATGTTAGTATTTTATATAGCATAATTTGCCAATTTATCCTAACAGTAAGTACGAATATATTTTCTAAAAATGCTATTGTTGTTATTATATTCAGTAAATGTTTTTCTTATATAGCGTATGTTATGAGAGCAATAGAAACAATAGGAATAAAAATAGTATTTGCAATAGCCAAAATATGTGCGAAGCTTCCGTTTTCTAAAATATATTTTACAACACCCAAATTTGTATTGATCTTATTATATTATGGTATTTTATTGGGAATAGTGTGGTATGTTAGAAAATATACATTACGCATATTTATATTTTTATTTCGTATTAACAGAAAAAAACATGAAAAATCAATAATATATAGTAAAGATAAAAAGAAATATCATAAGAGGAAAATTAGTAATATTCATAAGAGCATCAATAACATTAGTACAAATATCAGTATTAACAGGAGTATATATAAAAATATAAGCAGAATAATCATCGTAATAGGAATAGGAACAATAGGTTTATGTACTTGGCTACATTTTCATGAAACATTAATGATTTATTTTGTAGATGTTGGTCAAGGTGATTGTACTGTTATAACCACACCAAAGGGTAAAAACATTGTAATTGATGGAGGAGAAGGTAATTCGGACCAATATGATTATGGGAAAAATGTAGTGGTTCCCTATTTATTAGATAGAGGTATAAAACAGATTGATTATCTAATTGTTTCACATTGCGATAGTGATCATATTGGAGGCCTTCTAGCTGTTTTAAAAACACTAAAAGTAGAAAAAATTTTTATAGGGAAACAACCAGAAAATTCTAAACAATTACAAGATATGTTAGCAGTTGCTCATCAAAAAAACATAGAAATTATTTCTTTAGAAGCAAATATGCATGTAAACATTGAAAAGGATATGTATATTCATGTATTATGGCCCAATAGCAGTAACATGATTACAGAAAATGCATTAAATAATAATTCGCTGGTTTTCAAGTTATGTTATCAAAATATTTCCTGTATGTTTACAGGAGATATTGAGGAAATTGCTGAAAAAGAAATTTTACGAACCTATCAAAATCAGCCTACCATATTAAAGGCAGAAATTTTAAAAGTAGCACATCACGGTTCTAAAACATCAACAACCAATGACTTTCTATATACAGTACAACCTAAAGTAGCTCTGATAGGCGTAGGAGAACGGCAATCAATTTGGACATCCTTCAAAAGAAGTAATAGACAGATTGCATATGCAAAAAATAAAGATATATCGCACAGATATAATGGGAGAAATCATTTTGTCCATTCAGGGACGTTAGTTAATGGAACTTTTTGTCCTTTTTATTACGTATGTTAGACATATCATATCTTTTTTTGCATAAAACTTTCCAAAATGTTCATAATAGTCTTAGGTGATTGGTATGAAGAGATTAGTGGTTTATGGATTTTTTATATTTATTGTTTCTTTTGGTATAGGATATGTGTATTCTGCCATGTGGAAAAACAATCATGGAGATGAACCTAATGCAAGTGTAGTAGCTAATCAAAATGAGATAAATGTAGATGAAGAAGCGTTTGTTGAAACGGCTCAATCAGAAGAAAAACTTTCTTATCATGCAGAGTTTGCTTTAAAAAAATATTATGATGAGTGTGGTCATTTTTCATTTCAATATGCAGAGCTTCCTAAGGAGTTAGTAAATTTAACGAGGCAAGAAGTGGAAGATTTGTATGACGATTGGGAAGTGGAATCATTTAGTAGTGATAATTTAACACTTTGTCAAGAAATAGATAGTTTATGTGATGAACATTATATGATTAAATTGGGAGAAAATAATATAGAAATTTATCATGTGGGTAGTGGGGGAAGTCTTAGTTTATATAAAGAAACAGATATTAGTAAAACATATTTAACAGATGAGGATATTAAAACACTAAATGAAGGTATTTTTGTGTATGGAACAGGGAAATTGAATGCAACAATAGAAGATTTTGAATAAAGCATCTATTACAAAAAATGTTTTGTTCACTTTTCAGGCATTATAAAAGAAGTTATCAATGATAAAGAAATCTCATCATGATAACTTCTTTTTTACACATAAAAATTATACTTCAAATGCTAGATGATCATTGTCTACTGTGACATGAATGGTTTGAGAGGATAACACAGTACCCCTTAAAATCATATCAGAAATTTCATCTTCGATATATCTTTGAATAGCTCTTCTTAAAGGTCTTGCACCATATTTTAAATCCGTTCCTTTAGAAACAATAAATTGTTTTGCCTCTAAAGAAACATCTAATTGGATTTCTTTTGTTGATAAAGCTTCTTGTGTTTTGGCCAGTAATAAATCAACAATTTGAATTAATTCTTCTGATGTTAAACTATGAAAGGCAATTACTTCGTCTACTCTATTTAAAAACTCTGGTCGGAATAATTCTTTTAAAGCACCTATTAATTTATCGTTATCCATAATGGATTGTTTTCCAAATCCAATAGAATTGTTATTTAAATTAGATCCAGCATTAGATGTCATTATGATAATGGTATTTTCAAAATTAACGGTATTTCCTTGTGAATCTGTAAGTTTTCCATCGTCTAATACTTGAAGCAAAACATTAAATACGTCAGGATGTGCCTTTTCAATTTCATCTAGTAGAATAATAGAATATGGTTTTCTTTTTACTTTTTCTGTTAATTGACCAGCATCATCATATCCTACATAGCCAGGAGGTGAGCCAATTAATTTAGAAGTAGAATGACTCTCCATATATTCTGACATATCAATTCTAATAATGGATTCTTCATTTCCAAACATTTCGTAAGCTAAGGCTTTTGCAAGTTCTGTTTTACCAACACCAGTTGGACCAACGAATATAAAAGAAGGAGGTCTTTTAGTGCTTTGTAAACCAGCTCTATTTCTTCTAATGGCCTTTGATACAGCAGTAACAGCATCATTTTGACCAATGATATGTTTATGCAAATTTGTTTCTAAATTTAATAATTTTTCTGTTTCTGCTTCTGTGATTTTTGTAACAGGAATTTTTGTCCAGCGTTCAATAACTTCTGCAACATCCTGAACAGAAAGTACAGCAGGTTTTAATTTTTTTTGAATTTCTTCCATTCTTTCTGTTAAAGAGCATTCCTTTGTTTTTAAATCTGCTGCCTTTTGATATTCTTCTATAGAATCAGAAGAAACAGCTTCTTCTTTTTCTTCAGCTACTTTTGCTAGTTCATTTTTAATAATTTCTAATTCGTATAATTCTTTATTATTTAAATTGATTTTTGAACAAGCTTCATCAATTAAATCAATAGCTTTATCTGGTAAAAATCTATCATGAATGTATTTTTCTGACATTTTGACTGTTTTTTCAATAATGTCGGATGTAATTAATACTTTATGATAATCTTCATAATACTTTTTAATTCCCTTAATAATATTAATAGTGTCTTCTATAGAAGGTTCTTCTACTAATACTGGTTGAAATCTTCTTTCTAAAGCAGAATCTTTTTCTATATATTTTCTATATTCTTTTAAAGTAGTGGTTCCGATTAATTGTAATTCTCCATTGGATAGGGCAGGTTTTAAAATGTTAGCTGCATTCATAGAATGTTCTGCATCGCCTGCGCCAATAATATTATGAATTTCATCAATTACTAGAATAATATTTCCATAAGTTCTACATTCATCAATTAAAGACTTCATTCTAGCTTCAAATTGACCTCTGAATTGTGTCCCAGCAATAATAGCTGTCATATCAATTAAATAAACTTCTTTATTTAATAATTTAGCGGGTACTTGTTTATTGGCAATGCGAATAGCTAACCCCTGTGCAATAGCAGTTTTACCAACACCAGGTTCGCCAATCAGACAAGGATTATTTTTAGAACGTCTATTTAAAATTTGTGTCATTCTTTCAATTTCTTGTTCTCTACCAATTACAGCATCTAAAGAACCATTTCTAGCTTTATCTGTAAGATTGGTACCATAGGTATCTAAAAATTTCTTTTTATTATTTTTTTGCTTTTTTTGTACTTTAACAGTTTTTCCACTACCATTTTCAGCATTATTAGATGCTTGTTCTTGTTGCTTTTCAGAAGCTTTAAAAACACCGAAAATATTTCCTATGGGAGCATCTCCATTCATATTTATTTCTTCAGGATTGATTCCTAATGCCTCTAAATTCATTGTTTCTGAAAAGTCTTTCAAAATGCTTTCAAATTGACTAGACATATCATTTAATTCTTCGTTAGAAATATTAGCATTTTTTGCTAAAACTTCTAAAGGATTAATACCTTTTTCTTTTGCACAATGATAACAAAGTCCCTCAACAGACTTTTTACCATTCTCTATTTTATTAATAAAAACAACGGCTGTGTTTTTATTGCATACGGAACATATCATAAATTTTATTTCTCCTTTATTTTCAATAAAGTAACTTCATAAAAACATAAATATATTAGTAATGATATTGTTTTCATGACGATATAAGTCAAAAATATAAAGTACTTTTTCAATAGTTATGAAAAAAAATTCTTCTTTTTCATAACTATTATCATACAATATTTTTAAAAAATAGTCAATGGATTTTTTATGGAATTTTATTGAAAAATTCGAAAAAAAATGAAAAAAATTAGCAAACCAATACAATGACTGCTATTGCTTATAGTAGGATAAAACCAAAAGGCAAAGGGCAAAAAATAAATTTTAAGAAGGGTTTGCTATTTTTTGCAAAAAATGCTATAATAAAATCACTTTTATAAGAAATTTATTATAAAAAGAGGTTATTATATGTTTCATCAAGTAGATGTTATCATGTGATAAGTGCGATATATCAAGAAACATAAGAAAAAGAACATAGAAAGGAGTTATTATTCAAAATAAAATTGAATAATTTTGAAAAATGAAAAGAGCGATTAGAAAATTTGTTGGTAATTTAAATGGACGAAATAAAAATATTTTTTTCTTAATTTTAATATTAATTTGTATTGTAGCTTTATGTTTAGGAATTTATATACAATTTTTTTATAAATATTCGGATACAGATCCATTAATGATGGGAATTAATATAGGTGGGCAAAAAACGGCAGAAGAGTATGCTATTTTAGAAGCAGAATTTAATAATTTGTTTACAAATGATATCAAAATTAATAGTGAAAATGTAAGAGTAGAAAAGTTAGAAACAGAAAAGGATTTAGTATATACAGGTTATAGTTTGGATAATGAAGACGAAGCATATTATAGTATTCATGCACAGATTCCTATTTTAAATATAGACACAGAAGAAGCAAAACAAGTGAATCAAGAAATTTTAACAGAGTTTTATAATAAGGCGAATGCTATTATGAGACAAAGTACACAAAATATTATTTATAATGTTTCTTATGCAGCTTTTGTAAATCAACATGTATTGTCTATTGTCATTAAATCCTCTTTAAAAGAAGAAACAAAGTCTGAAAAAGTTTCTGTTAAAACATATAACTATAATATTCAAGAGGAGAAAATGGTTTCGCTAAATGATTTAATAGCATGGAAGCAAACTTCTAATGAAGTTGTACAGGCAATTATTCATAAAGATATTAAAGAGGCTTCTGAGAATGCTAAAATTATTGCAGAACAATATGGAACGCTTTATGAAAGAGATTTAAATAATAGCATGTATCAAATAGAAAATACAAATACTTTTTTCTTAACGCAAGATGGATATGTATACATTGTTTATGCCTATGGAAATGAAGATTATACAAATGAAATGGATATAGTGATATTTTAATAAATATGTAATTTTTTAGTAGAGAATGCTTTTTCCATTTTCAAGAGTAGAATAAGCATGAAAGAAATAAAGGGAGGAAAGATTTTGAAAAAAGCTAGCTTAATATTTATTATTTTTATACTAATGATGAATATCTTTATAGTAAATATAAGAGCTACAGAAGACGAAACATTAACCAATACTGCAGAGCAGACAACAGAAGGAGAATTAATTGAAAAGAATAATAAATCAACAGATGTTATTGCAACGGTTATAGAAGCAGGAGAAGTTACAGAAAAAGAAACAGGCACGGTAACTGATAAAGTACAGCAAGTTACAATACAAGTTACCGATAACAGTGAATATAATGGAGAAGAATATACGACTGAATTTGTTTTATCATATGATATTGAAGGAAAAATTTTAGCTTATGAGTTAGAAGAAGGAGATAAAGTAACTGCACAAATTACAGAAGATGATCAAGGCAATGTAACAGCAACGGTTCAAGAAGTGGTAAGATCAAAATATATTATTGCTATGTTTGCTTTATTCCTGATTAGTATTGTATTGGTAGGCGGAAAACAAGGTGTAAAGGCTATTATAGGATTAGCTCTTACCATGGTAGCTATTTATGCAATTATGATAAAAGGTATTTTTAAGGGAAATAATGCAATTGGAGTATCTATCGGAACATCTATGATAGTTATTATTGCCACTTTTATTGTAATAGGAGGACTAAATAAAAAAATATTAACAGCAGCGATTGGCACTTTAGGAGGTGTTGTTTCTGCAGGTGTTATAGCTTTAATCTTTAACCATCTTGCTAAAATGTCAGGTGCTTGTGAAGATGCTATTCAACTAAGTATTAATATGTCTACTATTCATTTTAATTTTAGAGATTTATTATTTGCAGGAATTATCGTATCAGCCTTAGGAGCTTGTATGGATGTAGGTATGTCTATTGCATCAAGTTTAGATGAGATAAAAATTAAAAATCCAGAAATCACTTGGAAAGAATTATTGAAAAGTGGTATGCATATTGGTAGAGACGTTATAGGAACGATGACAAACACATTAATATTAGCTTATGTAGGTGGTTCCTTAACATTAATTTTATTATTTATGGCATGTAATATGGGAATAACAGAAATTTTAAATAAAGAAACGATTGCAGAACAAATTATATCTGCTATAGCAGGTAGTATGGGAGTAGTATATACAGTTCCGATTACTTCATTTGTTTATGCCATTTTAAATAAAGATAAAACCATTTATAGAAAAGTGTCTGATAATAAAATTGAAGGGAAGAGAAGTTTGAAATTATAATATAAAAATAGATTATCAACATACAAAAAGAGTTTATAATTTATAATTATAAACTCTTTTTGTAAATTTTATTTATAGTTAAGATGCAATATAAACTTCATATATTATTTAAATAGATCGAAAATAGAACCACCATGAAAAGGATTGCTATTTGTATTATTTTGTTGTTGATTTGTAGAATCCTCATCTTTATTGGTTGGTGTTTCTGTTAAAACAACTTTTATATCTGTTTCAGATCCATTACGATAAACTGTTAGTGTAACAGTATCACCAATATTATAGTTATATTTTACTTTATTTAATTCAGAAACAGATTTAACCGCTGTTCCTTCAATTTTCGTAATAATATCTCCTTGTTGCAAACCAGCTGTTTTAGCTGGAGAATTTTCTTCAACTTTTTCTACATAAACACCTTCTGGAAGATTATATCGTTTAGCAGTGGTACTATCTACCACAGATCCTGTGATACCAATGTAAGGTCTTTTTACTGTTTGAAATTCAATTAATTGGTTGACAATATTCGTTGTAGAAGAAATAGGAATAGCAAAACCAATTCCTTCAATACCATTTCCAGATAGTTTCATGGTATTAATACCAATTACTTGCCCTGCGCTATTAACTAAGGCACCACCACTATTACCAGCATTGATAGCGGCATCTGTTTGAATGGTTGTATAAGTTGTTCCATCACTTACTACTTCTCTATCAACGGCACTTATAATACCACAAGTAACAGTATAGTCCATGCCAATAGGATTACCAATAGCCATAGCAAATTCTCCTACTTTTACTTGTGTTGAATCTCCTAGTTCGGCAGGAGATAGGTTATCTTTTTCTATTTTTATAACGGCTAGGTCTGTATAAGGGTCTGTGCCAATAACGGTGGCCTGATAATCTTCAGAATCCCCATAAAGATTTACTGTTATACCGGTTGCTTCTTCAATGGCATAATAAGAAGAATTGCTTTCAGAAGAGATAACATGATTATTTGTTACAATATAGCCATCTTCTGAAATAATAATGCCAGAACCAGTAGCTTCACCTGTACTATTACCAAAAATAGAGTTAATTTGGTAACTTACCTTAATACCAACAACAGAAGGTAGAACTTTTTCTGCTACTGCTACCGAAGTTTCTGAGTAATTGGCAAGATTAATTAAATCTGTAGACTGATTAGAAGCTGAAGTACTGGTAGAAACAGGTCCTAATCGATTCGTATTTCCAATGATTTTAGATTTTACTGTTGGAACACCAAAACAAACGCCTAAGACCAATGAGGTACCAAGTATTCCTGAAATAAAAGGAACTAATATTGTTTTTCCAAAACCACCAGAATGTTGTATTTTACTTTTTTGAAAAGAATTGTCTGAACTATAATTAAATTCATTATTTTCCATTTAAACCCCTCCTTTTATGACGTAGGAAAATGTAAATTGATAAAACTTACGCCTTTTACTTTATTGTACTAGCTATATCATACTGCAAATTACGCTAAGTTACAATAGAAATATATGAGAAAATTTTTTATTTTTATTGAAATATTTTTCCCATATAGATATAATACATGTATATTATTAAAATAAACTTAAATTTTAGGAGGAATTATGGTAAAAAATAATAAAGGTATAACCATAATAACTTTAGTGGTAACCATTATTGTTATGTTAATTTTAGCTAGTGTTACGATTGTAACGACGACAGATTTATTACACTCTTCTAGAATGAAAAATTATATTACGATTATGCATTTAATCAAAGTGGAAGCAGAAAAAGCATATGAGGAATATCAGTTTGATAATGATGAAAAACACCTAACTATGAATGGGAAAGCTACAAAATTTACAGAGCAAGTACCATTATCGAGTATTGAAAAAACAAAAGTGGAAAATGAAATGAATATGAGCGGTGTAGAAAATGCAAAACAGTTATGGTACAAATGGAATAAAGAGATTTTAACGGCTCTTGGTATAGATGCTTCTAATATGATTAATACATCAAATGATTATTTTATTGTAAATTACGCTACAGGTGAAGTGGTATATAATAAAGGTTATACTAGAGATGGTATAACAACTTATTCTTTAACAGGATTACTAGATTTATAATATAAAAGCCTCAATAAGGCACAATAGACAATTTGAATGGATGGATAAAATATGAAGGAAAAAGAAGTAGAACGATTAAATCAACTAAAAGCAGAAGAAAGAAAATTATATCAAAATCAAATCACATATATTTGTGGTATTGATGAAGCTGGAAGAGGACCTTTAGCAGGACCTGTGGTTGTGGGAGCAGTTATTCTCCCACAAGATTCTTTTATTGAAGGAATCAATGATTCCAAAAAGGTGTCTGAGAAAAAAAGAGAAAAATTATATGAGAAAATTACAGAAGAAGCAATTGCTTATAGTGTAGGGATTGTAGAACAAAAAATGATTGATGAGATAAACATTTTAAATGCTACCAAATTAGGTGTAAAATTAGCTTTACAAGGATTACAACAGAAGCCAGATATAATTATGATAGATGCATTAAATCATTTAGATACTTTAGGAATTCCCTACATTTCTGTTATAAAAGGTGATGCTAATATTTATAGTATTGCAGCAGCATCTATTATTGCAAAGGTGACAAGAGATAGAATTATGAGACAATGGGATGAAGTGTATCCAATTTATGGTTTTGCAAAACACAAAGGATATGGAACAGCAGAACACATAAAAATGATAAAACAAGAGGGACCTTGTATGTTACACCGAAAATCTTTTATTAAAAATTTTGTCAATTCTTCCCATTAAATAGATATACGTGAGAAAATGAAAAAATAAAAAATTAGAATATACAAAGAAGGGAGAGAAAAAATGGATATTAAAAGTATTATAAAAAAGAAAAGAACCAAACAAGAATTGTCCAATGAGGAAATTAGATATTTCGTTGGTAAATATACTAAAAATGAAATTTCAGATGCACAAGCAGCAGCCTTAATGAGTTATATTTACATTAATGGGATGACAGAAGACGAAATTATTCATTTAAGCATTGCTATGGCAGAATCTGGTGATATGATTTCATTAAATGAAATTTCAAAAGATATTGTAGATAAGCATAGTACAGGTGGTGTGGGTGATAAGGTAACACTTATATTAATGCCAATAATAGCAGCCCTAGGAATACCAGTAGCCAAAATATCAAGTAGAGGATATGGTATTTCTGGTGGAACAATTGATAAACTTGAATCAATCCCTGGATTTGATACAGAAGTTTCTTCACAAGGATTTAGAGATATTTTAGAAAAAACTGGTATATGTATTGCCAATCAAAGTTTAAATTTGGCACCTGCAGAGGGAAAATTATATAAACTGAGAAATGAAATTGCTTGTGCAGATAGTCTTCCTATTATAGCAGCCAGTTTAATGAGTTTAAAATTAGCAACTGGAAGCGATAAAATCGTATTTGATATTACGTGTGGTAATGGTACTTATATTAAAACAAGAGAAAATGCAAAAAAACTTGCTAAATTATTAATTCGTTTAGGAAAAAGATTGGATAAACAAATAGGTTGTGTTATTACAGATATGAACGAGCCTTTAGGATATTGTATAGGACACAATTTAGAAATTCAAGAAACTATTATGGCTTTGCAAGGAAAGATGCCAGAAGATTTAGAAAATGTGATTGAGGCATTAGGTAGCTTAATGATAACACTGGTTACAGGCAATAAAAATCAAGCGGAAAATATTACATCTATTAAAGAAGTGCTAAAAGATGGTAGAGCTTACGAAAAATTTAAAGCAATGGTAGAAGCACAAAAAGGAGATATTAGATTTGTAAAGGAACCGGAACTGTTTAGAAAGGCAAAACATATTATGCCAGTTTTAGCAGATAAAGCTGGTATAGTAGAGCATATTGATGCAGATATTGTTGGCAGTATAGCAATTTATTTGGGAGCAGGTCGAATGAAAGAAGAATCACAAATTAATAGAACTGCTGGTATTACATTAAATAAAAAAATAGGAGATACGGTTAATTCTGGAGAAGTACTAGCTTATATTCATACAGATGATGAAGAAAAAGTCAATGGTGCTATACACAATTTGCAAGAGGCTTTCCAAATGACAGATAGAAAAGTTACTGTGAAATCTAAGGTATTAGAAGTTTTGCAGTAATATAGAAATGCTGTTAGTAAGATGACGGTATAGCATAAAAGAAAATAAAATTGTCAAGTAAGAGAGGTTGAATATAATAAATGAATATAATAGAAATTATAACAAAAAAGAAAAACAAACAAGTATTATCGCAAAAAGAAATTGATTTTTTTGTACAAGGATATACTAATAATACAATTACAGACTATCAAGCGGCTGCTCTTATTATGGCAATTTATATCAATGGCATGACAGAAGAAGAAACTTTAAATTTAACTATATCTATGACAAAATCAGGTAATATATTAGATTTATCCGATATTGCAGAAAATATAGTAGATAAACATAGTACTGGGGGAATAGGTGATAAAGTTACTTTAATTGCTATGCCAATTATAGCTTCTCTTGGAATTCCGGTAGTGAAAATGAGTGGTAGAGGATTGGGAATAACAGGAGGTACAGAAGACAAATTGGAAGCTATCCCAGGATATCATACACGTATACCAATAGAAGAATTAAAACAAAATGTGAAAGATATTGGTATCAGTTTGGTGGCGCAAACAGAAGATTTAGTGCCAGCAGATAAAAAACTTTATGCTTTACGAGATGCAATTGGTTGTGTAGATAGTATCCCTTTAATTGCGTCTAGTATTATGAGTAAGAAAATTGCTTTAGGTGCTAATGGTATCGTATTAGATATTACATGTGGAAAAGGTGCTTTTATGCAAGATATTTGTCAAGCAAGAGAGTTGGCAAAAATGTGTGCAATGATTGGAAAACTAGCTAAAAAGCAAATAGTTTGTGTATTAACGAATATGGACGAGCCACTAGGATATGCAGTAGGCAATACATTGGAAGTAATAGAAGCAGTAAAAGCGCTCCAAGGTGAAATGGCAGAAGATGTTAAAGAGGTTGTTGTCGCGATAGTTATGCAAATGATGTATCTTTCAGGGAAATATCCCTATGTAAAAGAAAATGAAAAGAAAGTCATGGAAGTAATTCGTAATGGAAGAGCATATGAAAAATTGAAAGAACTCGTGCAAAAACAGGGGGGAGATGTAAATTATATTGAAAATATAGAAAATTTTCCTAAAGCACCTTGGATAGAGCCAGTTATAGCAGAAAAAACGGGATGGGTTGAAACATTAGATGCTGAAATTGTAGGAGAAATAGGATTATTGCTTGGTATTGGTAGACAGAAAAAAGAAGATGCTATTGATCCTATGTAGGAATTGTTTTTAAAAAGAAAATAGGTGATGCAGTTAACAAAGGTGATATTCTTGCTTATATACATGGTAATTCACAAGATACTATAAAAAAATGTATGGAAATGTTAAAAAATGCATATGCTATAGGTAATAAAAAAATGCATAAAAAAAATATTCTAGAAGTAATATAAAAACAGTAGAACGAGAAGAAGCTTAAGTCGGACAAATGTAAACACTTTGAAATGATATGATAAATAACCATAATAATTAAAGCAGTTGAACAGATTTTATTTATTAAAAGTGAAACATGAAGGAGGACTTATGATACAAAAAGAAAGAAAAAATGCTTTGTGTAGGGATAAAACCAGTGGATGGGAAAAGTTGAATACAGAAGAGAAAGAAAAAATTTTTAAATTTTCCGATGAATATATGAATTTTTTAAATCAGGCAAAAACAGAAAAAGAAGTGGTTCAAATAGCAAAAGATATTTTACAAAAGAATGATTTTGTAGATATCCATGAAAAAGAAACATTACAGCCAGGAGATAAAGTTTTCTCTATCAATAGAGACCGTTCCCTTTATATAGCAGTGATAGGGGAAGAACGTATAGAAAATGGTTTAAAAATAGTAGCAGCGCATGGTGATTCTCCTAGAATTGATTTAAAACAAAATCCATTATATGAAGAAAAGGAATTGGCTTTATTAAAGACTCATTATTATGGAGGAATAAAAGAATATCAGTGGCCCAATATACCTTTGAGTATACATGGAAGGATTGTGAAAACGAATGGTGAAACAATTGATATTTGTATAGGAGAAAAGGCGGAAGAACCTATTTTTACGATATCAGATTTATTAATTCATTTGGCAGAAGAAGAACAAATGCAAAGAAAACTAAAAGAAGGTGTGCGAGGAGAAGAGCTAAATGTATTGGTTGGTAGTATTCCCTGTGCAGACGCTACCATTGAGGAAAGAGTTAAAGAAAATGTATTAAAACTTTTGTATGAGAAATATGGTATCACAGAAATGGATTTTATGAGTGCAGAGATCGAGCTTGTACCAGCTTGGAAAGCTAGAAGTTTAGGCTTTGATGAAAGTATGATAGCTGGGTATGCACAAGATGATAAGGTTTGTTGTTATACTGCTTTAAGAGGTATATTAAATGTGACACATCCTAAGAATACAGCAGTATGTGTGATAATCGATAAAGAAGAGATAGGCTTTGTGGGTGTTACAGGAATGTATAGTAAAATATTTGATACATTTATAGCAAATTTATTAGACAAGCGAAAACAAAATCAACCGAATGCCCTAGAAAAAACTTTTTCTCATTCTATGGCAATTTCAGCAGATGTTGAAAGTGCTTATAATCCTAGCTTTTCATCCAATTTTGAACCATATAATACAGCTTATTTAGGAAAAGGACTAACTGTTGTAAAATATGGTGGTGGTGAAGGAAAAGCCAATAGTTCAGAAGCGCCTGCAGAAGTAGTAGCAGAATTACGAAGAATTTACGATGAAGCCGGAGTAAAGTATCAGGCTTGTGAATTAGGAAAAGTAGATAAAGGTGGTGGCGGTACTATTGCGCTAACTTTAGCTAATAGAGGTATGGATGTTATTGATTCAGGTGTTCCTATTATGGGAATGCATGCTCCATATGAGATTACGAGCAAATTTGATGTATATCAAGCTTATAAGGGGTATGAAGCATTTTATCAATCATAACATTCATCAAAATAGGATATAACATTATTTATACTTTAAAATACAAGTTAACATATTAAAAAAAGTGTGGTATAATAAAATATATTCATAGAAAAATAAGGAGTCAAAAAATGAAACATTTAATTGCCATACCTATTATATTAATTTTTACTATTATATATCTTACTAGTAAAACTTGTGATTGTAAATTTTTAAAAGATCTTAGTAAAGTAGTTATTATCGTAGCCATTATTTATTTTATCATAACATATGCCATGTATTTAGGATTTAATTGGAAATCATTATTACAATTTCATTTTCATTTTAAGAAAAAATAATAAATATAATTGTTTAAAATGCATGAGTATATACGGTTGGTTAGGTTATATAAACAAGTATATAAGAACAGTTGAAAAAATAGCTTGAAGGAATTTTCCATAAAAGTAAGGTTTTATGGAGATTCCTTCTTTTGCTATAATGCTATAAACTTGCAGTAAAACAGAAAGTCCACCAAATCCAAGTAAAAAAGCTGAAATGAAAATACTAAAAGTAGGCATGGTTGTATAAAGAGCAGAAGATAAACTTACACCATTTGTTACTTCTAAGAGTCCTGTTATTACAGGAAGAGATATAGTTTCTGAAATTCCCCAGTATGATAAAATAGTCGTAATAATATGCATAATACCAGAATGATTGAAAATAGATATGATAACAGAAAATAGAACGACAAATCCACCAATAGTAAGAATCGTTGTGATAGCATTTTTGATAGCATTACCAATAATTTCGCCTAAATCCGATATTTTGATAAGTGCAGTACTAGAAGTTTGAAAAATAGAAGTATCGATTTTTATATGATCTTTTTTCCAAAAGTGAAACACATATCCCACACATAAAGAAGCAAGAATATGTGAAATTAAAAGCAATATGCCTATTTTTTTATTAGCAAACATAGAAATTCCCACTGTTCCCAAAATAAAAAGTGGTCCAGAGTTATTAGTATAGGCAATGAGTCTTTCTGCTTCTATTTTAGAAATGATATTTTGTTTCTTTAAGTTACAAACTATTTTAGCACCAACTGGGTATCCACTAATGGTACCAAGAATGATAGCAATAGCACTCTCGCCAGGAACATTAAAGATGGGTTTCATTATGGGATTTAACCACTTCCCTAATAAATTTACAAAATTGGTTTGACAAAGCAATTCCGTTGCAATAAAGAATGGAAACAAAGTGGGAAGTACAGAAGTAGCCCATAAAGCTAGTCCATCTTGTGCGGCGATTAAGTTTGTAGAGGAAAATAATAATAAACTAAGCGTAAATAATAAGAAAATAATCATAAATCCATTCTTTTTTAATGAAATAACAAAAAACTTCATAAACTTTTTCATTCCTTTCATGAATCATATAATTCTGATATGTATATATGCTATAAAAAAAAAATTATGAAAAAATAAAACGGTATATTTTTTATTTTCACGCATCTAATTTCAGTATCAGTAGTTGAAAGTAAAGAAAAACCATGATATAATATCTTTCATATGTATGATAGAATATATAGTATATGACGAAAGGAATCTAAATGAATTCATTAATTAAAACAATACCCAATATCAAAAAATTTAATGATTATATATTTGCAGTAAAAAAAGGAACTAAACCAATAATGCTTTCAGGTTTGACAGATGTAGGGAAAATTCATATGGCTTATGCTACGAAGTTTTATACCGAAAAACCAATTTGTATTATTACGTATAATGACATGCAAGCTAAAAAAATGATAAATGATTTAGCCTATTTTGGTGAGAAAGTAAAACTATTTCCCAAAAGAGATGTGATTTATTTTGATTATATTGCAGAAAGTAAAGATACATTATTTCAAAGGATTTCTGTTTTAAACAAATTGATAAAAAAAGATAAAAAAATTATTGTAACTACCATTGAAGCTGCTATGCAGAAAATGATAACCAAAGAAAGTTTATACAAAAATGTGATACATCTTAAAGTAGGAGATACATTAAATTTAGAAACGTTAAAGGAAAAACTAATACTTTTAGGATATGAAAGATATGATTTTATTGAAGGAAAAGGACAATTTAGTATTAGAGGTGGCATAGTGGATATTGCTACTTCTATTAGAAGTGGTGTAAGAATAGAATTTTGGGGAGATGAAATAGACTCGATTCGAAAATTTAGTATGGAAACACAAAGAACGGTAGATATGTTAAACGATATTGAAATTTTTCCATCGTTTGAATTTTTATTAGAAACGGATTTTCATACAGTATGTCAAAGAATACAAGAAAAGGTATATCCTCATTCTGTGAAGCAAAAAGTTGAGGAAGATATTCGTCAAATAAAAAATGGTGAATATATTACCAAAATAGATAAATATTTTGATGCTTTTTATGAGAAAACGGATACATTACTCGATTATTTACAAGAAGACTGTATTGTTTTTATTGATGAAATTGAAAAAATAAAAGCCAGAGCAGAAAATATTGCAAAAGATAATCAGAATTTAATGAAAGAATTAATAGATAAAAAACAAATTGTTCCAGGAATTTTAATAGATATAGAAGATTATTGGAAGTTTTCAGATAAACTTCAACAAAAACAGACGATATATCTTGAAAAGCAAGATATAGGATTTGTAGATAAACAAAGTATGCATGCAAAAAGAAACGGATATAGCTTTAGCTATAGGGAGGTCAACTTTTTTCGTAGTGCAATGGATCTACTGTTTCAGGAATTACAAGAAGCAATTAAAAAAGGAAAACAAGTAGTAATCTTAGGTGGAAGCACGGAAAATTGTAAAAAACTATCAACATTATTGTTAGAAAAAGAAATTCCCAATATTTATGTAGATATATTAGAAGATGACTTAACCCTTGGATGTGTTACTATCACACCAGGGGCTTTCTCTACGGGATTTGAATTTTTTGAGGCAGATCTGTTAGTTATATCTACAGAGCAGATGTTTGAAGCAAAGCCGAAAAGAAAACTAAAAACATCATCAGCATTTAAAGAAGGGGAAAGAATTGTATTTGATGATTTAAAAGAAGGAGATTATATTGTTCATAAAACGCATGGTATTGGACAGTATATTGGTGTTAATACCATTAAAGCAGATGGTATTACAAAAGATTATGTAAAAATTAGATATAAAGATGATGACATACTGTATGTACCAACAAATGCATTAGATAATATTCGCAAATATATTGGTGCAGAAAAAATAGGACCGAAATTAAATAGATTAGGTTCAAAAGAGTGGGAAAAAACAAAAGAAAGAGTAAAATCAAATTTAAGAGAAGTCGCAGAAGAATTAATTACTTTATATGCTAAAAGACAAAAAATGGAGGGGTTCGCTTTTTCAAAGGATACGCCATGGCAACAAGAATTTGAAGAAGGTTTTCCTTATATAGAAACAGATGACCAATTGAGGTGTATTCAAGAAATAAAAAAAGATATGGAAAAGCCAAAACCCATGGATCGATTGCTATGTGGTGATGTTGGATATGGTAAAACGGAAGTAGCCATTCGAGCTGCTTTTAAGGCGTGTATGGACCAAAAACAGGTTGTGTATTTAGTGCCTACTACTATTTTAGCACAACAACAATATGAAAGCTTTAAAGAAAGAATGGATCAATATCCTATTCGTATAGCATTATTAAATCGATTTAAAACAAAAAAGGAACAAACAGAGATTGTAAAGCAGGTAGCGTTAGGGGAAATAGATATTTTAATTGGAACACATAGGGTATTAAGCAAAGATGTTATTTTTAAAAATTTAGGTTTTTTAATTATTGATGAAGAACACCGATTTGGTGTAAAAGATAAAGAAAAAATTAAAGCATTAAAGAATAATATTGATGTATTAACTATGACAGCCACTCCAATTCCAAGAACATTACATATGTCGGTAGTGGGAATGAGAGATATGTCTGTGATTTATGAGCCACCACAAAATAGAAGACCAGTGCAAACTTATGTATTAGAATATGATCCCGAAGTGATTAAAGAAGCAATTACAAAAGAGTTGGAGAAAGAAGGGCAAGTATTCTATATCTACAATAATGTGGAAAATATTATAAAAAAGGTGAATGAAATTGCTCAATTAGTGCCAGAAGCAAAGGTAACATATGCTCATGGAAAAATGAATGGAACAGAATTAGAGAATATTATGCAAGATTTTATTGAGCAAAAAAGCAATGTATTAGTTTGTACCACTATATTAGAATCTGGTATTGATATTCCGAATGCTAATACCATTATTGTTGAGAATGCCGATAGACTTGGATTAGCTCAATTATATCAGATTCGAGGAAGAGTAGGACGTTCAGAAAAGCAAGCGTATGCTTATATTACGTATAGAAGGGATAAAACATTATCAGAAGTAGCAGATAAACGTTTAAAAACCATTAAAGAATTTACAGAATTTGGTTCAGGATTTAAAATTGCATTAAGAGATTTGGAAATTCGTGGTGCTGGAAGTATTATGGGTGAAATTCAACATGGACATATGGAACAAGTTGGTTATGACATGTATTGTAAGCTTTTAGATGAGGTTGTTAAAGAATTAAAAGGTGAACAAGTTGTTGAAGAAATAGATGTGCAAATTGATTTGGATGTAACAAGCTATATTCCGGATGATTTTATTGAAAATGCAAGCCAAAAAATTGAGATTTATCAAAATATTGCATTATGCAGAAATGAAGAAGATATTCGAAATATTACAGATGAAATTATTGATAGATATGGTCAAATACCAAATGAAATAGAAAATTTATTAGATATCGCTAGAATAAAAATAATGGCAAAAGAAAAATTTGTACTAAAAATAGCACAAAAAGGAGATAATATACTATATTATTTTGATGAAAGTCAATTTGATTTTAGCATAGTAGATAAATTGATGAAACATTTTAGAAACCGTATTAAGTTTTCACCAGCAAGAGAACCGTATATTACATTCAAATTACGTGATAAGATAAATGTTTTAGAAGCATGTCAGGAATTTTTAAAAAAACTTTAATTTCGTATATTGATAAAGAAATATAAAGATAGTAGGAGGGAAAATGGTTATTACAAGTAAAGAAAATGAAACAATTAAACATATTAAAAAATTAAAGGAAAAGAAATATAGAGATATGTTTGGAGAGTTTATTATAGAAGGTGCCAAAATGATTGAAGAAGCACTACAAGAAGAAGCAATCATTAAGTCAATTATTATTTGCGATGATTGTAAAACACAAGGAACTTTATCGAATGAGTTAATGTATGAAATAGCAAAACAAGACTGTATCTATGTAGAAGAAAAAATTTTTAGTAGTATAACCGATGTTGTTAACCCTCAAGGCATTATGGCTGTTATAGAAAAACCAGATCATAAAGATGTACAGATAGACTTTGATGCAGATGTATTTTTGCTATTAGATAATATACAAGACCCAGGTAATATTGGGACTATTCTTAGAACAGCAGATAGTTTAAATATGAAGCAAATAATTGTTTCTAAAAATACAGCCGACATATATAATTTAAAAGTTGTCAGATCTACTATGGGAGCTATTTTTAGAGTGAATGTTATTGAAGTGGATGATTTGACAAAATTGATAAAAGAGCTAAAGAAACGAAAAATAACGATATGCGCAACAGATTTAAAAACAGATAACAGTATTTATGATATATCTTATAAGAAAACAGCAATTGTTGTGGGTAATGAAGCCAATGGTGTATCAGAAGAAATCTTGGCATTGGCTAACAAAAAAATAAAAATTCCCATGATTGGAAAAGCAGAAAGCTTGAATGTTGCGGTTGCAACAAGTATTATTCTATATGAAGCTTTTAAAAATATGGGAAAAATAAAATAAACTTCCTCAAAAGGTCTTATGGGTAGTTATAGAAATAAGATGAACAAGGATGCGGACGTTCATCATATGTTTTATATGCATGATATGTCCGCTTTATTCATCACTATATTTATAGTTTTTCTAAATATTTTTTCTTATTTTCAAATGATGAATGAACATATTTATTTAAAGTAATATCGACACTGGCATGTCCTAATATTTCACTTAAAGACTTTACATCCATACCAATTTGAACACATTCTGTAGCAAAAGTATGTCGTAATACATGAAATTTATGATACGGAATATTACATTTTTTTAAACAATTCTTATACATATATTGATAATTTCTAGGTTCAATATATTTGGTGGTAGACCCTGTTAAAAAGAACTCATTTCCTGTAATCATGTTTTCCTTTCTTACTTGTGTGAGTATTTTATGTAGTTTGGTAGAAATAGGAATTTCTCTAATAGAAGTTTTGGTTTTAGGAGTATCAATGGTAACAGTTGTATTTTTTTTGTTCTTATAAATTCGTTGCATAGATTGACTAATCCTAAGTAAATCATTTTCTAAGTCAATATTATTCCATGTTAAAGCACATATTTCACCAATTCGAATCCCTGTATTTAAGCATATAACGATACCAATATCTCTAAAAGAGGCGCTTTCTTTGCAAAAATTTTCTAATTTTTTTCTTTCTACTTTTGTTAAAATATTAATTTTTGAAGGTTCATTCTTTGGTATTGTAATTAGATTCAACTTGAAATCGAAATGATATTTGCTTTCTGCATATCTTAACATAGATTTTAAGACAATGATGACATCTTTAATTGTCTTTTTTGATAATCTTTGCATAAGATTATCGATAAAACGATTAAAATCACAATCTTCTAGAATGTATAATTTTTCGTCTTGAAAATTAGGTATAATATATCTTTTAATAATATATTGATACCTAAAATAGGTAGAGTCTTTTACACTATACTTCTTGTACAGTAACCAATTTTCAGCTAATTGATTTAGGGTAATACCATAATTTTTTTTGTTAAAAATATTCATTTTAAAATCCTCCTTACTAGTATAATATAGCAAATTTGTCATTTAGTCAGTCGAAATTTTAAAAGAAAAAGTAAAAAAATTATATGGAAATCCTAAATAGTTTAGTAATAGTGAAAAAAAGACAGAAAAAAAGTGATACTAAGAGCATATTAAAATAGAAAATTAGAAATTATGAAAAGTAAAAAGTTATGCTAGCTATTTTACTAATTGTTCTAAAATTTGTGGATAAATATCAGCAGCTTTTTGGTTCCAATTATCGACAATTTTTTTTGCCTGATTGCGAGAACCAGCATATGTTTGTAAGTCAAATATTGTGGTGTTGTTTTCAATAATTTTACAACGTACCATAAATTCTTTTTCTGAAATTGGCGTGTATTCAGCAGAAATAGAAAATTTGTCTTTAATAGTATCTAAATTTTCTTTGAATTGGCTATCCACTTTTAATTTAACAATACCAGGAATAATATCTATGGTAAGTTGGATAGCATTTTTTCCTTCTTCCGTTATTTCATAAAGTTCAATATTTTCTTTCACATATTTCATAATATAATGATCTTCTAATAAATCTAATAAGAACTGTTCAAAATAAAAATAATTCATATCAGAAATAGAAATAACTAATTCCAATAGTTCACTATGAGAAATAGATTTTCCAACTTTACTTAAAATATATAATAGTAGAATTTTGTTTTCTGCTAATGTTTGATCATCCGTGTTTAGTTTCAAAATGAATCTCCTTTCATGAATTAATCATTATAAATTATTCCTATTATATCACAGAAATGGGAAAAGTAAATATTTAACACAGGAATTGGTAGTAATATAACTCAAAAAATAATGTTGCCAAAATTAGCCAATTTCTTGATTTCTTATTATGTTGTATGATAAAATAAGGCAATAAGAAGGAAAAATCATGAAAGATAAACAACAAGATTATTTTAACCAGATTTTAAAGCATCTTGATAAGTATCATGTACGAAAAACAGTAAATGAAAATTTATCTAATTTAGCTTTAATCGTAAAAAAGAATAAAGATATAGAAATATTAATACAGCAAATGTTACATTATGAAGATAGTGCGCAAACAATAAGAAGTCAATGGCGTGTGATTTTGGATCATACAGGTAACATCAATTTGATTTCTCTTTTGGGAAAAGATGATGTTATTCGAAAAGAAATGCTACAAAATATTCCATGGTTTATACAATATGCAGATTTTAATAATGCAGGAGAAATTGTTTATCAACTTTCAAAATTAGATGCATCTGGTGAAGCTATTGCTCATCATTTTGAGGCATTAAATCAATATTGTTTTATACATAAAGATTGCTTATATGTGCCATTATTGCAATTTCGACCAGAAATGGCAACGGAAAAAGTGAAAAAAAATTTTGAGGTTTTAAAATTATGTGGACCAGAAGAGTTTTTTTCCATGATAAAAGCAATGAAAAATGTAAAAGGATTAGAAATGGAATATCAACAATATACTTTTTGGGCCAATTTGTATTCTCAATTGCAAATGCCACAATGTAATCAATATCAAAAAGAAAATGTAGGGAGTATTTTTAGGCAAATTATTTATGACAAAGACGATATTCGTAGAGAAAAACAGATGATTATAGAAGCAGTATTAGCACAAGAAAATATGGATAGCCATGCTCCTTGTATTCAAACCCAAATAGGATATAATAGTATTGTTTTAAAAATAGGAGATAAGATTATAAAAATGGGAAGAAAAAAAGAATTTGAAATTCCCTATCATCCTAAAATAATGATGCCAAAGTTTCGAAAAAAATATAAAACCAATAGACAATTCATGCCAAATTTTATATTAGAAGTATTTGATTATGGTATGGTAGAACCTACCGATGTTTCAGATGAAGAGCTTTTAAATATATTTCAAACGTTAGAAGAGGCAGGAATTTTTTGGGGAGATGCCAAAAAAGATAATGTAGTTAGATTAAAAGAAGATAATACTATTGCACCCTATATAAAAGGTGAAGATTTTAATATGGTTGGCTTTTTAAAGGATGAAAGATTTCCTACAGAGCAACATCAAGTGTTAAAAAAAGGTGAATTGGTTATTTCTGATTTGGATTTTTTACAACCAGAATCACAAATCAATCATTATTCCTTGCATATTGATAAAGTGATATTACGTTATATGAATGCCAATAGAAAAAAAAAGAAGATGTATGATTTAATATGTAGAACATATGGAATTGATCCTATAAACCATTTGGAAAAAAAGAATGTGCAGTGGAACGAGTATGAAAAATAAACAGGTTGATAGGTTACCTAAAAAACCTAAATATAAAAGTAAGGGTAGGTTATGATACAAATGCAAACAGAATGGAATTTAAAAGAAATTTTTGAAAATGAAGAAAAATTAGAAGAGGCTATTGTAGAATTACGCCAAGTAATGCAAAAAATAAAAGAAAGTAAAGGAAAATTAAGTCAAGGTGTAGAAGAAGTGCTTACATGTTATCAACAGTTAGAAAAAGGATTAGCATTGCATGTAAAGATTTATGCATATGCTATGCTACAGTATCATCAAGATATGAGTCATCAAGAAAGTATACAACTTTATAAGAGAGCAGAAAGCTTAACAGCAGAATTTTCAGAAGCAGAAAGTTTTATTTCTCCTGAGTTAAGCCAAATAGAAGATAGTAAATTGGAGGAATATCTAAAAGATGACAGAATGAAAGAATATGAAAAAAGTATTAGAGATATTATGAAACAAAAAAAACATATACTAAGTCAAGAAGTAGAAGAAATATTAGCTGCTTATTCGGAAGTCTTTTCTTCTAGTGAAAATGCATATGAAATTTTTACCAATACAGAATTTGATTTTCCTAATATTCAAGATGATGAAGGAAATACACTAAAAATGAGTTCAGGTTTATATTCTAAATATCTAATGAATCCAAGTGAGCGTGTTAGAAAACAAGCTTTTGACTCTATGTATTCTTTATATAAAAAGCACATGAATACAATAACAGAATTATATTTAGCAAGAGTAAAAGCAAACACTATTAGTGCAAAACAGAGAAATTATCATTCTTCGCTAGAGGCAGCTACAACACATGATGATGCGAATGAAAAAGTATATGATATTTTACTAAAAGAAGTTAATAAAAACTTATATTTAAATCATGAATATATTGCTTTGAAGGCCAAACTTTTACATAAAGAAAAAATACATATTTATGATGTATATACCAACCCATTAGTAGTAGAAGATACTCCTATTGCTTATGAAGATGCGCAAAAAGTTGTTTTAGAAGCGTTGGCTCCTATGGGAAAAGCATATATTGATATGTTACAATATGCTTTTGACCATAACTGGATTGATGTGTATGAGAAAGATAATAAAAGAAGCGGGGCATATAGCATGGGGGTTTATGGTGTACATCCTTTTGTTTTATTAAATTATGTTCATTCGTCAAGAGATATATCAACCATTGCACATGAACTAGGGCATGCTATGCATAGTTATTATGCTAGTAAAGCACAAAATATAATTAATGAAAATTATACTATTATGGTAGCAGAAGTGGCCTCTACAGTTAATGAAATTTTATTGGCAAATTATCAAATTAAAAAAGAAAGCAATAAGAAAAAGAAAGCAGCTTTAATAAATGAGCAATTAGATATGATTCGTGCTACATTTATTCGTCAAACAATGTTTGCAGAATTTGAAAAAGAAGTACATAGTCGTATTGAAAACGGAGAAAGTTTAACAGCAGATAAATTAAATGCAATTTATTTAGCATTGAATCAGCAATATTTTGGAGAGGCTACTATCATTGATACAGATATACAATACGAATGGGCAAGAATTCCTCATTTCTACAGTTGTTTTTATGTTTATAAATATGCAACAGGAATTACATCAGCTATTGTAATTGCTAAAAATATTTTGGAAGGAAAAGAAGGGTATGTTGATAAATATATTAATATGTTAAGCCAAGGAGGATCAAAAGACTCTTTAACATTATTAAAAATGGTAGATGTAGATTTAGAAGCACCGGAAACTTATGAAGAAGCATTCTCTTATTTCAAAAAGAATTTGAAGGAATTAGAAGAATTAATTAGCGAGTTATTTTAGAAAATGTAATATCAAATGAAATAAGTGTGTTATAGTTCAGTCCAACTAGGAGGAGTGTATATGAATGATGTAACAATTTTAATTGTAGATGACGAAGCAAGAATGCGAAAATTAATTAAGGATTTTTTATTACAGAAAAATTTTCATATCTTGGAGGCAGAAGATGGAGAGAAAGCTTTAAAAATATACCAAGAGCATAAAGAAAAAATTGGTTTAATATTATTAGATGTTATGATGCCTAAACTAGATGGGTGGTCTGTTCTTCGTCAAATACGTCAAGAAAATAAACAACTACCTATTATCATGTTAACAGCTAGAGCAGAAGAACAAGATGAATTATTTGGTTTTGAATTGGGAGTAGATGAATATATTACGAAGCCATTTAGTCCTAAAATACTAGTAGCTAGAGTGCAAGCCATTTTAAAACGAACCATGCAAAAAGAAAAAGAATTGAAAAGCTATGATGGGATTGTTATTGATAATGAAGGGAGAACAGTAACAGTAGATGGAAAAACGATAGAATTAAGTTTCAGAGAATATGAACTATTAAAATATCTTTTAGAAAATGAGAATATTGCTTTATCAAGAGATAAAATATTAAATACTGTTTGGAACTATGACTATTACGGAGATTCCAGAACAATAGATAGTCATATAAAAAAAATTAGACATAAATTGGGAAAAAAGGGAAAGCATATTCAAACCATTAGAGGAATAGGATATAAATTTGAAATAAAATAATCAAACAGAAGAGGTAAAGCCAGAAAAGAAGTATAATCAATAGGAGAAATGATCATATGAAAAATATATTTAAATCTATACGAATGAAATTATTTGTTACACTTTGTATTGTTATTGTTATGGTCATTGCATTTTTTATTATTGTCAATAATGTTGTTTTAGAAACTATTTATTATGCTTCTAAAAAGGATGCCTCTTTGGAAATTTATCAGTATATTAATGAAAATATACCAAAGAGGTTAGAAGAAAATACAGATCATTATTTAGCAGAACTAGAAAAAATTTCTATTAATAATAATTTTGAAATTCTAATTGGTGATGCAACAGAAGTGATATATGCAACTAATAGTAATTTTATAGAAGAATTTGGTACATTAAGTGAAATTCCTTATGATGTTACCTATAGTATTTTTAATAAAACCGATATTATGTATGCGCAAGAGAATGTAAATATCCGAAAAGTTACGAGTAAAAAAAATGGCATTATGTTTATTTTATTAACAGCAAATTTAAATAATGGTAATCAATTATATATTAGAATGCCTATAACGCCAATACAAGATAGTGTAGAAATTTCTAATCGATTTCTTTATTTAATGGGGTTGGTTTCTATTATTTTAGGAGGCATAGCCATTACCTTTATTACAAAAAAATTTACAAAACCTATTGAAGAGTTAAATGATATTGCAAATGAAATGAGTAATTTAAATTTTGAAAGAAAATATAGAATTCATGATACGCAAGATGAAATAGATGCTTTGGGGAAAAGTATCAATACATTATCAGATAAATTAGAAGAAACGATTAATCAATTAAAAGCCAATAATAGCGAACTGGAGAAGAATATTGAAATACAATCTAAAATTGATGAAATGAGAAAACAATTTATTTCAGATGTATCTCATGAATTAAAAACACCGATTTCTTTAATTCAAGGATATGCAGAAGGATTGATAGAGAATGTTAATTCAGACGAAGAAAATCGAAAATTTTATGCAGAAGTAATTTTAGATGAAGTCAATAAAATGGATAATCTTGTTAAGAGATTGCTAGAATTAATGAAACTAGAATATGATGATAGAAAATTTAATGATAGAAAATTTGATATTGTTGAAGTCATTCAAGAGGTTATTAGAAATGCAAGTGTTCTATTACATGAGAAAAATATTTCGATTGATTTTCAAGAAGAAAGTCCTATTTATGTTTATGCGGATGATTTTTATATAGAACAAGTGATTAATAATTATTTTACTAATGCAGTGAAAAATATTGAAGCAGTCAACGGAAAAAAACAAATAAAAATACGTATTAAACCAAGTAAAGAAGAAGGAAAATTGAGAGTAACAATATTTAATACGGGTAAACCAATTGAACAAGAGAATTTAAACCGAATTTGGAATCGCTTTTATAAAGTAGATGAATCTAGAAACCGTTCCAAAGGAGGAACTGGTATAGGTCTTGCTTTGGTTAAAGCAATTATGACAAAATATCAAAATCAATATGGTGTATCTAATAAAAAAGATGGCGTGCAATTTTATTTTGAAATTCTGTCAGCCTAAAAAATAAAAGAGGTATTTTTTCAATTTTTTTGTAAATACCTCTTTACAAATTAAAAAAAACGTAGTATAGTAATACTACTTTATTCAAAATTGCAATTTAGAATTTCAGAAAATTCTTTTTTGGTCAATTTCTGGCCAACAAAAATCAAAATGAAAATTTCATAAGAATGGCAGGTGATGCTTTTGTTTTAGTTTTACAAAAGGGAATGTTAATATGCTTGCATTAACATTCAGTGTGTGTATTTGTCTAGTAATGAGTTTTATGTGTGGTAGGTTTTGTAAAACATATGTTAATCATAAAAGTAATAATAGTCAAATAGCAATAACAGAGAATACTAATGAAGATTTACCATTAGCAACAGAAGATATTTCATTCAATATAAATGATACTTTATGGTGCCTAGAAATTCCTAAAATAGGACTAAAAGCGAATATAGCAGAAGGAACGGATGCTGCTATTTTAAATCAATATATTGGTCATTTCACAGAAACACAAGTACTTATAGGCAATGTCGGTTTAGCAGCACATAACAGGGGGTATCCTGTTAATTATTTTGAAAGAATTAAAGAGTTAGCAATAGGAGATGAAATTTATTATACTTTGGGAAATGTGGTAAAAAAGTATGTTGTTTGTGAAAAAAAGAAAATTAAAGATACACAGTGGGAAACTTTAGAAAATACAGAGGATAATCGATTGACACTAATTACTTGTGTAGAAAATGAACCAGCATATAGAAGAAGCATTCAAGCAGTAGAAGTAACACAAGAAAATAGAAATGACAATAATGGTATTAACAAATGATGAAAAATAAAACAGAAAGAAAACCAAAATCAAAAAAATGGGAAAGGAAGAATAAACAATGAATAAAATCCAAAAAGTAACAATACTAATTTTACTAATGATAATACTATCTAGTTTTGTTAATAGTTGTTTGGCCTTTGAAATTGGACCAAAAGAATTAATTTCATTAGGTGATTGTGGAGACTATTTAATTTATCAAGGAAAAACCGTAAAAACAACTTATATCGTTTATAATAAAGATGGTGTGAATTATCCGGCATATTGTTTAAATGTAGACTTACCAGGAGCAGAAAAAGGTTCTTATTTGGTAAATGGTATGGGAAAATTGCAAGATATAGATTCCAATTTAAGTGGTGCTTGGAAAGCTATTATTAATGGATACCCTTATCAATCTCTAGAGGTGCTAACAGCATCTATTGCAGGTAGAGAAGGAATCACTGGTAACGTAACTGAGCAAGAAGCTTATACAGCAACAAAACAGGCTGTTTATACTATGTTAGATGGTAGAGATTCAGGATTGTATGGAGCAGTAGATTCAGAAGCCGGAAGAAGAACCTATCAAGTGTATTTAAATATTATTAATGCAGCAAGAGCAACTTCTGATATGGAAATGAATCTACAAGTACAAATACAGCCTACTTCTGAACAGTGGCAGGTAGATGAAATGGATCCAACTTGTGTGAGTAAAATTTATACAATCGCTTCGAATATTTCTGTAGGAGATTGTGAGATATATACAAGAGGCGTTGTTCCTAATGGTACAATTGTAACAGATTGCCAAAATAATATAAAAAATACTTTTCAAATAGGTGAACAATTTAAAATTAAGATTCCTATTCAAAATTTGACACAAAGTGAGAATTTTACAATAGAGGCGAAAGCAAATTTAGAAACAAAACCTGTTATATTTGGTGGTACCACGGTGCCAGGCAATCAAAATTATGCATTAACAGGGTATATGAATGAAACAGTAGATGGAAATTACATAGAAGGTTATGCTAAAAATATAACAAAAATGATAGTAGTAAAAAAAGAATATGGAACAGATAAGAGATTGTCTGGTGTAAAATTTCATTTATTAAATGAAAATAAAGATATTGTTTATGAAAATTTAGAAACAAATGAAGAAGGTGAGATTATTTTAGAAAATATGTTGCCTGGAAACTATTATTTACAAGAAACAGAGACATTAGAAGGATATAATTTGTATACTGATTTAATAGAAATTCATCTTGATTGGAATGAGGAATTTGAAGTTACAGTGAATAATACAACAAGAGAGATAACCGAAGTAGACAAAGATTTTGAAAAAGTAGAGGTGACACCACATTATAATGAAACTGTATATCATACAGAAAAAGAAACTACTGTTACCAATATAGATGAAGAAGTAGTAACAGACAATCAAGAGATTGTGAAGAAACTACCAAAAACAGGATATTAAAATATAATTTTTTATAAAAAAATAGGGGAAAATGAATTTTCTCCTATTTTTTCATGATATTGAATACTACTTATAAAAAATTATGGAATATTTAAAATTTTTTTAATGGCATCTAACTGTTCCTGTGTAGGTGCTTTTACACTTTCTAATGCATAGGTATCGCCAATTTCTTTCCATTTAAATTTACCTAAATCATGATAAGGCAAAATTTCTACTTTTTCTACACTTTCTAGTGTATCGATAAAAGCTTTTAATGTTTTCAAATCTTTTTCGTCATCTGTATATCCTGGAATAATAACTTGTCTAATCCACATAGGAATGTGATGTTTGCTTAAATACTTAGCAAAATCTAAGTTATTTTTGTTAGGTGCACCAACTAAATGGATAGATTTTTGATTATTAATATGTTTAATATCTAAAATAACCAAATCCGTGTAATTTAATAGTTCTTTAATAGTATTTTCGATGGGTAGACTACCTGCTGTATCTAAAGCTGTGTGTATACCAAGTTTTTTTAATTCTTTAAAAAGTGCAGTAACAAATTTAGGTTGCAAAAGTGGCTCTCCACCAGAAACTGTGACACCGCCATGGGAACTATCTATATAAGGTTTAGATCTCATAATTTGTGCAATTATTTCTGGAACAGATACTTCTATACCACTTTTTATATCCCAAGTGTCTCGGTTATGACAATACAAACACTTTAAGGGACAACCTTGCATAAATATAACAAAACGTATACCGAGGACCATCAACTGTTCCTAAACTTTCTGTTGAATGAATTTTACCTAACATATATTACTCCATATTTTTGATGTATTATAAATTTATATACTTCCGTGAATAGTTCTATTGATAACATCTAGTTGTTGTTCTCTTGTTAATTTTACAAAATTAACAGCATATCCAGATACTCGTATCGTAAGTTGAGGATATTTTTCTGGATGCTCCATGGCATCTTCTAATAAAGATCTATCGAATACATTAACATTAATATGATGACTTAATTGACAGAAATAACCATCTAATAGAGCTGTTAAGTTTTGGATTCTTTCTTTTTCTGAATGACCTAATGCAGAAGGAACAATAGCAAATGTATAAGAGATGCCATCTTCAGAGTCTTTATAACGTAATTTAGCTAATGAATTTAATACAGATACAGCTCCATGCGTGTCTCTTCCATGAACAGGATTTGCACCAGGACCAAATGGTTCTCCAGCTTTTCTTCCATCAGGTGTACTGCCAGTAGCTTTTCCGTAAACAACATTGGAAGTAATAGTTAAAATGCTCATGGTTGGTTTCGCATTACGATATGCCTTTTGTTTTCTTAATTTATCCATAAATGTTTTTTGAATATTAAGAGCAATGTTATCTACTCTATCATCATCATTACCATATTTTGGAAAATCTCCTTCAATTTCATAATCAACAGCTAGTCCCGTTTCATCACGTATCACTTTTACTTTAGCATATTTCATTGCTGAGAAAGAATCTGCAACAATAGATAATCCAGCAATACCACATGCCATAGTTCTTAAGATATCTTTATCATGTAGCGCCATTTCTAATGCTTCATAGCAGTATTTATCATGCATATAATGGATAATATTTAAAGCATCCATATAAATATTAGCAACGTATTCCATCATACGATCAAATTTTTCCCATACTTCGTCATAATCTAAATATTCAGAAGTAACAGGTGCAAATTTTGGTGTAATTTGTTTTCCAGATACTTCATCTCTACCACCATTGATAGCATAAGTTAATGTTTTAGCAAGATTTGCTCTAGCACCAAAAAATTGCATTTGTTTACCAATACGCATAGCAGAAACGCAACAAGCAATTCCATAATCATCTCCCCAATAATCTCTCATTAAATCATCATTTTCATATTGAATGGCACTTGTTTGAATAGACATTTTGGTGCAGAAATTTTTAAAACCAATTGGTAAACGTGTAGACCATAAAACAGTTAAATTTGGTTCAGGAGAAGGACCTAAAGTTGCTAATGTGTGTAACACTCTAAATGAGTTTTTAGTTACTAGGGTTCTTCCATCAATACCCATACCACCAATAGATTCTGTTACCCAAACAGGGTCTCCACTAAATAATTCGTCATATTCTGGTGTCCTTAGAAAGCGAACAAGTCTTAATTTCATAACAAAATGATCCATTAATTCCTGCGCTGTATCTTCTGTTAAAATGCCAGATGCTAAATCTCTTTGAATATAAATATCCAAAAAGCTAGAGGTTCTACCAATACTCATGGCAGCACCATTTTGATCTTTGATAGCCCCAAGATAGCCAAAATATAGCCATTGTATGGCCTCTTTAGCAGTAGATGCTGGTTGCGAAATATCAAAACCATACTTTGATGCCATAATTTTTAAATCTTGTAATGCTTTTATTTGTTCAGAAATTTCTTCTCTTTCTCTAATAACTTCTTCCGACATATAGTTTGAACGTGCATTAGCAAACTGTTGTTGTTTATCTTGTATTAAGAAGTCTACACCGTAAAGTGCAACTCTTCGATAGTCACCAATGATTCTTCCACGTCCGTAACCATCAGGCAATCCTGTTAGAAGATGAGAGCTTCTTGCTGCTCTGATTTCAGGTGTATATGCAGAAAAAACACCATCATTGTGAGTTTTTCTATAATGATGATAAATATCAGATAATGTATCAGATATTTTTGTATGATATGCTTCACAAGACTTTTCAACAATTCTAATACCGCCATTTGGCATAAGAGCTCTTTTTAAGGGAGCATCTGTTTGAAGACCTACAATTTCCTCTAATTCTTTATGAATATATCCAGCTTCATGACTAGTAATAGTTGACGCAATGTCATTAGAAATAGCGAGAACACCACCAGCTTTTCTTTCTTTTTCATAAAGATCTAATACTTCTTGCCAAAGTTTTTGTGTTTTTTTAGTAGGACCTACTAAGAAGGAATCGTCTCCTTCATAAGGTGTATAATTTTTTTGAATAAAGTCTCTAACATCTATTGTATCTTCCCAATAACCGGATTTAAATCCATTCCATTGTTCAAATTTCATAATTCCTCCTTTTAAAGTTTATATATTATCTATTCATTTTTTTCATTAAAAATTCTAACATATGCCATCAAAAAATTCAATAGGTAAATTGATTCGAATTATCATGAAAAATAAGTTTGCAAGAGTAGTTTATGTTAATTTTATGAGAAAAATCAAGAAAAAACTGGAAAAAGCTTGCAAAAGTTAACATAATATTATATAATAATATTAATTTTGGAATAAAAAGGAAGGAAAGAATATGACAGATAAAATTTATGATCCATTCGATGATATTACAGAATTAGTTATGTTAGATGATGAAAAGTTAGAAAAGATTTATCAGGCTATATTGAAAGGTTGTGTATATAAAGTAGCAAACGATATTTATTATCTTGATAGAGAAAGTAAAATAGAATATATTATCAATGATATAGCAGCCAACGAAATAGATGACTATATAAAAGAAAAATTATTATCATTGCAGAAAAAAATGCCTGAAATAGTTCAAGATGAAAATATAGAAACAAAGAAAAATTATACTATAGAATTAGATCATTATGTACAAATATTATGCAATTGGAAAATCAGTCATCCTAAGATAATAGATAAATGCGCTTATGAAAATAAAAAGTTTTTCAATCAGTTTAACCAACAATCCGATTTAAAACATATTTTTTATTTTAATTTATCAATGGGATTAAATCCTTATATAGAAACAGAATCAAGAGCTATTAAATATATTATGGATTTTTTATTACAATATAAAAATGTAGATATTCCATCTTTTATTAATATGGGATTATTTTCAATATATAGTTTTGATGAACTATTAGATTTGCAAAAAAGAAATATTCTTAGTGATGAAGATATAAGAAACATATTAATTGATAAAGAAAAGAGTCAAAAACCTTTAGAGCCAAACGAAAAACCACTAACGCCATTTCAGAAATTGGCATTACAGTATCAAAAGCAAATGACAGAAAATAGTAAATTTAGGAAACCATTTTTAAGATTATTTCCCATTCCTATTTTTTTAATACTATATAGAAAATCCTTGGATAATCCAGATAATATATTTTTTACAGAAGAAGACTTTAGAGCGAATAAAAAAAATATAACAGAACGAGAAGTTGCAAGAACAGATTGTGAAACGCTTGTATACTTAAAAAATCAATTAAACGATAAAATTAATAGTAAACTAATCATGGAAAATTATTTAGAAAATTTTTCGGGTAGCGATATAATAATACTTGCTGAAAATGGTATTATTCCAGAAGAAAAAGTTATTGATATGTTAGCCATTTCAAATGCAACCATTTATGATGAAACTAAAATGATAAGTAAAGAAGAATTATTACAATTTTATCATGGAGAAAGACTATTAAAGTTACTACAAAACAATAAAATCAATCAAAAATTTATACAAGTTTTCCATAATAGATTGATGACACAATTAACAGAAGAAGAGAAAAAGCAATATTATCAAGAAATAGGAGAACAGATTCGAAAAATTTCAAACGCAGAAGAGGAAAGATTTGAAAATTATTTACAATTGTATCATGCTACTTTTTTACCTTCTTATGTTATGGAAACAGGCGATTTTGAAAGTGAAAGATATAAACAGGCATATATTGATGAGAGATTATCTAGAGAACAAATAGATGCGTTATATTTAGATGGTGTCATAAATGAAAATGTGATAGAAGATATTTATACAGATGAGGAAAAATCTAATCTTTTCCAAAAAATGTTATTATGGTATAGAAATGATAAGCAAAGTGATAGTCAAGAAACGATACAAGAAAAGCAGAAAAAACTATATCATAGTGCCTTAACTTTAATACCAGATTATGATGAGAGAATGTTGTATTTGTTTGGAGCTTTAGAAAATCAAAAAATTATGTCTGAAGATGTTTTAAATTGTTTTTTGGCAGATATAATAGATATTGAACAATTTAAAGAAATAATATTTGCAGGAGAACAACAAGAAAACTTATCAGATTTTTTAGAAGAAGGAACAGACATTCAAAAGATAAAGCAATTATTCTTAAATTACATGATTGATTATGATGAATTATTAACGTTACAGAACAAGCATATTTTAACACAAGAACAATTTGATAAAATTAATACATCTTTAAGGAAAGCAGATTTCTTTTCAGATTTAAAGAAAACAAAGAGTATTTTTGTAGCCCCACCTACTTTATTTGAAAAAAAAGAGAGTAAAGTGCAGTTTAGAAATGATGGTAGAGAAAGTAATGACGAAAGTAAAAAAGCCAAAAAAGGAATATCTAATTTCCTTAAATATAATTTTTTAGAAGAATTAGATGCTAGCTCTTTTACACCAATAGAAGGAACAGGTACTTCTTTAGATGGTTATACAGTGGTAGGATTTGAAAAATATGGTCTTGTAATTTTAGAAAATTTTGAAAAGGTAAATAATGCTACTTATATTATGCCATGGCAACAGTATATGTTTTATATGAAAAATCCAACTAAGGCAAAACAAGCTTTTGGTAATAAAGAAAATGGAAAAATTTTTACAGGAAGTAAAAGAATTTTAAGAGAAAATAAAACTGTCAAAATACACAACCATACATCTGGTTGGGGAAAGAATATTGTTGATTCAATAGATAAAATGAATAGAGAAAATACAGACAAGTTAAAACAAAATGGAGAATATTCAGAAAATATTGCTCTTTTTATTGGTATGCTAGAGGAAAGTTATGATCAGAATAGATAAAGAAAAATTGCTAATCAAATAACTGAACAGAACAAAGGAGGAAATATTGTTGACAAATAGTATAAATATGAAATTGCAACAAATAAAACAAGAAATGATAAAACAGAAAAAAGTAATATTACGTGCGATAGAAATAGAAAAAGAAGAGTGGGGGTATACATTTCATTTAGAAGATATACTTTCTATAATAGATAGCTATACTGAAAAAGAGGTAAGTGATTTAGATAATATTCGTGTAGATGAGACTAGCAATATAAATAGTCATTTACAAGTATTAAAAGAAATAGGAAATATAGCAGTTATCCATTTAAACCATCCTTATGCTATATTAACTATGGCTATTTTAGCACTAAGAACACACAATCAAATAACGTTTTATATAACGGATACATTACTTGCTATTCATACTGTTTTATTAGATATTATACAAAAAGTGTTACAAAAAGACTCTTCTATTCATTATGAAAAGATTACAACAGATGAAGAATTTTACAAAAAACAAAATGTATTTGATTATGTAATTTACTTTGGTAATTTTTATGAATATCTTCAGTTTTCAAAAGGCTTGAAAATTCTTTCTATGTTTGAGAATTTTAATGAGGTTTATGTATATGTTGATGATAAATCATTTAAAAAAGAATTTTTAGCAATTGATAGATACGCTTATGATAATCAGATTGATGTGATTTATTATACAGAGCAATTAGAACAAGCTATACAAGATATGAATCAGTTAGGTATGTTAAAAACAGCAGTTATTTATACGAAAGATAAGGAAAAAGCTAAATTGTTTTTGAATTGTGTGAAAAGTGAGGCTATCTATGTAAATCAAAACCCATTTTATCATTATCAATTTACTTTTGATGAAAGAAAGTTACTTTATAAAAAGAAATTGATGATTTGTTCCTAATGATTGAATCATTTTATTGTTCAATATACGATAAAATATGTTATAATGAAATAGGTAAATAAAAAAGGAAAAGAGGATAAGTATGAAAGTAATATTAGCATCTCAATCTCCTAGGAGAGAAGCGTTATTAAATTTGGCTGGAATTGATCATGAGACAATAGCAAGTCATTATGAAGAGAAAGTAGAAAATGTATATAATATAGAAGAAAAATCGATAGAGTTAGCTTATGGAAAAGCATTAGATATTTTTCAAAATACACAAGGAGATAGGGCAATTATTGGAGCAGATACATTTGTTGTAAAGAATGGTAAGATATATGGAAAACCAAAAGATAGAAAAGATGCTATTAGTATGTTAAGAGAAATACAAGGTACTATTCATACAATATATACTAGCATAGCAATATTAGTAGAATATCAAGGGCAATACAAGGAATTTAAAGAAACACATAAACTTAATATAACGGTATCTCCTATGTCAGATGATGAAATAATAACATATATTGATACAGATCAACCATTTGATAAAGCAGGTGCTTATGCTATTCAAAGTGGATTCTGTAAATTTATTGAGAAAGTAGAAGGAAATTATATGGCAGCTATTGGACTTCCTATTGATCGAGTATATAGAATTTTAAAAGAAAATGAAATTTTATAAACTAGCATTTTATATTTTTGAAAATACGTCATTTTGTAGTGCCTGTTTTACATCCTCCCAATCTTTTTCTGGAATATCTGATACTTCAATAGTATTGGATTTTTCTTTTGTAATTTCAACAATATCTAGATTATTATAACGGCTAGTATCTTCAAAAATATTTTTTTTAAAATTTAGTGCAATATAGTTCTTTTGATTGGTTTTACAGTTAAAAGCAAATACTATTTCAGCATCTATCAAATTGCCATGATTATCAAAAATTTTTAGCGTTTCCATTTTCTAGAATTCCTTTCATTATAGAATGTATTATGTATAGGATAATAAGTTTATTTTAGATTAATCTAATGGTTTTAAAGTTTGAAAAAAAGGATGTGATAAAAAATCCTCATCTTGTAATACATTTTCTTCTATTTCTTCCTGGTTGGTAGAAGATGTATCATGCGAGTTAGTTAATTCTAATATATGATGCATTTCAGAAAGTGTTAGAGGATTTACATTATGAAATGTAATAGAAGTATGGGTAGGTAAATAAGTTAAATTTCCAGCTTGAATGATAAATTCAGTAGTTGGATACATTTCATAAATTTTGGAGGTTATTAAATTAGTATGATAAAAAGAATATAATGTTTTTATATCTTCTTTTGCCAAAACCATTGCACCTTTACGAGGAAAAACAACTTTCATATATATACCACCTAAAATTATTATACCAATATCTTATCAATAATATGTTTGCTTTGCAATTGTTTCTTAAAAATTTTTTACAACAATACTTGAAGGTAAAATCTGTTTAGCAAAATAAAACTGTTTATTAACGGAAAAACGTTAATAAAAACACAAGTGATTAGATATAATAAAAATATCAGATTTTACAAGGGGGATAAAAAATGAAAAACAAGGAAAGAGAAAATGGTATTACATTGGTAGCATTGGTGGTAACCATCATTGTATTATTAATCTTAGCAGGTGTTAGTTTAAGTTTAGTATTAGGAGACAATGGAATTATCACAAGAACACAAGATGCAGTAAATAAAAATGACGAAGCCACAGCAAGAGAGCAAGTTGCAATGGCATGGGCAGGTGTAGTAACAGATGGATTAGCAACAGGAGAAATAGAGGCAGAAAATGTAAATAAATATTTGTCAGATTCTGCAGGTGTAGATTATGATAATGAAACAGGACAAGGAACAGTCATTTATGACGGATATATATTTGATGTAAATAAAGATGGAACTGTGGAATTGTCAGGACAAATGGAAGAAGGAGAAGCATTATTTACACAGGCAGCAAAGAATGGACAAGTGAAGATAGGGGATTATGTAGATTACACACCAGATACTACAGAAAGTGTAGGAGTATTAACACTAACTAGTTCGAATTTAAATATAGATACATTATCTAGTAAAACATATCAATCTCAACAAAGTGTCAATGGATATGGAGATCAGACAATCGAACAAGAAAATTTAAATTGGAGAGTTTT
>CANQTX010000007.1 GCA_947626885.1 uncultured Clostridia bacterium | reverse complement strand
GCGCTTCAGCGCAAGCTAGTAACAAGGCCTTATAGGCCTATATGAAAATCCCCCAGTTATACTGGGGGATAATTATTGACAGAGTGAAAAATTTTTCAAGTGACACATAAAAAAATTACAAGCATATCCTATTATTGTAGAGAGATATTGTATATAGTGAGGCGTTAAAATGATGAAGAAAAAGAAAAATATTATAGGAGCACTATTGATTGTAATATTCGTTATGATAGTGGGATACGCAGCATTTGCTTCTCAATTAACATTGAATGGAACAGTTGAAATTGTCAGTGAGTGGAATGTTAGAATTACTGGAATTTCTGCCCAATATGTTAGTGATAATTGTAGTGAAGGAAATCCGCAATTTACAGATACAAGTATAACATTTAATGCAGAATTAACAAAACCAGGAGATTATATAACGTATTTAATTACCATTGAAAATGCTGGAACATTTAATGCTGTTTTAGATAATATTACCTTTACAGCAGATGAAAATGGTTCTCCTGCTATTGATTATTCTTATTCAGAACCACATACTTCTTTGGCACCAGGAGAACAAACTTATATGTTAGTACACGTAAGATACAAGGAAGATGCTACAGAAATGCCATCTATTAAAAGTAAAACCATAACAGGTACCATAGAATATGTACAAGAATAACCAGGAAATAACAATAGGGAAAACGATTTCTTTATTGTTATTTTTTATATTCATAAAAGAAAGGAAGATTTTGATATAATATCAAAACAGAAGTAATAGGATGAGATATTTAAAAGATAAACCTATTTTAATTATTTTGGGAATATATGTAACAGTAACAGTCTATTTTTTGATAAAAGATATACTATTTTACACAAATTACTTAAATCCTTTATTTTGGAGTTGTATTATAGTATATGTAATGAAAGATAGAAAAGAGCATTATACTAGAGTAAGCAGAAATACAAAATATTATTGTTATATTTTGATGATTTCAGCAGCATATATGGTTATAAATTTTTATTTAGGATTTATATTTGGATTTGCAAAAAGTCCCTATAATCATGAAATATTTGCGATAATAGAAAATGGTGTAACACAATTGATTCCCATAATAGGCATAGAATTAACAAGAGGAATGATTGTTACTAAAAATAAAAGAAGTTCCTTAGGAAGAATAATCATAACGATACTATTAATATTACTGGAGATTAATTATTATACATTGATAAGTACATTTGTGAATAAAGAAGCCTTTTTTAAATATGTTTGCTCTACAATATTGCCATTAATAGCATATAGTAGTGTATATACGTATCTATCGTTAAAAGTTTCTTGTATGTTACCTTTAATGTTTAGAATTTCCTGGAAATGGATTACTTTATTAGTACCAATTTTACCAGATTTAAATTGGTTTATAACAGGTACCTATCAGATATTATTTGCAGTTGTGATATATGTATTGTTTCAATATCAGTTTTTAAAGCAGAAAAAAGAGATTAAAAAAAAGAAAAAAATTTTTTTCGAAAAAATACAATATATGGTTACGCTTTTATTAGCAACAGGTCTCGTTTGTTTTATGCTAGGATTGTTTCCATATGAGCCAATAGCATTATTATCTAGTAGTATGAGTCCAACAATAGATAGAGGAGATGTTGTAATATTTAAAAAACTAAATGACAGTGCATTAAATAATATCCCTAAAAATACGATTTTAATTTATCATATGGGAAATCAAAATATAGCACATCGTATTATTTATGTAAAAGAAGAAAATGGTAATGTATTTTATCAAACAAAAGGAGATAACAATAATGTACCAGATAGAAATTTTGTACAAAAAGATCAAATTTTAGGCATTTATACGTTTCATATAAAATATATAGGTTTTCCCTCTATATGGTTATATGAGTTTTTCCATAATGAAAATGCGATGGTGGAAACGAAATGAGGAGGAAAAAAATGAGTTGCCCAAAAGAACATAATAGTACTAAAGCTAAAAACAAACAATATCGATATGTATTGTTTGGCATTGTGATGATAATGATTGGATTTATTGTAATAAAATTGGGATTATATTTTACCAGCACAGTCACATCATTATATAGTTATACTTTGAAAAAGAGTAGTGATTATCAGGTTTTTTTAAAACCAAATACGTTTTATACAGATGAATTTCTTCCTTCTGGTAATGATTATGCAGCCCAATCTATTGATTATATCAAGATGAATTTTCAATATGATTTTGAAGGAAAACGTGATATAGATTTTATATATAATGGTATCATTACAGCAAACTTAATTGGAACAGTAAAAAATAACGAAAATCAAGATAAAGAGATATGGAATCGAACATTTTATCTTTCTGAAAATAAAAATGACACTATTTTAAATAAAAACAATTTTTCTATTCAGGAATCGGTCAATATAAATTATGCATATTTTAATGATTTAGCACGTTCTTATGAAAAAACTTATGGCATAGCGATTGATGCGGTTTTAAAAGTGTGTTTTAATATTTCTTATCATAGGAACCTTTCTGACTTAGAAATGACTTCAGAAGATGTGCAAGATAAAATAGAGCTAGATATTCCATTAACGAATACCGTAACAGAAGTAAAAGAAAATTATGAGAAAACAACAATACAAGAAATACAACCGGAAGTGAATGCTAACGAAAAGATATATCCTATTATAGGAGGAAGTTTTATTATAATAGGATTAGGCATAATAATAATAATAATAAATGTAAAAAAGCATCCTAAAACATCAGATACCCGATATGATACTGCCATTAAACACATTTTAAAATGGTATAAAGAGATTATTGTTACCATAACAAAAGAACCAAATGTAACGGGGTTGCATTTGATGGAATTAGCTAGTTTAGAAGATTTAATAGATGTAGCAGAACAAAATCAGAAAAATATGCTTTATTATGAAGTTTTACCACATAAAGAAGGTAAGTTTTACGTGATAGTAGATCATTTTGTATATGTTTATACAATCGAAAATAAGTGATATTAAAAATACTGTGAAATATATTATATCAAAATAGAGAAATAGATAGAATGATAAGCTTGTATTTATACACAAAATGTGGTAGTATGAAAGAGAATCAATAAAGGAGAAATTATGAGGATACAATCAAATTCAGAACAAGAGACTATCATGTTAGGAAAGAAAATAGCGAAGCAATTAAAAAAAGGAACAATTATTGTACTTTCTGGTGAGTTAGGATCGGGTAAAACAAAATTAACAGAAGGAATTCTAACATATTTTGGATTGCAAGATGAAATATCCAGTCCTACTTTTACAATTATTAATGAATATTATGCAAAAGATATTAATATTTATCATTTTGATGTTTATCGACTGGCAGATGCTGATGAATTTTTTGCTATTGGAGGAGAAGAATATTTTGAAAAAGGTGCTTGTATCATAGAATGGGGAGAATTAATAGAAGATATTTTACCGAGAGATTATATAAAAATACACTTAACTAGAGTAAATGAATCTAGTAGAAACATAGAAATAACTTGTTTTGGAGATGCAAAATTATTTTAGTTAAAAAGAGTCAGATCTGGCTCTTTTTTTTGTAACTCATGTTAACATAAAATACGTTTGCCGTTAAATTATAGTTTACAAACATAGAAAAATAGTATAAAATGTTATATCATGGAGGGTAAATATGAAAATACTAGCAATAGATACTTCAAGTAAAGTATGTTCTGTAGCATTACTTGAAAATGATGAAGTAATAGATGAGTTAAATTTAGAAGATGAGAAAACACATTCTGAGAATTTAATGCCATTATTAGATAAAATTTTAAAAAAGAATAACATTGCACTAAAAAACATAAAATTAATAGCTTGCTCAGTAGGACCAGGCTCTTTTACAGGAATTAGAATAGGAATAGCAAGTATAAAACCAATAGCAGAAGTGCTATGCGTACCAGTAGCATCCGTAACTTCGTTAGAAACATTAGCAAAAAATATAGAAATTTCTGAAAAAGAAACGATTGTATCATTAATAGATGCTAGAAATAATCAAGTTTATTGTGGTATATTTAGCAGTACATATCAGGCAAAAGAAGCATATTTAGCAGATGATATACATACTGTTTTGGAAAAAGTAAAAGCATATCATAATATTATTTTTGTGGGAAATGGTGCTATTTTACATCAAACACTTTTGAAACAAGTAATTCCTAATGCGAAATTTTCTGAAAATAATAAACAATCAGCGGTAAATGTAGGAAAACTGGGTTATCAAAAATATCAAGAAAATAATTTATATACAGCAGATACAATAGCACCAATATATTTAAGAAAATCACAAGCAGAAAGACAAAAAGACAAAAACAAAAAATGAATAGGGGAAAAAATGATAACAATCTATAAAATGATGTGGGAAGATTATGAAGCTATAAAAGAAGAATGGCAAGAAGCATTTGATGATTTTTGGACACCTTCTATTTTAAAAAGTGAATTAGAAAATAAAAATTCACAATATATTATAGCAAAAGAAAAAGAAAAAATTGTTGGTTTGGCTGGCATATGGTTTTCACCAGATGATGCTCAAATTATGAATATTGTTACTAAAAAAACGGAACGAAAAAAAGGAATAGGAAGTTTACTTTTAGGAAAACTAATAGAAATGGCAAAGCAAATGGGAAAAGAGGAGATAAGTTTAGAAGTAAATGAAACCAATATACCAGCGAAATGTTTATATGAAAAATTTCATTTTCAAATAGTTGGCATTCGCAAAAAGTATTATGGGAGAGATAATGCTTTCATTATGAAAAAGACATTATAGCTAGGGTTAAATAACAGCCGTGTAGAAAAACGAAGTTTCGACAATTTCTTATAAAATATTGTATTTTTTTAAAGAAATGAATTGCATTATTTTTTTGTTTGATATAAAATCAAAATAAAGTTGAGTACGGAGGAATTACAAATGAGAAAAAATAATGAACTAATGCCAAAAGACTTAAAAGATATATGTAATCCAAATTCTTTCAAGTTTGAAACCACAAAGGAATTAGTTGATACAACAGATTTAATTTATGGACAAGAAAGAGGCCTAAAAGCGTTAGAATTTGGAATTGGAATAGATATAAAAGGATATAATTTATATTTAGAAGGTCCTACGGGTGTAGGAAAAACCATGTATACTAAAAAATTTTTAACACAAAAAGCAGAAAAAGAAAAAGTCCCCAATGATTGGGTATATATTTATAATTTTGAGAATCCCAATGAGCCAATAGCTGTTTCTTTTCCTGCTGGTCAAGGAAAAATTTTTCAAACAACCATGGAAAATTTTGTCAAAGACATTAGAAGAGATATCAAAAAAACTTTTAATAATGAAGATTTTGAAAAAGAAAAAAAATTAATTAAACAGGAATTCGAAAATAAAAGAGAAGCATTGTTAACAAAGTTAAATCAAAAAACTATGATTCAAGGTTTTCAAGTAAAATCCACTGAAAACGGTGTATATATGATGCCTGTACTAGATGGGAAAACCTTAGCAGAGGATGAATTTGATAATTTAGATGAAAGTATCAAAAAAGAATTTGAAGAACGTTCTACTCTTGTACAAGATCAAATATTTCAGGCATTGGCTGAAATAAAAGCCATAGAAAGGGAAGCAGAAAGAAAAATAGATGAGTGGCAGAGCAATATAGCATTAATGACCATTAATGTTCATATTAATTCTATAAAAGCAAATTATAAAAGAAATAAAAAAATTAATACGTATTTAGATAATATTAAAAAAGATATATTAAAAAATATTAATTGTTTTTTAGCACCAGAAACAGATATAAAAACACCACAAACACCACAGATGTTACAAAAACCAGAATTGAAAGAACCCTGGCTAAATTATAGAGTTAACTTATTTATAGATAATAGCAAATTGCAAGGTGCTCCTGTTATTATGGATACGAATTACTCTTACTACAATATTTTTGGTGGATTGGAATATGAAAATCAATATGGTTCTTTGAAAACAGATTTTACTATGATAAAACCAGGATTGTTACACCAAGCAAATGGTGGTTATATTATTTTTCAAGCAAAAGATATTTTAGCAAATCCGATTTGTTATGAAGCGCTTAAGAAAGCTTTGCAGGTAAAGGAAATTGGTATTGAAAATGCAACAGAACAAAGAGCAGGTATGTTATTGGTAGCACTAAAACCAGAATCCATTCCATTAAATTTAAAAGTATTATTAATTGGAAATGCCAATATTTATCATACCTTATTATCTATGGATAATGATTTTAGAAAATTATTTAAAATTAAAGTGGAATTTGAAGAAGATGCGCCTAAAAGTTTGGAAAATATCCAAAGACTAAGTAAATTTGTCAGAAGTTTCTGCGAACAGGAAGGATTATTAGATTTAGATAAAGAAGCAATGGCAAAAGTGGTAGAGTTTACCTCTAAATTGGCAGGGGATAAGGAAAAACTCTCTACACAGTTTAGTGAAATTGGAGAAATAGTAGGAGAAGCGTCTGTTTGGGCTAAAATTGATAAACAAAAAATTATAACCAAAGCATATATACAAAAAGCGTTAGATGAAAGAATTGAAAGAATCAAAAAATATGATACCAGATATTTACAAATGATTAAAGAAGAGTCACTGTTAATTGATACAGATGGATATAGTATCGGGCAAATTAATGGATTAACAGTTATTAAAATAGGTGACTATTCTTTTGGAAAACCTGCTAGAATTACTGCAAGTACGTATATGGGAAAAAGTGGTATTGTGAATATAGAAAGAGAAGTTGAAATGTCAGGCTCTTCTCATTCTAAAGGTGTTTTAATTTTAACAGGTTATTTAGGTAATTTATTTGCACAAGATATGCCATTATCATTAACTGCCAGTATTTGTTTTGAACAATTATATGGTGGTGTAGATGGAGATAGTGCATCAAGTACAGAAGCCTATGCCATACTTTCTAGTTTATCTGGCATACCAATTAATCAATCTATTGCAGTTACAGGATCTGTTAACCAAAAGGGAGAAATTCAACCAATTGGTGGTGTGAATGAAAAAATAGAAGGATTTTATCAAATTTGTAAAATGCGAGGATTTAACAATGAGCAGGGTGTTATTATTCCAAAACAAAATGTAAGAAACTTACATTTGAGTGATGAAATTATTGAAACAGTAAAAAAAGGAAAATTTCATATTTATGCAGTAAAAACAATTGATGAAGGAATTGAAATTTTAACAGGTGTACCTGCAGGTGTGAAAGATAAAAATGGCAATTTCCCATTAGGTACCATTAATTATTTGGCATATGAGAAGTTAAAGAAATTTACTAAAGGGGCAGAAATCATAAAAAATATATAATTTTAATTATATTTTATAAAAATGTTAAAATAGATAGTCATATATCATAAAAAAACACAATTATTTTCTAAGGATTAGAGAAAATGATTGTGTTTTTTATGATGTATTAACATTGTAATAAAAACGAAGAATGCGCTAAGTAAATAGAAAAAAATATACTTTTTGTAAAAAAGACTTGCAAAGGCAATATGCTTAAAGTATAATTTAAATATAAATTATTAGCTATTAATGAAATAGCAGGTGTACATAAAAAAGTGAATATTCTTGTAAAAAAAGAAATATAGTGAATGCTATTTCAAAAAATGGAAATAATTTAGAGAGAAAGATAAGGAAGAAAAAGAAGAAAAAGTACAAGTCAAGAAAACAAAAAGGAGGACAAAAGAAGATGATAAAAAGTGAAAGTAATAACAAGGGTATTACATTGGTAGCACTAGTGGTAACGATCATTGTATTGTTAATTTTAGCAGGTGTGAGCATCAGTTTAGTATTAGGAGACAATGGAATTATCACAAGAGCACAAGATGCAGTAACAAAATATAAAGAAGCAGAAGAGGAAGAACAATGGCAAATGAATAATTTCATGACAGATTTTAACGAAGCTGTTGAAATGGCTAGAAATTTTCAAGAAGAAGGGTATTCTGTTGGAATAAATGCCAGAGAGGTCTTAGTAGCTGATGTTGAGAATTTGAAATTATTTCATTATGATTATAGTGGAAATAAGTTGTCTGAGGAGGATATACGTGAATTTCCAGAATCTTATTGTTATTTGACGGAGGATTCTTTGGGAATTAATAAAGAGAGTTGTAAACAATATTATGAAACAGGAATTGGATACAAAATGGAGGAAACGAGTGCACCGCTTGTCTTGCCTTGCAGGAAGTATTATGGTTATTCTTCAGAAAGGAATGGAGCTTCTAACAACCCGACATGGACGAGCTGGGGAAACAGTCGTTGTGGTGATTTGGATATCGATTGTGATGTGTTAATCATTCCTCCAGGTGTTGAAAAACTTGGCATGTGGTTGTTTGGTAGGACGACTATTGGAACAATTTGTTTACCAGCTTCTATCAATGAGATCGGAAGAGGTTGTTTTATATACAGTTCTTTTTACAGTTTAGTTCTTCCATCAGGACTTCAAAAATTAGGAAATCACTCATTTTTGGACTCATCTATAGAAAGGCTGAGTATTCCTGAGAAATTAGAATTATTAGGAGTGGATTCTTTTCTAGGATCTCATTTGAAGAATGAATTGCCAGATGTTTCTAACAATGTTTATTATGAAATAGAGGATGGTGTTTTATATAGATATGACAATGTGTATCGGTAAAACGCTTTGTTCACCTGTGGTTGTGTCGGATGGTGTTGCTGTCATACCAGAAGGGACTCAATGCCTTACTTCGCGACTTTATCAAAACCATTCGTTGAAATCGATAACTTTTAATGCGGAATTAGAAAAGATTGGTAATGCTTGTTTTAAGGACAGAAATATTACTGGGAAACTTGAATTTCCAGAGAATCTGCGTAGCATCGGTGGATTTGCATTTGAGGACTGTGACTATTTAGAAACCGTGGTATTTTTAGAAGGATTCCGGATATATTAATGCTTATGGTTTTGCGAGTTGCTCAAGTTTGAAAGATGTATATTTGCCTTCGGATGTATCTGTGGCTTCAACGGCTTTCCTGGGGTGTCCTGAAACCTGTACGTTTCATTGTGAGACGCAGGAAGTTGCTAACCAAATTTTAAAAGGCTTGCCTGATGCGCATATTGAGTATGATTATGCAGAGTATATGTCTCGGAAGAGAATAATAAGTAATAACAGTATAGCAACATTTAAAGGCTATATGAAAAGTAAAAATTCCAATGAAATATCATTGGAATTTTTACTTTGGAATTTTATTTTCAGATATTTTCTTACTTATACTAATAATAGATGAGAAATTTATTGTAAAAATATAGTATTTAATATTGAAAAAATTCAATATCAATGATAGAATAAATTGGAAATTAAAAGAAGGTTCAATATATAAAAGGATATATAGAGGAGGATAACATGAACATTTTATTAAAAAATGGAACTGTCATAGATTATGCTAGTAATACTGAAAAAAAATTAGATATATTTATCGAAGGAGAAATCATTGTTAAAATAGCAGAAAATATTGATGTATCACCAGATAAAGTAATCGATTGCAGCGGGTTATATATTATGCCTGGTATGGTAGATATGCATTGTCATTTAAGAGAGCCAGGGGGAGAACATAAAGAAACCATAGAAACTGGTTCAAAAAGCGCTGTTAAGGGTGGGTTTACTACTATTTGTCCTATGCCAAATACAAATCCAACCCCAGATAGCGCTATTGTTTTGCAAAAAATAATTGATGAAGCAAAAAGAGTTAATCTTTGTAATGTACTTCCTTTTGCAAGTGTTACCAAAGGGGAACAGGGAAAAGAACTTGTTAACTTTGAAGAATTAATACAAGCAGGTGCGATTGGCTTTTCAGATGATGGAAGACCGGTTGAAAATGCGAGAATGATTCGTGAAGCAATGATAAAAGCAAATGCATTAGGAAGTTTTATATCAGAACATTGTGAAGAAAAATCGGTAGCAGCAGGTGCAATCAATGCTGGAAAAATTGCAGACGAATTAGGAGTAGAAGGTGTTTTACCAGAAGCTGAGCAAATTATGGCTGCAAGAGATGTTGTTATAGCAGAAACCAATCAATTACATACACATATTTGTCATATTAGTACAGATACAACTGTAAAAACAATTAGAAGTGCTAAACAAAGAGGCGTTAAAGTAACCTGTGAAACTTGTCCACATTATTATAGTTTTACAGTAGAAGAAGTAAAAACATCTGGTGTTAATGCTAAAATGAATCCACCATTAAGAGAAGAAAAGGACAAGCAAGCTATTATTGAAGGCTTGAAAGATGGAACAATTGATGCAATTATTACGGATCATGCACCACATACAGAAGAAGAAAAGGCTGCTGGATTGGCAAAAGCACCAAATGGTATTATTGGTTTTGAAACAGCATTAGCAGCGACTATAACCAATTTAATAGTTCCAAAACATATAACCTATTTAGATATGGTAAGATTAATGTCTTATAATCCTTCAAAAATTTTAGGAATTGATAGAGGACAAATAGCTGAAGGTAAGATAGCAGACTTAACTATATTTAATCCAAATGAGTCATATATTTATACAAAAGAAATGATTGTTTCAAAGTCTAAAAATACACCTTGGATTGGTAAAACATTAACAGGTAAAGTGAAATATACTATTGTATCAGGTAAAATCGTTTATGAAGAAGGAGGAAAATATGAAAAATGCAATTGATTTACTAATTGACAAAATTAAAGGAACCAATAACCCTACAGTAATGGGATTAGATCCAAGATATGAAAAGTTACCAGAATGTATTAAATCAAAATGTGGAACAGATGCTGAGAGTATTTGCAAAGGTATTTTAGAATACAATAAAACTCTAATTGATGCTACTTATGATATTATTCCGGCAGTAAAACCTCAGATAGCTTTTTATGAAATGTTTGGCATCGACGGAATGAAATGTTTTCAAGAAACTTGCCGATATGCAAAAGAAAGAGGTTTAATTGTAATAGCAGATGTTAAAAGAGGAGATATTGGAACCACTGCAGCTGGATATTCTAATGCTTACTTAGGAAAAACAAAAGTGGAAAATAAAGAAGAAAGTTTTTACGATATTGATTTTGTAACAGTAAATCCATACTTAGGAATAGACGGTGTAAAACCTTTTATAGAGGATTGTAAAAAGTATAATAAAGGAATTTTTATTCTTGTAAAAACTTCTAATAAATCTTCAGGGGAATTGCAGGATTTGAAATTAGAAAATGGAAAAACTGTTTATGAAAAAGTGGCAGAACTTGTAAATGCTTGGGGAGAGGAGCTAATAGGAGAATATGGTTATAGCAGTATTGGATCAGTTGTTGGAGCAACATATCCTGCTCAAATAAAAGAATTAAGAGAAATTATGCCAGCATCTTATTTCTTAATTCCAGGTTATGGAGCACAAGGAGGAAAAGCAGAGGACGTGGCACTTGGCTTTAAAGACGGTTTAGGTGCTATTGTGAATGCTTCTAGGAGTTTAATGTGTGCCTATACATCAGATAGATGGAAGAATATTTACACCGATAAGCAATATGCAGAAGCGACTCGTGCAGAAGCAATTCGTATGAGAGATGAACTAAATCATGCAATTCAAAATCACTAAAATATTAAATAAATCATACATACTATAGTAAATAAACCATCGAATAATATCATAATAATGACAAAGGAGAGTTTGGATGATTAAAATTAAAACAGTAAACCAGGGAGCAGAACTAATTTCTGCGAAATTAGATGGGGTTGAAAAGATACATGATGGTGAATCTTTTTGGAATAGACATGCGCCAGTATTATTTCCTATAGTGGGAAAATTAAAAAATGGGAAAACAGTAATAGCGGGAAAAACTTATGAAATCGAACAACATGGTTTTGCAAGAGACATGAAATTTGAAACCATAGGAGAAAATGCTTATGTTTTAAAATCAAATGCAGAGACATTAAAGAAGTTTCCATTTCAATTTGAATTATATATTACCTATAAGGTAAAAGGCAATGAAGTTATAACGAACTATAAAGTTTGTAATAAAGATACCAAAACAATGGTGTTTGGCATAGGAGGACATCCAGCATTTTGTTGTGATTATGCGAGTGGTAAGTATAGAATAGAATTTGAAGATATAGAAGAACATATAGAAGTTTATCAGTTAGAAAATGGTTTAATAAAAGAAAAGCCAGAAAAATCAAGTAAATTTATAAAAGAAAATAGAATTTTTTTAGATAAAAAGACATTTGATAAAGATGCTATTATTATGAAACATATTACATCTAAAAAAGTGTATTTAAAAACAGAATCAAAAACTATTTTAGCATTTACATTTGAAAAATTTCCATACCTAGCAATTTGGTCTAAACCAGGAGCACCATTTGTTTGTATTGAACCATGGTTTAGTACAGCAGACACCGTAAATGCAAACGGAGTTTTTGAAGAAAAAGAAAGTTTTATTACATTACAGCCAGATGAAAATTTTGAAGCATCTTATCGTGTAAAATTTTTTTAAAATAAGTTTTATTTTAAGGTATATGAATAAAAGGATAGAAATGTCCTAAAAGAAAAAGGAGGAAAAAATGCCAGTTAAAGTTTTAGCAGAGTTAATCATGAAAGAAAAGATTATTGAGGGTATTTACAAATTTTCAGTAAAAGCACCACAAATTGCACAAACGGCAAAAGCAGGACAATTTTTAGAAATTAAGGTTTCTGAAACAGGAGAACCCTTTTTAAGAAGACCAATTAGTATTTATAATATTTATCGAGAAACAGGTGTTGTAGAATTTATATTTCAAGTAAAAGGAAGAGGAACACAGCTTTTGTCCAACATGGAGGAGGGCACTAAAATAGATATTATGGGACCATTAGGCTATGGAAATTTTGATGTAAAAGCATATAAAAAGGTTGCTATTATAGGTGGTGGCATTGGAACCTATCCTTTGTATGAATTGGCAAAAGAATTACAGGGAAAGTCAGATATTACAATGTATATGGGATTTAGGAATAAAAATTTAGTAACTTTAGAAAAAGAATTTGAACAAGTTTCTAATAAGCTGGTTATTACAACAGATGATGGCTCTTATAAAAATAAAGGATTTGCAATTGATTTTCTAAAAGAAGATTGCAAACAAGAAAAGCCAGATATCATATTTGCCTGTGGTCCACTTCCTATGTTAAAGGCAGTGCAGAAGTTGGCAGTAGAGGAAAATATACTATGTCAAATTTCTTTAGAAGAAAGAATGGGATGTGGTATAGGTGCTTGTTTAGGTTGTGCTGTAAAGGTTATTTCTGGAGCAGAACCAAGATATGGACATGTTTGTAAAGAGGGCCCCGTATTTTATGCTAATGAAGTAGAAATTTAGAAAAGGAGTAAACATATGAATACAGAAGTAAATTTATGTGGAATTAAAATGAAAAATCCAGTTACTGTTGCATCTGGTACGTTTGGTTATGGTAGAGAATATGATCAGTTTATTGATTTAAATCGACTAGGAGGTATTATTACAAAGGGAACTTCTTTAAAGTTAAGACCAGGAAATCCTTCTCCTAGAATTTGTGAAGTACCAGGTGGTATGCTAAATAGCATAGGCCTTCAAAACCCAGGAGTGGAGTATTTTGCGGAACATGATTTACCATGGCTTAGAAAATTCGATACCAAAATTATTGTTAATGCCTGTGGTAGTACAATAGAAGATTATGTGGAATTATGCAAGATTTTAAATACGTTAGATATTGATGGTGTAGAATTAAATCTTTCTTGTCCTAATGTAAAAGCGGGCTGTTTGGCTTTTGGAACAACATATGAAGGTGTAAAAGAAGTAACCAGTGCTGTTAGAAAAGTATTAACAGAAAAGCCCTTAATTGTAAAGTTAACACCAAATGTAACTGATATTACATTGCCAGCAAAGGGTGCAGAGGATGCAGGTGCAGATGGTGTATCTGGTATTAATACATTATTGGGAATGAAAATTGATATTGATACGAGAAAACCTGTATTAGCAAACAATACAGGAGGTTTTTCTGGACCGGGTATTCGTTCTATAGGTGTTAGAATGGTTTATCAAATGGCGCAAGCAATTCATATTCCTATTTTAGGAATGGGTGGTATTATGAATGGTGATGATGCTATTGAATATATGTTAGCTGGTGCTACGGCTGTTTCTATAGGGGCAGGTAATTTTGCTGATCCTGAAACGAGTATTAAAACAATTGAAGGCATAGAAAATTATATGAAAAAGCATAATATAGAAGAAATACAATCTATTATTGGAACAGTGGAAATGCATTAGAATTTTATTGTTTTAAGAAAAGAAAGTGATAAAATAAAATTTTAAAGTGTTATAAAAAAATACTTGCAAAATAATAAAACATACAGTACAATATAAGTGAAAATAACGAAAGAAAAGGAGAATAAAAATGAGTAAAAGTGTACAAGAAGTGTTTAATGAAGTAGCGGTTGCAGAAGGGGTAGAAGTAAAAAAAGTAAAAAATACATTTTTATGGTATGATTTATTAAGTTCTGTATTATCTTTTCAGATATTATATATCGTTTCAGCAACTACGAAAATGAATTTTGGAATGACATTATTTTCAGCTTTATGTGTACTTGTTATGGACTCTACTATATTTTCATGTTTAAAGAAAAATCCAAGTAGTTACCAATCATTGAAGAATAATGTGCCATTAGTAAAACTATGGACGGTTCCTTTATTAATATTATCTATAGCAGTATTAACCATTTTAGTTGTTCGCAACGTATAATGCGTAAAAAGGGAAACTAACGTTAAAGTATACCAATTAAAAAATGAAAATTGGTATATTTTAGCGTTTTTTTATCTTATAGAAGAAAGCATACTTATTGCATTAATAAAGTTTGCAGTTAGTCATGCAGTAAATTTTAAAAAGACTTGAAAAAATAAAGAAAATAGTATAATATAAGAAAAAATAAATGTGTTTAATGATATAGATAAAATGAAAGAGGTAATATATGAGCATTTTTGTAATTATACTTATCTTAATTGTTATATACTTCATTTATGAATGCAATACGTTTATCAGATTGAAAAATAAAATAAAGCAGTCAAAATCAAGTATAGAAGTTTATTTAAATCAGCGCTTTGATCTTATCCCCAATTTAGTTGCAACTGTTAAGGGATATGTTCAGTATGAAGAAAAAGTGTATTCTCAAATAATAAAACTAAGGGAAATATATAATGTAGATACAGTAAAAGATTTAAAAAAAGGAGCATTATTAAATGCAAAGTGTAACGGATTGTTAGCTGTTGCTGAAAATATGCCAGACTTAAAAGCCAGTAAACATTTTTTAGATCTACAAAAAACATTAGTAAAGTTGGAGAACCAATTACAAGCTGCTAGAAGAATTTATAATGGAGATGTTACATTATATAATACAACTATTTCTACTTTTCCCAATAATATATTTGCTAAAATATTTGGATTTCAAGAAGAAACATTATTTGAAATAGAGGAATATAAAAAAGATAATATATCTTTAGATGAATAGGAGAGTATATTGAATAAAGAAAAGAAAAAAAGTTTTGATGATATTTATGAAATCATTTATCAGAATAGTAAATCGCTGCTAGATATAAGAAAAAAAGATCAAAATAAAAAGTTCTTTTTAGCAATGGCAGTGGGAATTTTATGTAGTGTTATAGCTTATATGATGAGGATAGAACCTATTATTTTGCTTGGCATTATAGCAATTATATTACTTTTGTTACTGATTTTATATGTATATGACTCGGTACAATTTAAAAGAATTTATAAAGAATATGTTATAGCAGAAATGGTAAAATTGTATTCAAAAAACCTAAATTTTTTAGCTCAAACAGGTGTGACAAGACAAGAGTATAAAATGTCTGGATTTGATACGATATTTACAGAATTTCATTCAGAAGATAAAATACAAGGATTGATTCAGGAAAATATAAAGTTTCAGATGTCACAAATTGTAACAGGGGAAATTGAAATAAACAAGAATGCTGATGGTTCTGATTCTACAACAAGAAGAGAGACTTTTAGAGGAACCTACGGCATGGTTACATTGCCAAAAAACATAAAGACGACGATTCATATTACCTATAATTCTATTATGAAAAAACTGACGGGCAATAGAATTGAAGTGGATTCTTCTGAATTTGAGCAATATTATGATTGTTTTGCTGACAATAAAATAATTGCTATGCAAATTCTTACACCAGATATAATAGAAAAATTAGTACAAATAAAGCAATATAATAAAGGCTTTTTGGAATTTAAAATAGAGAATCAAATGTTATATTTTCGTCATAATTGTGGTGAAGCATTTGAACCACCAAAATTGAAAGACGCTTTAGATAAAGAAGTTATAAGAAAATATTATGATTTATTCGTAATTCCTATAGAAATTATAGAAATTATCATAGAAAATTTACAAAATATAGATGAATAATGTGAATATAAATAAGGAGAAAAAACATGTGTGAAAATCATAAATTAAATGATACATTTAGTCCCAAAGATTTTGAAGATAGATTATATCAAGAATGGGAAGAAAAAGGATATTTTAAACCATCTTCTGATAAAACAAAAGAGGCTTATTGTATTATGATGCCTCCTCCTAATGTAACCGGTAAACTACATATGGGACATGCATTAGATGACACTTTGCAAGATATTTTAATTCGTTACAAAAGAATGAAGGGATATAGAACTTTATGGCTTCCTGGAACAGATCATGCGTCTATTTCCACAGAAATGAAGGTTGTTCAAAAATTGAAAAAAGAGGGAAAAACAAAACAAGAATTAGGAAGAGATAAATTCTTAGAAGAAGCTTGGGCATGGACAAAAGAGTATGGTGGCATGATACAAAAACAACAAAGAAAATTAGGATGTTCTTGTGATTGGGAAAGAAATAGATTTACATTAGATGAAGGAATGTCAGATGCTGTTTTAGAGCAGTTTATCCAATTATACAATAAAGGCTTAATTTATAAAGGTAAAAGAATGGTTAATTGGTGCACCAGTTGTAATACTTCTATTTCTGATGCAGAGGTTGAATATAAAGAAGAAGCATCTCATTTATGGCATATTCGTTATAAAATAGCAGGAACAGAAGATGAATATATAGAAGTTGCAACAACAAGGCCTGAAACAATGCTTGGAGATACAGCTGTTGCAGTACATCCGGACGATAAGAGATATCAAGATTTAATAGGAAAAACTTGTATTTTACCAATTATGAATAAAGAAATTCCTATTATTGCAGATGCATTTGTTGAAATGGAATTTGGAACAGGTTGTGTAAAAATTACACCTGCTCACGATATGAATGACTATCAAGCAGGATTGAGACATCATTTAGAAATAATAGAAGTATTTGATGAACATTTTAAAATGGGGAATTTAGTGCCAGAGTATGCTGGTATGGATATCTTAGAGGCAAGAAAGAAAATAGTGGAAAAACTAGAAGAAATAGGTGCATTGGTTAGTACAGAAGAATATACACACAATGTGGCAAAATGTGAAAGATGTAAACATACGATAGAACCTAAAATTTCAGAACAATGGTTTGTAAGTATGAAAGATTTAGCAAAACGTGCTGCAGATAGTGTAAGAAATGGGGAAACAAGATTTGTTCCACAGAGATATGAAAAACAGTATTTTAATTGGTTAGATCACATACAAGATTGGTGTATTTCTCGTCAATTATGGTGGGGACATAGAATTCCAGTGTATTATTGTGAAACATGTGGACACGTTCATGTAAGAAAACAAAAGCCTGAAAAATGTGAAAAATGCGAAAGTACCAAATTATATCAAGATCCAGATACATTAGATACATGGTTTAGTTCTGCTTTATGGCCTTTTTCAACTTTAGGTTGGCCAAATACACAAGCAGAAGATTATCAGGATTTCTACCCAACACAAACGCTTGTAACAGGGTTTGATATTATTACATTTTGGATATCAAGAATGATGACACAAGGATTAGAATTCACAGGAGAAGTACCTTTTAAGGATGTTTTAGTTCATGGCATTGTGAGAGACAATCAAGGAAGAAAGATGTCCAAAACACTAGGCAATGGAATAGATCCTTTAGAAGTAATAGAGGAATATGGTGCAGATGCATTACGATTCTCTCTTCTTTCAGGAACGACTATGGGAAATGATATTCGTTTCATGCCAGAGAAGTTAGAACAAGCCTCTAACTTTGCCAACAAGATTTGGAATGCTGCTAAGTTTATTACGCACTCTTTAGCAGATGATGAAAAAGTAAGAGCTTTTTGTTATGAAGTTTATGAGAAAGATCAAACATATCATGCAGATTTATTAAGAATAGAAGACAAATGGATTTTAAATAAATTTGATAAACTTGTTGTTGAAGTTAGTAAAAATATTGATCACTATGATTTAGGAATTGCGTTAGATAAGATTTATAATTTTATTTGGAATGAATTTTGTGATTGGTATATTGAAATGGTAAAGCCAAGACTATATAGTGAAGATGAGTCTGTTAAAGTAGCAGTAAGTGATATTTTAAATCATGTATTTGGTTCTTCTTTAAAGTTATTACATCCTTTTATGCCATTTATAACATCTGAAATTTATGCAAAATTAATTTGTTTTGGAACACAAGATATCATGATAAGTAAATGGCCAGACTTAAGGGAAACGTTTGTATTTGATAAAGAAGAAATGATTATAGAAAAGTTGAAAAAATTAATCATTGAAATTAGAAATGTAAGAACAAAAATGAATGTACATCCTTCTAGAAAATCTAAATTATTCATAGTAACCAGTACCATGGAGAGTGCAATCAAAGAATCTGAAATCTTTTTAAAAAAATTAGGATTTGCTAATGAAATTGTTATTATAAAAGAGGAGAAGGCAATACCTAATAATGCTATCTCTATTGTGGTAGATGATTTAAAAGTATTTATCCCGTTTGAAGAATTAGTAGACATTCAAGAAGAAATACAAAGACTAGAAGGAGAAAAGAAAAAATTAGAAACGGAAGTGGAAAGAGGAGAAAAAATGCTTTCAAACACAGGTTTTATGAGTAAAGCACCAGAAGCTAAAATTAACGAAGAGAAAGAAAAATTGAAGAATTATAAACAAATGCTTGTTGCAGTGAAAGAAAGGTTAGCAAGTTTACAATAAAAGTTTTATAGGTATCATATGGGGGAAATATAAAAGTGGAATACTAATATATTTCCTCTATTTTTTTTAAAATGCAAAAAGGAATGTGATGAAAAACATAAAATGATAGGTGATATTTTAAATTTATTATTTCCACCAGTATGTGGTATATGTGGAAAACGAAATACAAATTGGCTGTGCCAAACATGCGAAGAAAAAATAAAAAGATTAGAAAAATTTTACTATATCTATTCTAACAAAAATCCCCAGAACGCTCATATTTATTTTGATAAAATATTATATGTATTTGAATATCAATCTTTAATTCGAAAAGTTATATTGCGATATAAATTTCAAGACCAATCCTATTTATATCATTTATTTTCAAAAATAATTTTAAGTCATAAAAAATGTTGTGAAATTTTGTCTTTTTATGATATAATCATACCAGTGCCCATGTATCAGAAAAAGAAAAAACAAAGAGGTTATAACCAAACAGAATTAGTAGCTACAGAAGTTGCTAAAACATTGAAAATACCAATTTATTTAGATTGTATTACCAAAATAAAACATACAAAAACACAGAGTACGCTTTCTAAAAAAGAGAGAAAGCAAAATATAAAAAATGCATTTTCTGTTAATACTATGTATAATTTAAATCATAAAAGACTGATTTTGTTTGATGATATCTATACTACGGGTGCAACAGTAAATGAAATAGCAAGAATATTAAAGGAAAATGGGGTGCAAGAAGTATTGGTGTTTGTAATAGCAAAAGACTAATAACAGTTAAAACATCATATAAAAAGGTATGGGTACCATTTTACTAGAATAAACAATCAAATTAACTAAAAAAGGGGAAAGACATGGAAGATTTAGTAGAAAGTATTTTAGATTATGTAAGAGCAGATTATACAGATTACGCTATTATGATTAATGGTGAATGGGGAAGTGGAAAAACATATTTTTGGAATCATAAAATTAAAAATAAAATAGAATCTCTTCAATTAAATGGTAGAAAATATACTACTATATATATGTCCTTGTATGGTATTTCTAATTTGGAAGATATCAGTAAAAAGATTTTTATTGAAACAACCCAATTAATGGATAAAAATATGAAGAAATATATGGAAACACACGACAAAACATCAATCCCGGAATATGCTAAAACTGGCTTGGATATGGCACATTTCTTTGGTGTTACACAGAATGGAGATAAAGTGGATTATGCTAGTTTCTTTGCAACAGAAGATAAAGTTTTATGTTTTGATGACTTGGAAAGAGCGAATGTTGATGTTATAGATATTTTAGGATATATTAACAATTTTGTGGAACATGATCATATTAAAACCATTATTATTTGTAATGAAAAAGAGTTATCTACCAAATTAAAAAGTACAAATTTAGAAATGAAGACATTTATTGCTACGTATTTGCTTGATAAAGAAGGAGGTCTTTTAAAAGCAGATAAACCAATGGTAGAAAAAATTCGTGAAAAAATAGAATATGTTTTTGATAAAGCAAATGATTATGAAAGAATTAAAGAAAAGTTAATTGGAGAAACATTTGAATATGCGCCGAAATTTAATTATATTATTAATGGACTTTTAATGCGTTATGAATCTAATCCAGATTTGATTCGATTTTTAAGAGAACATACTAATTTAATTACAAATACATTTATTAAATCTGGAACAAGAAATTTAAGAATTTTAAAACATGCATTAAATGATTTTAAAAAAGTATTTGAAAATGTAAATAAATTTTACCCTAATACAAATTTAAGAGTCTTACAGACTATGTTAATTTTTACAATTGCTGTATCATTTGAAATTAAAGCAGGTAAAATTACAAAAGATAAATTTGTTAATATTAATAGTAATGAAGAATATAAAGCAATTTTGGTATCATCTAGAGTTTTAATGGATAATAGGCAATTTTATATTAAAGAATTTGATAATAACTATTACTTTAATTTCAAATCAGATTATCGTTTTTTTAAATTCATTGAAATATATGTTAGAACAAGAATATTTGATATGAGAGCTTTTAAAAAAGATATGGAAATGATTATAAAAACGATTGATACAGAAAAGTTACCAGGCTATAAACGATTATTAACAGAAGAATACTGGAAAATTTCTGATGATCAATTTCCTGGTATCATAGAAGAAGTTATAGAAAATATCAAAAAAGGAGAATTAAAGTTAATAGAAACTGTTAAATTGTTTGCTTATTTTAGTTATTTTTCTAGAAGGGGACTAATTGCATATGACATGCAAACTGTAAAATCTATTTTTCTTGAAGGAATGGATTTATCGGCCAAAACATCAGAATTTTGCAATAATATTGATGAGGAATTATCTAGAATTGGTATTGATGTTGGTGAGGATATGAATGATATTTTGCAACATTTTCATGAATTAAATAGAGAATTAGAGGAAGAAATGTATCGCAAACAGGCAGAAGATATTTTTAAATGTATTCCAATGAAAATGGAATTATTTTATGATAAATTTGCTAATGAATGTATGGATAAGCCAATATTAAATTATTATGATGCATATCAAATGTTTCAAAGAATTACTTGTGCCAGTAATGAAGATATTGTGATGATTAAAGAAATGTTAATCGATAGAGCAAGAAAACATAAAGATGAATTAGAACCAGAACTTCCATTTATGAAAAAGTTAAAACAAACATTAGAAGATTATTGTCAGGGAAAAGATATTGGTATAAAAATTGTTATGTTAAAAGAATTTGCTAATGATTTAGATACAATTATCAATTTATATAAAAATTCTATTTTTGGTATATTTAATAAAGAAGAAAAAATAAACATGAATGAATGATTAAATACAATAGGTTTATAGGAATATCCTTTTAAAAACCTAAATATTATGGTATATGGGGAAAGTACAATGTTAACAATAGGATGTCATTTATCAGCTGCAAAAGGATATACACATATGGCAGAAGAGAGTAAATTGATAGGTGCTAATACGTTTCAGTTTTTTACGAGAAATCCAAGAGGAGGAAAAGCAAAAGAAATCGATGAGCAGGATATACAAAAATTTTTAGAAAGGGCAAGAACGTATGATATTCATATTATTTTAGCACATGCACCTTATACATTAAATTGTGCTTCAGCAGATAAAAGTATTCGAGAATTTGCTAAAAATACAATGAAAGATGATTTAAAAAGATTGGAATATACACCAAATAACTTATATAATTTTCATCCAGGAAGTCATGTGGGACAAGGTGTAGAAGTTGGAATAAAAAATATTATAGAAATTCTAAATGAGGTATTAACTCAAGAGCAAACAACTACGGTTTTATTAGAAACAATGGCAGGAAAAGGTTCAGAAATTGGTAGAAACTTTGAAGAATTAAAACAGATTATAGAAGGGGTTAATTTAAAAGAAAAATTAGGGGTATGTTTGGATACATGCCATGTGAACGATGCAGGATATGATATCATTCATGATTTAGATGGTGTTTTGCAAAAATTTGATACAATCATAGGACTAGATAAATTAAAAGCAATTCATATTAACGATAGCATGAATATTATTGGCGCACATAAAGATAGACATCAAAAAATAGGAGAGGGAACAATAGGTACAGAAGCTTTTGCCCGTATTATCAATCATCCTAGTTTAAAAAATTTACCTTTCTTTTTGGAAACACCTAATACATTAGAAGGATATGCAAAAGAGATTGCATTATTAAAAAAACTATATAAAGAAGAGTAATATCAAGAATTTTCCCATATTCATAAAATCTTAATAAATGCATCACAAAATAGTTACAGAAATTTAAGCTTGATTTAAGAAAAAATATATAGAATGAGAATATGAATATAGAGGGAAAGGGGCGATGCCATGATTTATGAATATTAAGCGTTTAAGAAAAACGAAATTTTAATAAAATCCCCAAATAAAAAGAAACAATTCCAAAAGGATTGTTTCTTTTATGATACTTCAAAACATGGAATGTAGGTAAGTGTATTTTATGTAAGGAAATTTGTTGATTTCAATTAGGTTATATGATATAAATAATATTGTAGAAAAATAGAATAAAATGTATTTGGGAGGTACGAATAGATGATGCACATAATAAGTTGTCAACAATATACAAGAAAGAGTTTAGAAGAGTTATTTATATTAACAGATGATGTAAAAAATAATCCACAAAAGTATAAAAATGCACTACAAGATAATATTATTGCTGTTATGTTTTTTGAGCCTAGTACAAGAACTAGAATGTCTTTTCAATCAGCTATTTTAAGATTAGGCGGAAAAATAATAGTGACAGAAAATGCAGGTATCAATTCTTCCACAACAAAAGGAGAAACGTTAAAAGACACGATTCGAATATTAAATGGATATGCGGATGCTATAGTTATGAGGCATTCTGCTGATGATGCGGCACAAGTAGCGGCAAGTGTATCAAATATACCAATCTTAAATGCAGGAAGTGGAAAAGGAGAACATCCAACACAGGCCTTATTAGATGTATACACAATAAGAGAAAAGAGAGGAAAAATTGATGGGTGTAAAGTGGCTATTTTAGGAGACTTATTATATGGTAGAACCATACATTCATTGCTAGGATTATTATGTTTGTATGATAATATAGAAGTGTATGGATTAAGTAAAAATGCTTTTGCATTACCTCAGAAATATGTTAACATGTTAAAAGAAAATAATATTGATTATAAAGTATGTCATAGCTTTGATGAGATTCCTAAAGATATAGATGTATTGTATCATACAAGAATACAGTCAGAAAGATTTGAGGGAGATTTTGGAAAAGAAGAGTATATTATTAATAAACAAGTATTAAATAAATTTTCACAACATACAATGGTGCTACATCCATTACCAAGAGTAGATGAAATTTCTAGTGATATAGACAACGATCCAAGGGCTTTATATTTTGAACAAGCGTATAATGGTGTTCCTATTCGTATGAGTTTATTATTACAAGTGTTAGGTAAAGATAAAGAAATAATGAGTAAGTAGTAAACGTAAAAATGAAAAATAAAAGGCATCCTACCTAAAATGATATAAAAAAAATAAAAATTTTAAAAAATGTATAATTTTTTCCTTTTTTGTCATAATAACATTATAAAACAAAGAAATTGTAATTAATCTAAAAATTAGATTATGAAAATGATTAAAAATACACAAAAAGGAGGAAATTATGAAAGCAACAGGTGTTGTAAGAAGAATAGATGATTTAGGAAGAGTGGTTATTCCAAAAGAAATTAGAAAAGTACACAGAATTAAAGAAGGAGATCCATTAGAGATTTTTACTGATAAAGAGGGAGAAATTATTTTAAAAAAATATTCACCCATAGGAGAATTAACAGAATTTGCAAGTAGTTATGCTGAAACGATTGCTAAAACAACAGGACATATCACTTGTATTACCGATAAAGATACTGTTATTGCAGTTTCTGGAGGTTCAAAAAAAGAATTTTTAGAGAAAAATTTAAGCAAAGAATTAGAAGAAGTGATTGAAAATAAAGAAGTCTTTAAGAGTAAAGAAAATAATGAAATTGCAATTCCCATTACACAAAATGAAGGAAGAGAAAGAATTTATAATGGGCAAGTAATATATCCTATTATTTCAGATGGTGATGTTATTGGTAGTGTCATATTACTGTCAAAAGAACCTAATCAAAAAATGGGAGAAGCAGAAGATAAAGTGGCACAATCTGCAGCAGGTTTTTTAGGGAATCATCTAGAAATCTAGAAATAGAGAGACAAGATGTATAAAATGATGTTATAATATCAATAACATCATTTTATTTGTTTTTAAAAAGAAAACGTTATTTAAGATAAGATTCATGATATTATATCGGTATTCTGCAAAATTTACAAAATGCATTTTATATTTTACATAAAATACTTGAAATATAAATATAGTTGTAATATAATTTAAAAGTATACTTCTATGAAATGTTACTTAAAAAGAAACATAAACAAAAATTATAAATATATTTAAGAGGAAAACAAATATGAAAGCTATTGAAATAAGAAATAAATATTTAAGATTTTTTGAAAAGCATGGACATACAATTATTCCATCAGCACCAGTTATTCCAGAAAATGATCCCTCTGTATTGTTTACTACTGCAGGGATGCATCCATTAGTGCCATATCTTTTAGGGCAAAAACATCCTGCAGGAACGAGGCTAACAGATTATCAAAAATGTATCAGAACAAATGATATAGATGAGGTTGGCGATAATCGCCATTTAACGTATTTTGAAATGCTTGGAAATTGGTCTTTAGGAGATTATTTTAAAGAAGAATCTATTGCGATGAGTTATGAATTTTTAACAAAAGAATTAGGCATTCCGAATGAGAAGATATCTGTAACGTGTTTTGCAGGAGATGAAGATTGCCAAAAAGATACAGTATCTTTTACATGTTGGAGAAACGTAGGAATTCCAGAAGACAGAATTTATTTTTATGGAAAAGAGGATAATTGGTGGATAGCGGGAGAAGAAGGTCCATGTGGTCCAGATACAGAGATATTTTATGATACAGGTAAGCCCAAATGTTCTGAAACATGTCAACCATCTTGTAATTGTGGTAAATATGTTGAAATTTGGAATAATGTATTTATGGAATTTTATAAAGATAAAGAAGGAAAGTACACGAAATTAAAACAAAGAAATGTTGATACAGGTTTAGGTTTGGAAAGAATGGCAATGCTTCTTCAGGGAAAAGAAACACCCTTTGAAATTGAAATTTTTGCACCAATAATGGAAAAATTAGAAGTACTACAAAAATATGATTTTATTGAAAGTAGAAGAATTATTGCAGAGCATTTACGTTCTAGCATTATGATTATTCAAGATGGTGGTAGACCAAGTAATGTAGATAGAGGTTATATATTAAGAAGATTATTACGTAGAGCGATTAGGCATATGAATAAACTAGGAATCTCTTTAGATACCTTAGCAGATATTATTGATATATCAATGAATGCTCTAATAGAAATGTATCCTGAATTGAACGCAAATAGGGGTATTATAAAACAGGTTATCATACAAGAAAAAGATAAATTTATAAGGACATTACAAAATGGAGAAAGAGAATTTGAAAAAGAGGTTAAAAAATTAAGAGCAAGCGGAAAAAATATGATAGAAGGAAAAACCGTATTTAATTTATACGAAACGTATGGTTTTCCAAAAGAGATGACTGAAGAACTTGCCAAAGAGCAAGGAATGGAAGTGGATACAAAACAATTTGAGCAACTATTTAAAGAGCATCAAGATAAATCTAGACAAGGAAGCGAGGTTAAATTTAAGGGTGGTTTAGCATCTACTGGTGAAATGGAAACCAAATATCATACAGCAACCCATCTTCTTAATGCTGCGTTAAAACAAGTTTTAGGAGAACATGTTCATCAGAAAGGAAGCAATATTACAGCGGAACGATTAAGATTTGATTTTTCTCATGGTGCAAAAATGACAGAGGAAGAAAAACAAAAGGTGGAGGCACTAGTTAATGCGTATATTGCAATGGATATTCCAGTAGAAAAATTTGAGATGCCAAAAGAAGAAGCTTTAACATTAGGGGCAGAAGCGATGTTTATTGAAAAGTATGGCGATATAGTAACAATATATAAAATAGGAGATGTTTCATTGGAGTTTTGTGGAGGACCGCATGTTGCAAAAACAGGAGAGTTAGGACATTTTAAAATAAAAAAAGAAGAAGCATCATCAGCAGGTGTTAGAAGAATAAAAGCAATATTGGAATGATTTGGAAAGATATAAAAACGAATTCAATTTGAAAAAATAATACAGATATGATATAATGGACTTGTGGAAAATAAATTGATAATAGATGGGAGAAAAAATTATGTTTGATAATAAATATAGTAATATATTAACAATGTTTTTAATTGTTTTAATAGTTGCAATATTAGGAATCATTGGATATTTTGCATACGATTTAATGAATAGAAAGTCAATTAATTCCAATGCACAATCTGTATTAGACGAACTTCAAAAATCAACTACTGTAAAACGAGATACGTCGAATTTATCAAAAAATAATACAACAGATGATAATACTACTGATGGAGATATAGATAGTTTAATGAATCAATTAAATACCACTTCAAATCAAACAACTGTTAATAATGAGCCAGAAAAGGTATATATGGAAGATTATCAAGTTATGGGGTCCATTAAAATACCTAAAACAGGAATTGAATATCCTGTTCTTGAAACGGCTGGTAAAAGGGAATTAGAAATGGCTGTTGGAATAGCTTATGGACCTGGACTTAACGAAATAGGTAATACAGTAATTTATGGACATAACTATAGAAATGGTTTATTTTTCTCAAACAATAAAAAATTAGTAAATGGTGATACCGTTTTAATAACAGATGCTTCAGGTTTAACACTAACATACGTTATTTATAATATTTATCAAACAACAGGTAATGATGCTTCTTACATGCAAAGAGATACAGAAGGAAGAAGGGAAATATCTTTACAAACGTGTACAGATGATTCTAGTGCAAGAATTATTGTATGGGCAAAAGAGCAGGGATCATAATAGTTATTATAGATAAAAGTAGTAAATAAAAGTAGTAAATAAAAGTTTACTACTTTATTTTATGAACATGTGATGAAAAGTTAAAAGAATATTTAGCAAAAATCTTGACAAACACCTAAATTTGATTTAAAATAAAAGAGCGTTGTGCAAAACGCTATCATATGGTGGATGTAGCGTAGTTGGTTAACGCGTCAGTTTGTGGCACTGAAGACCGTGGGTTCGAGTCCCATCTTCCACCCCACTTATTTAAATATTGGGCTGTAGCCAAGCGGTAAGGCACATGACTTTGACTCATGCATGCGCTAGTTCGAATCTAGCCAGCCCAGCCATGTAGTGATAATATGAACAACATATATTGCTTCTACGGCGGTTTTGTTGTAATTGTAAAATTTGTAGTATTATCAAAAATGAAAAAGAAGTGAATTTATATTTGCTTCTTTTTTAAGTATTAATAATGAAACGCGATAAAAGAATGAAATTTTGATTATTGAAACATATATTTAGATATGTCTATAATACACAATAAAGCGATATTTATGGTTAATGAAAACTGTAAAGTACCTAGAAATGTAAAAGAAAATAATTGCATAGATAATTTAATAAATAAAATAGAATATAAAAATATGAATACTAAACAAAAAAGGATGAAAAAAATTATAACAATAATCAAAAAGTAGGAGTTAGTAAATATGAGTGCAAAGGATTATTTTAAAAACGATGAATATTGGTCTAAACATATTAATAAAAATTTGGAAGAAGATTTATGGATAGATGAGTATAGAAACTATTTTAATTCAAAAGGAAAATGTTTAGATTTAGGATGTGGAATTGGGCAATTTTCAAAGCAATTTATAAAATATGGATATGAAGTAGTTTCAGCAGATATATCAGAAATAGCCTTAAATAAAGTTAAAGAGTTTAATAAAAATATTATTAAACTAGATATAAGAGACAGATTACCTTTCAAAAATAGTGAATTTGATTTGGTTTTTGCTAATCTATCTATTCATTATTTTTCTGACAAAGATACTAAAAAATTATTATTAGAAATAAAAAGAATTTTAAAAGATAATGGATTATTTGTTGGAAGTGTCAATGCAATTCAAGGACTACAGATAATAGAAAAAGAGGTTCAAGAAATAGAATATCATTTTTATGAATATAAAGATAAACTAATGAGATTATTTGATGTTAATGATATAAAAAATTATTTAGCTGATTTTGATATTATAAAAATAGATGAAAGGGAAACTATAAGGTTTGAACATAAGAAAAATTACATAATATTTATTGCCAAAAAATGATTAAGAGTATTGCTAAACCTAATAATTTATGTTAAATTAAAAACATAGTTAATAGAAAAAAATCTCATACTTGTCTCTCCTGAAGAAGCTAATGATGTTTCTGCTCGAATTTTCTTTGACAGAAACTAAAAAGAGAATTAATGGAGAGAGTAGAAAAAGTGAGGCGCATAACTTCAGGAAAAGTTATGCGCTAAAAAATTATTTAGATGCTTGCATTGGTACTTCAAATAAAGAAGTAAATTTATTAGAATTATCAAACATATTGTTAAATTGTAAATAATGGTAAGTATCTATTAAATCAGAGTATGTATTTTTTTCTGAAAAGTCATGATAAGTACCAGTTTTATCCATATAACCATTCCCAGTAATAATAGGAATTTCGTTACGAAGATGATCTAAAAATGTAAGATAAGGTGTTTTTTGAATATTTGCAATATCTAAGAGTAAAGAGGATAAGTAATTTACACTAATATCTTGTATATTGGAATAGGCTTCTTCATCAATATCATAGTTTGCCCAAATCATAAACGGTGTAATGTATTTTCTTTCTACTACTTCTTTAGCAGTTGAATCTTCATATTTTGATAATAGATTTTCATAAAATTCATCTTCAACATAAGGTTGATGATCACCAAAAAAAACAATAATGGTAGGCTCTTGTTGTGTTGAAAAATAATTAATCAGATATTCTAGTGCTTCATCAGCAATTTTTATTAAAGAAAGATATTGATTCAGTCTAGGATACTGCCCATTTTCTGCAATAATCGTACTTGGAAAAGTTTCATCTGTATAACTACCATGGTTTTGCATGGTGAGTGTAAAATTAAATAATTTTTCGTTCTCTTTTTTTTCTTCATAAAGAGAAATAATATTTTTATAAGTACTTAGGTCACTAGGATATTCTCTAATGGTGACTAAATCTTTTAATGTATTTATGTGAAAAAATGTATCAAAACCAAGTCTTGGATATACCAAATTGCGGTTATATCCTTGTGGGTAATAACTATGTATGGCAGAAGTAGTATATCCTTGACTTTTTAAAATAGTTGCTAAAGAGTATGAATTTCTTAAAACATACTGTTGATAAGGTACTGTTCTTTTAGGTACGAATGCCATAGAATTGGCAGTTAAAAACTCCCATTCACTATTAGGTGTTGTTGCACCAAATATAGACATATGAAGATTTCCTTTTACGGTATTATTTTTTAAACTTTTAAAAAAAGGCATGTAATTTATATTGGTTGAAAAGTCATTAATAACAGATAAATCAGCAAAGGATTCATTCATAATAGCAATGATATTGGGATATTCGTATGCTTCAGAATGTTCAACAATTGGCACATCAATTTTGGTAGCGATAGCTTTAATAGTATCAATATTATAGCCCTCTGGAGTAGAAATAATTAAATTACGTGATTGTTTGAATAAACTTGCAATGAGGCCATTATTGTGATATTCCTCTTGTGGATCCCAATTTTCATCTAATTCAAAAAAGGATATCATATTAGTTGTAAGAAAAAATATGGTAAAAGAGATACTACTAATTAATACTACCAATCGATATATTTTCTTTAGTTTGCCATTTTGGAAACTGGTAAGTTTTAACTTTCTTAATGAGAAAAAAGCTATAAGAAAAGTAATAATACCCAATATGGCTTTTTTATTTAATGAAAACTTAAATGTTGGTAACACGGTTAATGCCACATTAAGAGAAAAAATATCCCATGGGACAAAGGGTGTTCCTCGGAAGACTGTGATAAAGTGATTAATTAGTCCTATGGTAAAGGTAAAAACGAGTGATAGATATAGGCTTATTTTTAATTGACCACTAAAACAATAAAAAAATCCAATAATAAAGTAGATAAAGATAAAATTTAAAAGCATGCGCTTACTTTCAAAAAGTATTTTGCCATTACAAAAAAATTGCATATATAAGTAAATCAAAATAGGATATAATATAAGCGCAAATAACTTTATAAGAATTTTGCGATCTATGTGAATGAGTTGATGATATAGTGCATCTATTTTTGTTTTCTGAGTCAACTTGAATATGGTATTTTTCATGTTATGGAATAGATGGATGATTTTTTGGGTAAAATTTTTTATATAATATTGTAGTTGGTTTTGATTATTTTTCATATTTATAAAATCCTTTCATATTTTATAAATATAACATAAAAAGTCTAAAAAGAAAAGAAAAAAATAAAATAGTACCTATTATATAAAAATGCCAAAATGACAATTCGACAAAAAATAGCATTAATAAAGGCATTCAATTGTATTATACGAACAAATATACAGTACACATAAAAAATAGATAAATACGATAAGAAAATAAAATAAAAAAAACATGTGTATAATTTATGTCGAAAAAAGCACTACTTTAAGTTATTCACAGAGTTATCCACATTTTCCACAAATTTGATAAATGAATCATTGGTTTTCATAAATCAAATTTTTGTTTACATAATAATGATGATCATGCAATATAAAAAATAATGACTTGACTTTATAATAGTTTCGTTATAAAATAAGAACATGAAAAAATATATATTGTGTAGATAAAGAGAGAATATAATGAGCCTTATTTTAGTGAATTTGTGATAGTGGAAAACAAATAATAAGCTTTATATTCTGGAACTTTGGAGCAATCATAAAAATAGAGTGGGCAAAATCTGTATTTGCCAATTAGGGTGGAACCGCGTAAGTTGAGCTTGCGTCCCTAGTGTTATGCTAGAGATGTAAGCTTTTTTGTTAGTATTCATCTAGTATATGTATGCATTTTTTAAAACATAATATATAAGGAGGTTGAACAATGGTAGAGTCAATGGAAAAAATTGTCAATTTATGTAAGGCAAGAGGATATGTATATCCAGGATCAGAAATTTATGGTGGGTTAGCAAATTCATGGGACTATGGTCCATTAGGAGTAGAACTAAAAAATAATATAAAAAAGGCATGGATGAAAAAATTTGTACAAGAGTGTCAATATAATGTAGGTTTAGATGCAGCAATATTAATGAATCCACAAACTTGGGTGGCTTCTGGACATGTTGGAGGTTTTAGTGATCCTTTAATAGATTGTAAAGAATGTAAAACACGTCATAGAGCAGACAAGTTAATTGAAGAGTGGATGCATGAAAATCATTGTGAAGAAATAGTGGATGGGTGGTCAGATGAGAAAATGCTTTCTTATATGGCAGAACATCATATTGTTTGCCCAGAATGTGGAAAAGAAAATTTTACATCCATTAGAAAGTTTAATTTAATGTTTAAAACGTATCAGGGGGTTACGGAAGATGCAAAGGCAGAAATTTATTTAAGACCTGAAACAGCGCAAGGTATATTTGTTAATTTTAAAAATGTTTTAAGAACAACACGAAGAAAATTACCAATGGGAATTGCGCAAATAGGTAAATCTTTTAGAAATGAAATTACACCAGGAAATTTTACATTTCGAACAAGAGAATTTGAGCAAATGGAATTAGAATTTTTTTGTAAGCCGGGAACGGATTTACAGTGGCATGCATTTTGGAAAGATTATTGCAAAAATTGGTTATTAAATCTTGGTATGAAGGAAGAAAATATTCGATTGCGTGATCATGAAAAAGCAGAGCTTTCCCATTATAGTAATGCCACAACAGATATAGAATTTACATTTCCATTTGGATGGGGAGAATTATGGGGCATTGCAGATAGAACCGATTTTGATTTAAAGCAACATCAAGCATTTTCTAAAGAAGATATGTCATATTTAGATGCAGAAACGAATGAAAAATATATTCCTTATTGTATAGAACCTTCACTTGGTTGTGACAGAGTAGCATTAGCTTTTCTTTGTAATAGTTATGAAGAAGAAGAGGTGGGAGAAGGAGATACAAGAGTAGTACTTCATTTGCATCCTGCTTTAGCTCCTTATAAAGTAGCTATTTTACCACTATCTAAAAAATTGAGTGATAAAGCCTCAGAAGTATATAAAATTTTATCTCAGCATTTTATGTGTGATTATGATGAAGCTGGTTCGATTGGTAAACGTTATAGAAGAGAAGATGAAATTGGTACCCCATTTTGTGTTACCATTGATTTTGAAACATTAGAGGATGGTTGTGTGACAGTAAGAGATAGAGATACCATGAAGCAAGTTAGAATGAAAGTAGAAGAAATAAAAGATTATATTCAAGAAAAACTAGTATTTTAACAAAGAAAAAGATTTTAGTACAATGATTGCTAAAATCTTTTTTTATGTATAAAAAAGTATTTTATTTCAAAAAAATATTGACAGAAAATAAATGAAAGCATATAATGAATATATGAACATATATTCATATATTGAAAGGAGATACCGTTCACATGGAAGAATTATTAAATTGTGAAGTCAATTCTATTGATGAAAAAAAAGTAGAAAAAGTAAAGAGAACACTACCGAATGATGAAACAATTTTTGACGTTGCTGAACTATTTAAAGTATTTGGAGACTCTACAAGAATGAAAATTATTTGTGCTTTATTAGAGGAAGAGTTGTGTGTATGTGATATTGCATGTATTACAAATTCGACGCCTTCTGCTATATCGCATCAATTAAGAGTGCTAAAACAAGCCAAATTGGTAAAGTATCGAAAAGAGGGAAAGGTAGTATATTATGCATTAGATGATGATCATGTAAGGCAAATTTTTGAGAAAGGACGTGAGCATGTTGAAGAAGTATGAGTATATCCTAAAAGATTTAGATTGTGCGAATTGTGCTATGAAAATTCAAAATAAGTTATCAGAAAATGAGCATTACAAAAATGTTATTGTTAATTTTAATACATTAAGATTATCATTAGAATCAGATTTAGACAATATAAAACCAGACATTGTAAAGGTGATAGCAGCATTAGAACCAGAAGTTGAGGTTTTAGATGTTCAAAACAAAGAAAGAATAGCAGAAGAGAAAAATAGTTATAGTCGTTTTATAAGACTATTCATAGGCGTTATTTTTGTCTTTTTAAGTTTTTATAAGCAATTATCTTCCCAATGGCAAATGATATTTATGTTAATGGCATATGGTACTTTATTAGCAAGAACAATGCAAAATGCGATAAAGTTGATTATGAAAAAAACAATTGATGAAAATCTTTTGATAACTATTTCTTGTATAGGGGCTTTTTTAATAGGAGAAAGAATAGAAGGAATCATGGTAATTTTATTATATGAGATAGGAAAAATCTTAGAAGAGAAAGCTATTCATCACACGAGAAAGTCAATTGCAAATCTAATGGATATTAGACCAGAATATGCTAATATAAAGATAAAAGAAGAAATAAAAAAGGTAATACCATCTGAAGTAAATATAGATGATATTGTTGTTATAAAGAAAGGTGAAAAGATTCCATTAGATGGCATTGTTGTCAAAGGAGAAGCTTCGTTGAATGTGGCATCACTTACGGGTGAGAGTAAATTAAAAAAAGTGCATATAGGTGAAAAAGTTTTGTCAGGAAGTATTAATGAAGATGGTATTATAGAAGTGAAAGTAATAGAAAAATATGAAAATAGTACAGTTCATAAAATTTTGGCATTAGTAGAAAATGCAACTGATAAAAAAGCCAAAACAGAAACAATTGTGAGTAAAGGTGCCAAAATATATACACCTATTGTTATTGGATTGGCAGTTGTAGTGGCGATAGTATTACCTCTTATTTCTTCTTTAACATATCAAGAAAGCATTTATAGGGCATTAATATTTTTAGTAGTATCTTGTCCTTGTGCTATTGCCATTTCTGTTCCTCTTAGTTACTTTTCTGGAATAGGAAGAGCTTCCAAAGCAGGAATATTAATAAAAGGTAGCAATTTTCTGGATGCACTTCAAGAGGTAAAAACAATTATTTTTGATAAGACAGGTACATTAACTAAGGGAGAATTTGGTATTGAAACAATAAAAGTATATCATTCCGATTATACAAAAGAACAAGTGCTAGAAATGGCAGCTTGGGGAGAAAATTTTTCGAATCATCCTATAGCAAAATGTATTATTAAACAATATGGTAAAACAGTAGATGTAACAAAAGTAAAAGAGTTTACAGAGATTGCAGGAAAAGGGATTATGTATCATTTAGACGATAAAACGGTAAAAATAGGAAATAGAGATTTTGTAGGCTATGAAAACGAAGAAGCAATAGGTACCAATATATTTATAAAAGTAAATGATGATATCATTGGTTGTTTGGTATTAAATGATATTTTAAAAGAGGATGCTCCTCAATTGGTGAAACATTTACATCAGTTTGGAATCCATACAAAAATGTTTACTGGTGATGAAAAATTAATGGCACAAAAAGTAGGAGAAGAATTAGGTATAGAGGAAGTAAAATATGAGATGTTACCACAAGATAAATATCAAGAAGTAGAAAAAGTTATTCAAAATCATAAAAAAGAAGAAAAAGTAGCCTTTGTTGGTGATGGTATTAATGATGCACCGGTATTAACATTAGCAGATATTGGTATATCTATGGGAGGTGTAGGTGCTAGTGCAGCAATAGAAGCTTCAGATATTGTTATTATGACAGATAATTTAACAAAAATAGAAGAAGCAATTGATATTGCTAGACAAACGGTAAAAATTATTCAAGAAAATTTACTATTTGCCATTAGTATAAAAATTTTGGTATTATGTTTAAGTGTTTTGGGTATGGCACAAATGTGGCAAGCTATTTTTGCAGATGTAGGTGTAACTTTATTAACAATTATCAATACCATAAGAGTTTTAAAATATAAAATTGAAAGAAAAAAGCACTCACAATAGAGTATCTTGCTTTTTTCATGTAAATGCAGTATAATAAACATGCAAAAATAGAAAATATGAAATTTTCTAATGAGGGGAGAAAATTTTATGGAAAAGAAAAAAATACTAACAGGTGATAGACCAACTGGTAAATTACATATTGGTCATTATTTTGGATCTTTAAAAAAGAGAGTAGAATTACAAGAAAGTGGCGAATATGAGCCATATATATTAATTGCAGATGTTCAAGCACTAACAGATAATTTTAATCATCCAGAAAAAGTAAGAGATAATGTAAGAGAAGTAGCAATAGATTATTTATCTGTGGGAATTAATCCTGAGAAAACAACTATTTATATTCAATCTATGATACCAGAAGTAGCAGAGTTAACTGTATTTTATTCCAATTTTGTTACTATTGCAAGATTGCAAAGAAATCCCACTGTTAAGACAGAAATAGAACAAAAAAGAGATTTATTTGGAGAAAGTGTAACTTATGGATTTTTAGGATATCCAGTTAGCCAAGCAGCGGATATAACAGCTTTTGAAGGTGCTTTTGTTCCGGTAGGAGAAGATCAATTACCATTAATTGAGCAATGTAGAGAGATTGTTAGAAAATTTAATCATGTTTATGGAGATATTTTAGTAGAGCCAGAAGCTGTGTTATCTAGTGGAAAGAGGATAAAAGGGCTAGATGGTAATGAAAAAATGGGAAAATCATTAGGAAATGCTATTTATTTATCTGATAGTGAAGAAGTCATTATGGAAAAAGTGATGGGAGCTGTTACAGATCCTAATAGAATAAAAAAAGATGATTTAGGGAACCCTGATGTATGTATGGTAGCATATTATCATAATTTGTTTACAAGTAAAGAAGATTGTAAAAAAGTTTGTGAAGAATGTAGAGCTGGCAAAAGGGGTTGTGTTGCTTGTAAAAAAGAGTTAGCCAAAAATATTATTGAAGAATTAAGACCTATAAGAGAAAAAAGAGCGTATTATGAGGCACATCCAGAATTGGTAGATGCTATATTAAAAGAAGGAACAAAAAAAGCAAGAAATACTGCAAAAGCTACTATGAAGAAAATTAAACAGGCAATGATGTTAAATTATTTTGATGATACAGAGATGTCAGTATAAACAGTTGATGTAATAAATATGAGTGGGTAGGAAAAAGTATAAAAAGGGGGACAGAATGTTTGTAGATTATGCCAAAATAATAATTCAATCAGGAGATGGAGGGGATGGTGTTGTTACTTTTAGAAGAGAAAAATATGTAGCTGCAGGTGGACCTGATGGAGGAGATGGCGGAAAAGGTGGAGATATTTATTTTGAAGTAGATCCCAATGAAAATACATTAATAGATTTTCGTTTTACTAAAAAGTTTAAAGCAGAAAATGGTCAAAAGGGAAGTGGTAATCATTGTTCTGGTAAGAGTGGGCAAGATTTATATATAAAAGTGCCAAGAGGTACGGTTGTAAAAGATGCTGCAACAGGAAAAGTAATAGCCGATTTGTCTGAAGTGAATCAAAAAGAACTAATCTTAAGAGGTGGTAGAGGCGGAAAAGGAAATTCACATTTTGCAACAGCAACAAGACAAGCTCCGAATTTTGCTATTGATGGAGAAAAAGGAAAAGAGAAAGAAGTGATTTTGGAGTTAAAGCTTTTAGCAGATGTTGGATTGATTGGATTTCCGAATGTTGGAAAGTCTACTATTCTTTCTCGTGTTACTGCGGCAACCCCTAAAATTGCAGATTACCATTTTACAACGATTGATCCTAATTTAGGTGTGGTAAAAACAGAACATGGTGATAGTTTTGTTTTAGCAGATATACCAGGTATTATAGAAGGTGCTAGTGAAGGAATTGGATTGGGAATCCGCTTTCTACGCCATGTAGAGAGAACAAGATTATTGTTGCATGTTTTAGATGTGGCAGGAACAGAAGGAAGAAACCCTGTTGAAGATTTTTATAAAATTAATGAAGAATTGAAAAAATATAGTGAAAAACTTGCTACAAGAAAACAAATTATTGTAGCCAATAAAGCAGATGTTATGCAAGATGATACGAATTATATGGCATTAGAGAAGTTAGCCAAAGAAAATCATTTAGAAATTTTTAAAATCTCTGCTGTTACGGGAGAAGGACTCGATACATTATTGAATCATGTGGCAGAAGTAATAAAAACCTTACCAAAAGAAGAAATTGTAGATATAGATGATAAAGTGGTGTATACTTTAGAAGAAATAGAAGCATTCACAATACAAATACAAAATGGAGAATTTATAGTTGAAGGGCCTGCCGTGGAAAGATTAATGGGTAGAGTTAACATTGGAGATAATGAGTCTTATGCATATTTAGAGAAAATGCTTAAAAAACTAGGTATTGAAGAAGCTTTGATAGAAAAAGGTGTACGAGAGGGTGATACTGTAAAAATTCTAGAGTGGGAATTTGAATGGTATAATGAATAACATTTTTTTAGAAAAATTCATATGATATCTTAAATAAAAGAGGAGGTTTCATATGAATTTTCAAGATTTATATCAAATTTTAGAAGAAGTAGAAAATGAGCCATATCCAGTAGTAGAAGAAATAAAACCTGATTATCAATTGGGAAAGGCACTATATAATAGTTATGCAGGAATGTATGGTGAGTTGACAGCTATTACACAATATATTTATGAACATGTAACAAATGATTGCGATAGAGAATTAAAGAAAATTTTAATAAAAATAGCAATAGATGAAATGCATCATTTAGAAATATTAGGGAATTTGCTTACAGAATTAGGATTTATTCCTTATTTTATGGGAAGTAGAAATCATAAATGGTGTTCTGATAATGTACAATATAAGTTTCAATCGATTGTAGCTATGATGCAATATAACATAAAATTAGAAGAAGAAGCTATCAGAGAATATAAAGCATTAATGCATATGACAGAAGATACATATATTATTCATTTAATTACTAGAATTATAAAAGATGAAGAAGGCCATTTAAAGGTATTTCAAATGATGAAAGAAAAATATGCTACGTGCGAACCATCTTAAAGAATTTGAAAAGAATGCTTCTGACAAAGGGGGTATTCTTTTTTTAGTATGAAAATATGATTTAATAAATCTTTCAAAACCTCTTTATTTCTTATTAATTCTATGATATAATGTACCAATCATAGAATAAAGGATGAATTATGAGAAAGTTTTTTGTACATGAAAATCAGATATGTAATCAGCAAATCAACATCATAGGAGATGATGTAAATCATATTAAAAATGTATTAAGACTTAAGCCAAGTGAAAAAATTAAAATATGTGATACAGATCATGCCATAAATTATATTTGTGAAATTCAAGAAATAAAAAAACAAAGTGTCACTTGTTTAATTCTAGAAATAGCAGAGAATGAAGCAGAAGGAAATGTACAAATTCATATATTTCAGGGAATGCCAAAAGCTGATAAAATGGAGCTTATTATCCAAAAAGGAACAGAATTAGGTGCATCAGAATTTATACCAGTGGCTATGCAAAGATCAATTGTAAAACTTTCCAGTAAAGATAAACGTAAAAAAATAGATAGATGGCAAAAAATTGCAGAAGTAGCTGCAAAACAAAGTGGCAGAGATAAAATTCCTGAAGTAAGAGATGTACATACTATGGCAGACATTTGCCATATCATTTCTACCTATGATTTAGTATTGGTAGCCTATGAATTAGAAAGTAAAAATAGCATAAAAGATGAAATACAGAAACTAAAAGGTACACAAGAAAGTTATAAGATTGCTATTGTGATAGGACCTGAAGGAGGTATTGAAGCAAAAGAAATTGAAATGTTACGTGATGCAGGTGCTAAAATAGTTACCTTAGGCAGAAGAATTTTACGAACAGAAACAGTAGCATTACAGATGGTATCAGTTATTATGTACGAATTAGAAGATGTGTCATATATTAAGTAGCAAAAAATTTTTATAACAGTATTTTGAAAACAAAAGAAGGATATGAGGAGGATAAACATAGTTGGAAAACTTAGAACTGATGCAAAAAGAAATCGAAAGCAAAAGAAAGTTACCCAAAGAAGTAAAAGATACTATAAAAACACAAGTATTTTATAATTTTTTAGTAGCAATTATTATAGTGATTTATCTTTGTATTGTTAATATTTTATTTTATCAATTAACAGAAACGGCATTTGAGAGTGATATGAAAATATTTGCCTTAGGAATGATTTTAGTAACAGTTGGTATGTTTGAAATGGCTTATCGAAAAGAAAGTAGTAAAATTTGTATTATAGGGATAGAATTATTTATTTGTAGTATTATTTCTCTCTATATACCATATATTTATTTACATACCAATATTACATTTCGTCAAGTTGTTATGGCTTTGCCAGTGGGATTAGTGTTATATTATATAGTTAAAGCAATGATTATTTATAAAGAAAAAAAATTTCAATATCAAAATCATTTAAGTGATGTAAAAGAAATGATGCAGTATACAGAGGAAACAGGTTATTTGGATGAAGATAGTAAAAAAACTTATCGAGAAAAAAGAAAACAAGAAGCAAAAAGACAAGAAGCAATTGAAAGAGGAAAAGTATATCAGAAGTTTGATAAAACAAAACATAAGAAAAAATCAACAAAAGTGTAGAAAATGAAACGAAAGAGAGGAAAATATGATTAAAAGTATGACAGGCTTTGGCCGTGGAGAATATGAAAAGGACGGCAGAAATTATATAGTTGAAATTAAGTCTGTAAATCATAAATATAGTGATATTAATGTAAGACTTCCGAGATTTTTAAATAATTTGGAAGATGGTATTAGGAAAAAAGTCTCTAGTGTTATTTCAAGGGGAAAGATAGATGTATTTATTACATTTGAGAATAATAGTAGCAAAGGTACAAGTATTCGTATCAACAAACAACTGGCTAAAGAGTACATAAGAGAATTAACAGAATTAGCACAAGAAGTCAATATTCAATATGAAGTAAATATTATGGATATTACAAAGTTGCCAGAAATTTTGAAAATAGAAGAGTCAGAAAATGAAGAAATTGCATCAGAATTAGTGATAGCATTAGATGAAGCTTTAGAAAAATTTGTTGCTATGCGAGAAATAGAAGGACAAAAATTAATGGAAGATATAGCAAAAAGAATTCATATAGTGGAGGGAAAGGTAGAAGAAATTTCAAAACTTTCCACTGGACTTGTGGAGGAATATATAGTAAAATTAGAAGCGAGAGTAAATGAACTTTTAAAAACAACGGTTGTGGATAAAGAAAGAATAGCACAAGAAATTGTTATTTTTTCGGATAAGTCTTCCATTGAAGAAGAAATGACACGATTAAAGAGTCATATTGTTCAGTTTTTAAATCTATTAAAACAATCTTCTCCTATTGGTAAGAAATTTGATTTTTTGATACAAGAAATGAATAGAGAAGTAAATACCATAGGAGCGAAAGCAAATTGTTTGGCTATAACCAACTGTGTGATTGAAGTGAAAACGGAAATAGAAAATATCAGAGAACAAATTCAAAATATAGAATAAAAAGAAAGAAGGTAGAGATATGCAATTAATTAATATTGGATTTGGCAATATTGTTTCAGCGGAAAGAATTATATCAATTGTTAGTCCGGAATCGGCACCGATTAAAAGAATTGTTCAAGAGGCAAAAGATGCCAAAATGGCAATTGATGCCACTTACGGAAGAAGGACAAGATCTGTTATTATTATGGATTCAGGACATATTATTTTATCAGCTGTTCAACCAGAAACAGTAGCAGGAAGAGTCGAAAATGATATATTAGACAATCAAGATACTATGAAATAATAAGGAGGAAAAGAAAATGATAGTAAAACCAACAGTTACAGATTTATTAGAAACTGTAGGAGATAATAGGTATTCTTTAGTGATTATGACATCCAAAAGAGCAAGACAAATAGCAGAAGGAGCAACTGTTTTAACAAAAGCAGATGATAAGTCTGCTGTAACATTGGCTGCGAATGAAATAGCAGAAAAAAAGGTAACAATGGTATCTAATGAAACAGAAGAAGCACAAAATAAAGTTGCAGATGAAGTAGAATAATTAAGGAGAAGGAATATGTTAGTCATATTATCTGGTGTAGCAGGAGCTGGAAAAGATACAATAAAAAAGGAAATTATTAGTAGAATGGAGAATGTAAAGTCTATTCCGTCTTTTACGACAAGAGCACCTAGAAAAGGTGATATACCAGGACAAACTTATATTTTTATAAGCAAAGAAGAATTTGAAGAAAAGATTAAGAATGATGAAATATATGAATATGATATTCATCATAATCATTATTATGGAACTTCTAAAAAAATTTTAAATGAAGCCTCTCAAAATGGAATTATTATTAAAGATATTGATGTGAATGGAACAGAAATATTAAAAAATACATTAAAAAATATTAAAGTAGTAACCATTTTTTTAAGAGTTTCTAAGGAAGAATTAAGAAGAAGATTAGAAAATAGAGAAGATAAGCCTTCAGAAGAAGAAATGATTTTACGATTAAATCGATTTGATTATGAAGAATCTAAAATCTCTCTTTATGATTATGTGATAAAAAATGATGATTTAGAAAAAACAGTTAGTATCATTCAGAAAATTATTGAAGAAGAACAAAGAACCGATGATTAGAAAACGAAAAGCGTTTTTGGAAATCTAGGCTTTGAACAATAAAGTAAGTACTAAGCAGAATGACAAGTATAAAATAAATGCTTGTTTTTTTGTATTATCTAAGAAAATAAATAATAATCGCTATACAATAAGGAGCCATTATGATTGCAGAAATTATTATTAATAGCAATGCGAGAGTTTTAAACAGAACATTTGATTATATTGTCCCCATACAAATGGAAAAGAACATAAAAATAGGAACGAGAGTTTTTGTACCTTTTGGAAAAGGAAAAAAGATAGAAGATGGATTTGTGATTCATTTAAAAGAAACTTCAGAATTTGCCAAAAAAGAAATAGCCAATATAATAGAAAAAGAAAGTCTAACAGAAGAAAATATCCTTTTAGCTCAATTGATGGCAAGAAAATACTTTTGTAATATATCAGATTGTATCAAATTAATGTTACCACCAGGTACTGGAGGCAAGACTTTAGAAAATAGAGCCAAAGAAAAAATGGGACATTTTGTTTTTTTGAAAAAAGAAGCAGAAGAAATACAAGAAGCATGTTATAATGGTCGCATCAGAAGCGAAAAACATAAAAGAGTGTTAAACTTTTTATTAGAAAATGATGGAATTTATAGCCCTGATTTAGAGGTAATTACAGAAGTAAGTTTTTCTGTTTTAAAAACTTTGGAAAAAAATGGATTTATTGAAATAATAGAAAAACCAATGATTAGAAATCCATTTATCCATAAGAAAATTGTTAGAGATATTCCCAAAATACTAACACAGGAGCAACAAAAATGTTTTGATAATATTTGTGTATCTATAGAGAATCATCAATACACAAGAAACTTAATTTATGGAATCACAGGATCTGGAAAAACTGAAATTTATTTACAATTGATTGATAAGGTTTTACAAAAAGGGAAAACTGCTATTGTATTGGTACCAGAAATTTCTTTAACACCGCAAATGGTTGATAGATTCCTAGCTAGATTTGGAGAAAATATTATCGCCATATTACATAGTAAACTTTCTATAGGAGAACGTTACGATGAGTGGCAAAAAATTGCAATGGGAGAAGCCAAAATTGTTATTGGTGCACGATCAGCTATCTTTGCACCAATGAAAAATTTAGGAATCATTATTATAGATGAAGAACATGATATGTCTTATAAATCTGAGATGACACCTCGCTATCATGCAAAGGATATTGCAAAATATATTGCAGAAAAACAGCAATGTCCTTTAGTATTAGGAAGTGCCACACCAGAAATTACTACAATGAAAATGGCAAAAGATAAAAATATTATTTTACATACATTAAGCAAAAGAGCAAATCAAACAGAATTGCCAGAGGTTCAAGTAGTAGATTTAAGAGAAGAACTTATCCAAGGCAATAAATCTATGATTAGTTTGCCTTTACAGTTTGCAATAGAAAAAAATTTACAAAATAAAAAACAGACAATATTGTTTTTAAATCGAAGAGGATATTCTACCTTCATTATGTGTAGAGATTGTGGTTATGTAGCAAAATGTAAATATTGTAATATTAGTTTAACCTATCATCATCAAGAAAAAAAATTAAAGTGTCATTATTGTGGATATGAAATTCCAATTATCAAGGTGTGCCCAGAATGTGGCAGTAAAAGAGTAAAATACTTTGGAACAGGAACACAGAGAATAGAAGAAGAGGTGCATAAATTGTTTCCTACCGCTAGTACAATTCGCATGGACATTGATACAGTAAGTAAAAAAAATTCTCACGAAGAAATATTAAATCAATTTAAAAATGATCATAAAGATATTTTAATAGGAACACAGATGATTGTAAAAGGACATCATTTTCCTAATGTAACTTTGGTAGGTGTGATAGCGGCAGATAATGGTTTGAATATGGAAGATTATCGAGCGGTAGAAAGAACCTTTCAAACTTTAGTACAAGTTGCTGGAAGAGCAGGAAGAGAAGAATTGGGAAAAGTGATGATTCAAACATATAATCCAGATCATTATGCGATTATGTATGCACAAAGGCAGGATTATGATTTATTTTACCAAACAGAAATAGAACTGAGAAAAATGTTGAATTATCCACCATTTTGCGATATAATACTCATAAGATTCCAAGGAAAAAATTTAGAAGAAATTCAAAAAGTTGCTCATAAGGTTTATCAGAAAATTGATTCTGCTGCCAATAATAGCATGATTGTTTATGCACCAGTACCAGCACCGATTGATAAAATCAAAAACAAATATCGTTGGAGAATGATTATTAAATGTAAAGTTACATCCAAAGTATTAAATTTGATTCAATATAGTATAGAAGATGCTGCCATTCAAAAACAAAAAGAAATAAGTATTATAGTGGATATTAATCCTAATAATATGAGTTAATAACAGAAATGGCATGACGAGAATACCATAATAATAGTAGAAAAGTAATGATATTGGTTGTATATTGTGTCAATTGTTTAATAAATAAAAAAGAAAGTAAAAGAGGTAAAATATGGCAATTAGAAATTTAAGATATGATAATGATGAAATTTTAAGAAAACATTCAAGGGAAATTGAAGTTATTGATGATAAGATAAAAGAATTAGCAGCAGATATGTTAGAAACAATGCACAAATGGGATGGATTAGGAATAGCTGGTCCACAAGTAGGTGTATTAAAAAGAATTATTGTAATAGATTTATATGAAGAGGGTATGCAATTTACCTTAATTAATCCCGTGATTATAAAAGAAAAAGGAAAGCAAGAGGTAGAAGAAGGTTGTTTAAGTTTCCCTAATCAGTTTGGAAAAGTTATTCGCCCTAAGGAAGTGGTTGTGGAAGCTTTGGATTTAGATGGTAAAAAAGTAAAACTAGAAGCAAAAGATTTATTAGCACAAGCATTATGTCATGAAATAGATCATTTAAATGGAATTGTGTTTACGGATAAAGTAGAGCCAGGAACATTAGAAGTTATTACACCAGAGCGTAAAAAAGAGATACAAGAAAATAGAAAAAACAAAAATAAATAATAGTTAGAAAAGGAAAATAGAAAAAATGAGAATATTGTTTATGGGAACACCAGACTTTTCTAGAGAATCTTTAGATATATTGTATCAAGCAGGACACGAGATCTGTGGTGTTGTTACACAACCAGATAGGCCATCTGGAAGAAAAAGAAAAGTAATATTATCTCCAGTAAAGGAATATGCCATAGAGAAAAACTTACCATTATATCAGCCAGAAAAAATAGTTCACAATGAGGAATTTCAAGATATAGTAAAAAAAATGGCACCAGAGCTAATCTGTGTAGTTTCTTATGGTGGTATTCTACCTAAAACCATATTAGATGTACCAGTACATGGATGTATCAATGTACATCCCTCACTACTACCTAAATATAGAGGTTCTGCTCCTATTCAATGGGCAATTATTAATGGTGATAAAACAACAGGTGTAACCATTATGTATTTAAATGAAAAAATGGATGCAGGAGATATTATTATGCAAGAAGAAACTCCCATAGGAGAAGAGGAGACAACAGGCGAATTATGGAAAAGATTATCAACTATGGGAGCAAAATTATTATTAGAAAGTATAAAACAAATTGAACAAAAAACTGTTCAAAGAAAGCCACAAGGAGAGAATTATACATTAGCACCCATGTTAAATCGTGAAATGACGAAAATTCAATGGGAAACACAAACTAGTATAGCGATAAAAAATCTTACACGAGGTTTTAATCCTATGATGGGAACATATGCGTTATTGAATCATAAAAAAATAAAATTTTGGAAAGTGCAAGCAATAACAGAAACAGATTTTAAAAATATGATACAAGATAAAGAAATATTATCTTACCAAACAGCAAAAAATGGAAGTGTATTGTTAGCAGATGAAAAAATAGGATTATTTATCAAAACAAAAGATGGTATTATTTCTGTTATAGAGATTCAAGGTGAAAATGCGAAACGTATGAAAATTAATGATTTTTTAAGAGGGAATAAAATAGCCCTAGGAGAAAAATTTGAATAAATGTTTTATATAATTCGCAATAAAATGCTTGTCAAATTTGCATTATACTGATATACTTATTATAATAAATTTTTGGGAGGTATAATTTATGGAAGAAAATAAAAATTTAGAAGAAATTTCAGTTGAGGAAAATGATACAATAAAAATAGCTAATGAAGCTGTTGCTACTTATGCTGGTATAGCTGTTTCAGAAGTACAGGGTGTATATGGAATGTCAGGCGGATTTGCTGGATTTACAGAGGCACTTAGTGGAAGAAAAAATTTTACAAAAGGAATTAAAGTAGATGTAGAGGGAAAAAGCGCAAAAATTGATGTTAATATTATTGTCGAATATGGTGCTAGAATTCCAGATGTTGCTTTTGAAATACAAACACGTGTAAAAAAATCAGTGGAAACTATGACAGGATTAAAAGTATTGGAAGTAAATGTACATGTTCAAGGAGTGCATGCTTTATCGGATAAAGAAGAAAAAGAAGAAAATGCAGAAGCAAACGAAGAATAAGATATGGGGGAATTAATCATGAAGTTTTTAGACAAATTTGCTTTAAAAATATTTTCTATTATTATTTTAGTTACTTCCATGATTTTCATTTTAGTAGTAGCAGATATTATACCAGCTACTTATATTACTGGAAAAATGACTTTATTGATGAATCATGTGGATATTAAAATTATTATTGGTATAGCGATGGTTTTAATTATATTTGCTTTAAAAGGATTATTTTTTACAAGTCAACCAACGAATACGGGAAAAGAAGGGATTATTTTAGAAAATACAAGTGGCAAATTGGTTATTTCTAAAGAAAGTTTAGAAAATATGATTGCTAGTGTAGCAAAAGAAATTCCAGGAACAGAATTTATTTCTAGTAAAACAATATTAGATAAAAATAAAAATCTAATCGTATATGTTACTACAGTTGTTAGTAGAGATGTTATGCTAAAAGATATTTCAGCAGAATTACAGGATAAAATTAAAGAAGCAATGAGAAAAACAGCAGATTTAGAAGTAAAAGAAGTTAATATTCGCATCAAAAATATTACTTCTAAAAAAGTGAAAGGCTTACCGTCACCAGAGAATAAATTGGAAACAGTTAACACGAAAGAAGAACAGGAAGAAAAAAATCAAACAGAGGAGGCGTAATGCAAAATGAATGAAAAAAATAGTTTAAAAGAGCTTTTTGAAAACTATGGTGGAGCTATTATGGGAGGAATTATTGCCTTAATTTTATGCTTTACTAGAATATATACGATATTAGTATATATCGTCATTATATTAGCAGGTATTGTAATTGGCAATTATGTGCAAAAAAATAAGTCAAGTGTTAAAGAAAAGTTAAAGGAATTTATTGATAGGTTTTAGGAGGAAATCATGCAAAGATCTGCCATGAGAGAGCTAGCTTTCAAATTGGTTTATGAAATGGAAATACAAAAAGAGAATACAGCAGAGCAATTTGAAATTTTTATAGAAAACAATCAAATTACAAACGAGAAAGTGAAGCTATATTTAAGAGATATTAAGAATGGATTGGAAGAGCATGCAGATGACATTTATCTTTTGATTTCCCATAATCTAAAAGAAAATTGGAGTATGAATCGTATTTCAAAAATTAATATTAGTCTTATCAAGATTGCCATATATGAGATGATATACAATCATATACCTTATAAAGTTGCTATTAATGAGGTGGTAGAGCTTGCCAAAAAATATGCTGATGAGTCTGCACCGGTATTTATTAATGGTATTTTAGCAAGTATTGTGAAAGAGAAAAGGTTAAATGGAGAAGATTATGAAAATTGATCCTATTTCTGTAACAGAATTAAACCGATATGTTAAAGAAAAAGTAGCAGAGGATGCGTATTTAAATAATGTATTAGTAAAGGGTGAAATTTCCAATTTTAAGCATCATTATACAGGTCATATGTATTTCACATTAAAAGATGAAAAATCCCTTATTAAATGTGTTATGTTCAAAACCGCAACTGCTACTTTAAATTTTTTGCCTAAAGATGGAATGCGTGTAATTGTTTTAGGAAGTGTTTCTGTTTTTGAAAGAGATGGTATTTACCAAATTTATTGTAAAGCGATACAGGAAGATGGTATGGGAAATCTCTATACAGAATATGAAAAATTAAAGAAAAAATTAGAAATAGAGGGATTATTTGATGAAAAACATAAAAAGAAAATACCATTTATGCCCAATATTATTGGAGTATTAACTTCTAATACAGGTGCTGTTATTAGAGATATTATTAATGTTTCGACAAGAAGAAATCCGAATGTATATATAAGACTTTTACCTGTACCTGTTCAAGGAGAAGGAGCTAGTACCAAAATTGCTAATGCAATTCGCATTATGAATGAAAAACAATTGGCCGATGTAATTATTTTAGCAAGAGGAGGAGGTTCATTAGAAGACCTATGGCCATTTAATGAAGAAATAGTGGCAAGAGCTATTTATGATTCTGCATTACCAGTTATTTCTGCGGTGGGGCATGAAACAGATTTTACAATAGCAGATTTTGTTGCAGATTTAAGAGCACCAACACCATCGGCTGCTGCTGAATTGGCTGTTGCTGATGTACAAGATTTGAAGCAAACAATATATCTATATGAAAGAAGATTAAAAATGTCTTTAAAGAGAAAAACAGAATTGATGCGTTTACGTTATGAGAAATGTTTAAAGGCAAGTATATATCAATCTCCTTTGCAGAGAATAAATGAATATTATTTACATATAGATAACAATATAAAAACTATGGAAAATAATACCATGAAAAAAATAGAAGAGGCAAAAACGCAAATGATAAAGCAAATAGCAAAATTAGATGCTTTAAGCCCTTTAAAAACATTAACAAGAGGATATAGTTTAACAGAAATGCAAGGAAAAATTATAACAAGAGCTGAGCAATTGGAAAAAGATATGAAAATTACGATTCGTTTTCAGGATGGAAAAATATCTGCAAAAGTTTTATAAAATTTTCGATAGAATTCATATGAAAAATGGGATTTGATATTTATGAAATAAAAGGGGGAAAAACAATGAAAAAGAATTTAAAATTTATCATTCCAGGTGTATGTGTTATTGTTGTTGCTATTACGTTCTTTATGCTATTTGATATAAAAAGCAAAGTAGAAAAAGGAAATTATCCCAAGAATAACGAAAATGAAATCATGTTTGAGGAAGAAAAAGTCTTAGAAGAAGATACATCAGAAACAACAGAAGAAGAGAATCATATAGTAGAAGAACAAAATCAGCAAAATATATCCATAACCAATGATGTAGCAACTCACCCTGAAGCTACTGGTACATCTACTAATACTAGTCAAACAGGAAATGCTTCATCTATTGCCTATGAAGATGATTCTGATAATGGTTCGACAGAAAAAAAAGAGCAAGCAATTGCATTGGTAAAAGAAAAATGGGGTGAAGATGATACAGTAAGTTTTAGGTGTGATTCAGTTAATGAGCAGGGAGAATACATTATTGCTGTTATTTCAAAAGCTTCAGCCATTGTTAAAAATTACTTTAAAGTCAATTTAGAAAGCAAAACAGTGGAAGTAGATTATTAGAAAAGAGGATGAAATACAAAGATGAGTAAAAGTGAAGATTTAAATTTTGAAGCATTAATGGAAAAATTAGAGGAAATTACAACAATGTTAGAAAAAGAGCAATTATCTTTAGATGATTCTGTAAAATTATTTGAAGAAGGAATGGCTATTTCTAAACAATGTAACGAAAAACTAGAAAATGCAGAAAAGAGAATATCAATCTTAATTCAAAAAGATGATGAGATAAAGGAGGAGAACTTCGTTACAGAAGAATAAAGCAATATGGAAGTTTTAAAAGATATTATTTCGAATAAAAGCATATACATACCAGCATTGTTATGGTTCCTTATTCAGAGCTATAAAGTGATTATTGATTTAATCATCCATAAAAAATTAAATGTTAAACGTATTATTGGTGCAGGGGGAATGCCAAGTTCTCATTCTGCCGTTGTGTGTTCACTAGCTACTTTGGTAGGAAAAGAATATGGATTTGATAGTGGCATTTTTGCTATAGCTATTATTATGTCATGTATTGTTATGTATGATGCAGCAGGTGTTAGGCGAGCTGCTGGGCGACAAGCGAGAATTCTAAATAAGCTATTAGAAACACCAGGACTTACTACAGTGGAGGTGCAAGAAAAATTGGTAGAAGTCTTAGGACATACACCAATACAGGTTTTTGTGGGAGCTATCATAGGATTTGTTGTAGGAGCATTAGCCTAAAAGCTCAATAAAATAAGGTATCATCGGTGTGGCATATATTAAATTTAATAAAAAAGGAGAAGTACTAAGAAATATACTAGTACAAAGAGAAATATGAAAGATATAGAAATTGCAAAAAGTGTACCTTTAGAAAAAATAACAAAGGTTGCTGAAAAATATGGTATTACAGAAGATGATATAGATTTATATGGAAAATATAAAGCTAAAATTTCAAAGAATTTTATCAAAAAAGTAGAAAATAAGAAAAATGGAAAATTAATATTGGTTACTTCTATTAATCCAACACCATTGGGAGAAGGAAAAACAACAGTAGCCATAGGATTATCAGATGCTTTAAATAGAATTGGGAAAAAATCTGTGTTAGCTTTAAGGGAACCTTCATTAGGACCTGTTTTTGGAATTAAAGGTGGTGCTACAGGTGGAGGATATGCACAAGTGGCTCCTATGGAAGATATTAATTTACATTTTACAGGAGATATTCATGCTATAACCACTGCGAATAATTTACTATCTGCTATTATTGATAATCATATTTATTTTGGAAATGCATTACAATTTAAAAAAGTTATTTGGAAGAGATGTGTAGATTTAAATGATAGAGCCCTAAGAACAGTAGAAGTAGGACTTTCAAAAGAAAAAAACATGGTTCCAAGGGAGGATGGATTTGATATTTCCGTTGCTTCAGAAATTATGGCTGTTTTTTGCTTAGCAAGTGATTTAGAAGACTTAAAACGAAGAATTGGAAATATTATAGTAGGTTATAATGAAAGTGATGAACCAATAACAGTAAAACAACTAAAGGCAGAAGGGGCATTAACCGTTTTATTAAAGGAAGCATTAAATCCTAACATGGTACAAACTTTAGAACATAATTTAGCAATTATTCATGGTGGTCCTTTTGCTAATATTGCTCACGGATGCAATAGCGTTATAGCTACAAAATTAGCATTAAAATTAGGAGATTATACTGTCACAGAAGCAGGTTTTGGTGCAGATTTAGGTGCAGAAAAATTTGTTAATATTAAGTGTAGAAAAACTGGATTACAACCACAAGTAGCTGTTTGTGTTGCGACATTAAAAGCCTTAAAATATCATGGCGGTGCTAGTGTGGAAGAATGTACCAAGAAAAATATACCTGCATTAGCCAATGGTATAGAAAATTTGTTAAGGCATGTATCTAATATTAGGGATGTGTATGGTATTCAGCCAATTGTTGCTATCAATCATTTCCAACAAGATACAGACGAAGAAATTGCTTTTTTGAAAGACAAGTTACAAGCAGTTGGTGTGGAATTAAGTTTAGCAGAAGTTTGGGCAAAAGGTGGAGAAGGTGCAGTAGATTTAGCAAATAAAGTTGTTGCTCTAGCAGATCATAATAAAGAACATGATGTGAAATTGATTTATAATGATGAAGATACCATTAAAACAAAAATAGAAAAAGTAGTAACCCAAGTATATGGAGCCACAGGTGTGGAATATACAGAAGAAGCATTAGAACAAATTGTACAAATAGAAAAATTAGGTTTTAGCAATTATCCTGTTTGCATGGCAAAAACACAATATTCATTTTCAGATGATCCTAAAAACTTAGAGTGTAAAGAACCATTTAAAATTCATGTTAGTGAGGTATTTGTTAAAACAGGTGCAGAATTTATTGTTGTTAAAACAGGAAAAATATTTACAATGCCGGGGCTTCCTAAAATTCCTGCATCAGAAAGTATTGATATAGATGAAAATGAAGAAATTGTAGGAATTTTTTAAGTATGCTATGTTGTTAAAAAAAATATCAGAGACTTTATCAAAAAGCCTCTGATGTTTTTTTTTATAGCATTTAATTTTTTGATTGATAATATTCGCCTGTTAATAATTTAGGTATTACTACAAGTGCTTTATACAACGCTAATTTTATTTTTTTACGAATTAAATAAAATTTTCTTAATTTTCTTGGACTAACAGTTAGCTTGAAAGCATCTGTATTGGTTTCAACTAATGCAGTATTTTGTTCCTTTTGTTCTTCAGAAGTATTTTCTGCTATTTCATTTTTTAATGCAAGTGTATCAAATGCAATTGTTGTATCTAATGATTCTTCTAAAGAAATATTGACAGGAAGGTCAATTTCATCACCTGATTCAAAAAAAGTTACAGAAGAATTCTCTTCTTCTTGTTTGGTAGATGTATTCATAATAGGTATCAAAATTTCATCAATTAATTGACTCATATTGAAATTAACATCTGAAGTTTCTTCAGGTTCATCAAGAACAAATAAATCATCAAAATTATCTGCAGTTACAGTATTTTGTTTGGTATTTTCAAAAAATTGGTTTAAAAGTTCATCAATATCTTGTATAGTTTGATTATCAGAAATTTCGTTTTCTAAAGGAAGTGAAATAGGTAAAATAGGAGCAATATAATTGCAAGAATAATTATTGTCCCATTCATTTTTCTCATTTTTAAAACAAAAGTGTAAGGAATCAAAATGATTTTTTATTTCAATTTCAACTGTGAAACCTTCCTCATTTTGAATCATTGGTTTTTCAGTAGTATAATTCCATTCTTGTCCGAAACCATAAACAATTGTTATGGCAGAAGAACCCTTTTGAAATAACATTCCTGAATAAGTGATTTGACAAGTTTCATTTTCTTTTAAATCATGATTAAAATAAATTCCTTGCGTAAATTCCATTATTTCCACTCCCATACTTTTATATTTTCACAATTATTATATGCATAATGATTGTTTTTTTCAAGGGAATACTGTCAAATATTGGTTAAGTTTTTGTTACAACATTACAATTATGTAACAAAAAGTCGAATAACGTATGGAGTAAGGACCATTGGTTGTGTTTTTATTATATGATAAGATTCTCATATGGCTAGTTTGGAAGATTTTGTATAAAAAATGTTCTTTGGGAAAAAATAAATAGCACAAAGATAAGAGTAAGGGGGATATGATATAGAAAACTATATCATGAAAAAAATATGAAAATAAAAAATTTATGTTTTATTTTATGCATTTTTATAATAGCTATTGCTATAATGTATCCAAGAGTGGAAGCTTTATCTAGATATGGTTCAAGAGGAGATGAAGTAAAGCAAATTCAAACAAAATTGAAAAATTGGGGATACTATAATGGCAGTATTGATGGCGTTTTTGGATCTAAAACATTTTCTGCTGTAAAAGCATTTCAAAAGAAAAATGGATTGGCGGTAGATGGTATTGTAGGAGAAAAAACATTAGCAGCGTTAGGGATAACATCAAATTCAAATGGTAGTTCAACAAGTAGCAATAATACAAATGTGAATTTATTAAGTAAGCTAGTCTATGCAGAAGCAAGAGGAGAACCATATAACGGTATGGTGGCTGTTGCAGCAAGTGTGCTAAATAGAGTAGCAGATTCTCGATTTCCGAATACAATAGCAGGTGTGATTTATCAAGCAGGTGCATATACATGTGTTAGTGATGGACAGATTAATTTGTCACCAGATAGTACTGCTAAAAAAGCAGCACAAGATGCAATTAATGGATGGGATCCTACTTCTGGATGTATTTATTATTTTAATCCTAATACAGCAACATCATCATGGATATGGAGTAGACCTCAAGTAATAACTATTGGAAAACATATTTTCTGTAAATAAAAAGCATTAGCAGTAACAACCATATTCTCCTATGACGAAAAATTAAACAAGAATAGAATATAGCTAATTCAAGAGAAAGATAAATGTTTCAAAATTGAAGACCACCGCCCTTAATTCAGAGCGGTGGTTTGTGTTTTGCAAAGCTTATTCTTTTTGGTGTGTTACTTCAAGCATGTCACTTTTTATTAGAGATTTGCCAAGAAGGTATGATACTATAAAATTGCCAAATGTAAGCAATGCACGTTCGGTTTCTTTATCCAGTGCGCCATCAGTACGAGCTTTTTCGAGAGCGTCAAATCCAGGAAACTGACCAGTTTTATAGTCAAACCATCCACCATTGTTCTCAATATACTGAACTACAGGATAGACCTGCTTCATAATGTTTTGAAATTGTAAGAAAAGAAAATTAAAATCAAACAAAATTTCAAACTGTTCTTTCTCACCTTCAATAGGAGTAAAAGAGAATGGTTTCTGCTTTTTCAGAAATGTTTCGATTACTTCCTCGATTGCTTCGCAACACTTTACTCGTCCATCGGTGTTTTTGAAAGTGATTGGTGCAAGTAATATAGAGCCATCCGTATTGAAAGCAGGATCGCTCCAAATCTTGCCATCGTTCTTCTCTATTATTTGAATTACAGATAGAAGAAGCCGTTCTCCACAATTAGGTGGAATTGTAATGTCGATGACCGTGAGATCCATAAATCTGTTTTTGATGGTCAAATTTTTACAGTACTTGCTCATATGAAAATTCCTCCTTTTATTTTGGCAGTGCCAATAATTATAATATATATTATACCATAAATTGAAACAATTGCAAGTATTATGGTAACTAGAAACGGTATTGTTTGCTAATATGCTTAGTGATTATTTAATAACCATCCTAACTTGCATAAATTTTTGTTGATGTATTCTTCTATAGCCTTATTTTGTTTTAATTTTTCTGTATAATTATTTATGTATTAAAAATATATAAATAAAAACTAACTTTGTAAATTTTGAAAATGAATTTCAGTTACATAGTTAGTTTTTTATTTTAATATGATTTCATAAAGTACAAGACTTTACGAATTTACTATATTTATGATACCTATAAATTTGAAGATAGTCAAGGACTTTGTTGTAAAATGTACAATAAAAAATAGAATAGAAAGTAGAAGATGAAAACAAGTAGAAATATTGAAAGATAAGGATGTTGCTTGTTTTTTTAGTTTCGTAAAGTCTTGTACTTCACGAAAAAAGTCGATAAAAAATAGGAGGAAAAAAATGAAAAACAATTCAAAAGAAAAAGGTATCACACTGGTAGCATTAGTAGTAACGATTATTGTTTTACTAATTTTAGCAGGTGTCAGTTTAAGTTTAGTACTCGGAGAAAATGGAATTATTACCAGAGCACAAGATGCAGTAACGAAATATAAAGAAGCAGAAGCAGAAGAGCAATGGCAAATGAATAACTTTGAGGTGGTTTTGGAGGATCGCGAAAAGATTGCTAGAGAATTAAGTGCTAAACGGTTTTAGTGTTGGTTTTTTAGGTGATGTAGTATGTGCTTATGACTATGATTCGGGACAATTGTATAAGTATAAATCGACAGGAGAAATTATTGAACAAGAAGAAATTCCTGCTGTTGACGAAAAGGTGTTCAATTTTAAGGCAGAATCTATACAAGGATGGAATGGGGATGTCGATGGGTATCAATATTACGAGTTTGGAAGAAATGTTAGTGCGGGTCCGGAAATGGGAGATGTCTACGTTTTTCCGGCATCCATAGGTGGTGAAAAAATCAAAAATATAGCTGATTTCTACCACGCACAAGTAAAGGGGCGGAGGTTCGCAGACAACCGGGATGCTGGTCATACCACCAGGTGTGGAGACAATTAGTGTGCATGCGTTCGAGGGAGTGAAAATCAGTGCGATATTGCTACCGAATACGGTGAAAAAGATTCAGAGACTATCTCTTGAGTATACGGGGTTAAAGGATCTATTCCTGCCTCCAGGGATAGAAGAAGTTTGTCCTCCTGGAGGTACAGAGATCCATTCTCTGCATGTGCCGGGTTCGGTGAAGGACCTACACGCGTGCTGTTGGAAACACAAACCCGTTGATTTGAGGATATCTATGGATGATGATTATAGTCCGGACAGGGCTGGGTATTACGAAGTGGAAAATATGTCGATAAGCGCTAACCAAGCAAGGTTCAAATATGTGAATGGTTTAATATACGATAAGGAAGAAGAAGAACTGGTTTGTTATAATATGGATGAACAGAAAGATAAGGTTGTTGTTCCACGGATGGATGCGTTCAATCGGTTCGGATTCTTTTCGTGATAGGTGGAAAGTCGAAGAAGTGGTTTTATCGGAGGGTGTTGAAGAAATAAAATGGGAAGCATTTAGATCTTGTAGTTTGTGTAGAATTGATTTACCGGAGTCATTAAGAAAGATTGAGGGGCAGTCGTTCCAAGGTTGTTCAAATTTAAAAAAGATTGTTGTTCCGGAATCTTGCTCGTCGGTTGATTTGTGTGCTTTCAATAAGTGTAGGTCATTGAAGGAGATTTGGATTAAGGGGTTAAATACTTCCATCGAGGATGGATGGCGGGGGTTTGGATTCCTTTGGTTCGGATACAAAGATATATGTAGTTTCTGAAGAGCAGAAGAAGAAAGTAGAAGGATTTCTTCAAAGTGCTGATGTTGAGAATGTAACGGTGTTGTTGGGATCTCCTTAAAATATGAAAATGTCTTAATAAATTTATCAGAGTTTTCTTTATGAAAAATAAGCAAAATAGAGCTTGCATGAAAAGTATAGATACTATACTTATAGCAGGCTCTATTTATTTTGAGTACTAAGCTAATAATTAGCAACAACCTCTACCATTGTTTCCACAACAACAGAAAAGGATAATTAAAAGAATGATAATCCACAAGCAATCAATTGTCGTCTCCGAATAATCCACATCCATAACCTCTGTTTTCTGGCATAGTAAAATCCCTTCTTTAGATTTTTGATTCAAATCTTTTGCAAGTTTCAAATTATTTTACATAAAGCACAGGACGGAAACCAATACGAAAATCTAAATCAGATACATAATTAATACCAGGAGAAAAGACTACTGGATTATTGAAACTATTGTCAGGAAAGCCGCCGCCACGACGAACAGCGTATGTGTGATTTGTGGTTTCTCCATTTGTTCCGGCAGTTACTGTTGTAGTTTCTGTTGTCCATTCCCACATATTTCCTGCCATATCATATATGTTATACGCTTTGAAATCTTCACTTGATCCAGTTGCTAATTCTAATCGATAGTCTCCTTTATTTTGAGGAACCTTTGTTATATCAACTGGTCCTCTTGTATAATTACTTGCTATTGTCCATTTTCCAGTGCCATTTGTAACAGTGTATGAATGGCTAGCCCATAAACCACTTATCTTTGCATAGTTTGTAGTTGTATTATTATAGCAATTTCCCCATTCTGTTGAATCATCTTTGTTTAATTTTAATTTATCAATAAATATTTTTTTACATATATGATTCCATGCATTTGAATCAA
>CANQTX010000006.1 GCA_947626885.1 uncultured Clostridia bacterium | reverse complement strand
ATTTTTAATACATAATATAAAAGAGTAATATCTAAAAGGTATAAAAAATACATTTCGTAAAATATATAGCTTTACGATTTAACTAAAATAATCATATATATAATTTACAGTAAAGTCAAGTTTTTTCTAACATTCCAATTTTAAAAATGTTACGAAAAAATATGAGGAATGTCATATAATAAAAAGGTTTTGCATTATTTATATTTTCGTAAAGCTATATACTTTACGAAAATATAAAGGGGGAACAAAAGATGCAGAAACAAATAAGAAAACTGAAGAAATTAACCGAAAAAGGTATTACATTGGTAGCATTAGTGGTAACCATAATCGTTTTATTAATTCTGGCAGGTGTGAGTATCAGTTTAGTATTAGGAGACAATGGAATTATAACAAGAGCACAAGATGCAGTAACAAAATATAAAGAAGCAGAAGCAGAAGAACAATGGCAAATGGATAACTTCATGGCAAATTATGAAGGTGGAGATGCTTATGCAAGAGCACTGCAACAAAAAGGGTTATCTGCAACAGCAACTGAGAATGGTTACTTAGCAGCAGAAGATGCTGGTGATGGTAAAAATGTAACATTATATCATTATGATAATAATGGGAATGTCACAGAAACAGAAACATTAGCATATGCTCCAGAGGACTTGTTTACCTTTGATTCATCTACAAATGCGATAACGGGAATTAATACGGATTATGATGAGAATGGAAAGGTATATTACGAAGACGACGTAGGTGTTCATCTAGGAAATATAACTGGAACATTAGTGATTCCTAAGAAAATTAATGGTAGTGAAGTAATCAAAGTAAATATTTCTGATGATTATGGTTTATATTCTATTAATACTGTCATTGTACCCGACGGTGTCGCAGAAGTTTCAGAAAATGGTTTTAGAGATTGTGAAGAACTGGAATATATTCTTTTACCAAATACATTAGAAAAAATTGGTGATTATGCTTTTCATTATTGTAGAATGCTAAAGGAGATAAGTTTTCCAGATTCTGTTAAAGATATTGATGAACATACTTTCTGTGCTTGTGATGCGTTAACAGATTTTTCTTTTCCAAACCGGAGTTAGCGAAATTCCTTTCCATTTTTTTGAAAACTGTTCTTCTTTACGCCATGTTTATATTTCCTCAACCATTAACACATTAGAAATTAATGGATGGGTGGATCCATTTTTTTATTGTCATGCTTTAGAATCCATCAGTGTTGATTCTAAAAATCCTAATATGACTTCAGTAGATGGTGTATTAATGACAAAGGATATGAAAAAAATTATTAGATGTCCACAAGCTAAAACTTCTTTTACTGTTCCCGATGGTGTAACAACTGTTGGATATGATGCTTTTGAGGATTGCCATATTAATAAATTAATTTTTCCTGAATCTGCTACAAAATTTGAAAATGGATCAATCGACGTATGTATTAATAACTGTGAAATCTTTTTTAAAGGGCATCTAAAATCGTTTGGAAGTGTGAGTGTTTCTCGTAACTCAAAGTTATATGTTGTATCTGATGATGATGGTGACTTGATTTTGGAGAATAATGGTGGTTGGCTAAAAAGAGAGAATATTATTGTAGGGTTCTAACTACTTAAGTTATATTTTACCTAATAGTATTTTTAAATATTATTAGGTTATTCTCTTCCCGATGGAGTAATAACTATAGGACATAGTGCTTTTGTGGACTCCAAGATTTCAGAATTATCTTTTCCAGTTTCAACATCTATTGTTGAAAACGGTGGATTATATGGTTCATATAAACGTTCTATTATATTCAATGGACACCTTTCAAGCTTTGGACATCAAAGTTTTTCAAACCAAGTTACAATTACAGTTAAATCAGAAAGCGATAAGCAATTAATACTAAATGGACAGTTTTCCAATTCATATATTACAGAAGATAACATTATTGTGAAACCATAAATTCTTCTCTATTTGAGTATATATTTAAAGTTTTTTAATTAATAGTTACATGCTATTATGTAAGATGTATAAAAAAGAGTTAGTAAATATTCTTACAAATAAAATAAAGCTTCTATTTTTCAAAAATATAGAAGTTTTATTTTATATTTGCTCAACAATTAATTTAATGAAAATAATTCAAATGGAGCGAAGAATTGCCTTTAGAAAAAAATAATGTGTATTAATAAAATCATTTGACAAAAATAATACATATTGATAAGATATATATGGATATAAGGAGGAAGACCTTAGATGAAATTATACCCTAAATTATATTGTAAAAAGGTAACTGATATTAATCCTGAAATTTTATTAGAAAATCACATTAAAGGACTAATTCTAGATGTAGATAATACACTTATTGATTTTGATAGAAATTTATTAGAGGGTATTGAAGAATGGTATCGTTGTATGCAAAAAAATAATATTAGATGTATTATATTATCTAATAGTAATAAAGTAGAAAAAGTAAAATTTGTGGCAGAAACTATGGGAATCCCTTATATTTTTTTTGCAACAAAACCCTTAAAAAGAGGATTTAAAAAAGCGCAACAACAATTAGGATTAAAAAATGAAAATATAGCGGTAGTAGGAGATCAAATCTTTACAGATGTTATAGGTGCTAATCGTTGTCAAATGTTTTCTATTTTAGTAGATCCTATTGCCAAAAAAGATATATGGATTACAAAATTAAAACGTCCATTAGAAGAAATGATTATAAAACAATATTTAAAAGATGAAGGAAAAGGGTAAAAATAAATGTATTTTAATGATGTACATATTATAGCATACATTGTTGTTATGATAATTGGATTTATAGTAGGAAAATTTGTTGCTTGGTGTAATGTAAGACTTCCTGAAAATCAAAAAATATTTAGCAAAGAATTTTTTAAGGCAAATAAAGAGGGACTAGAAAAAAATTATATCATGATGTTTTGTGTAGCAGCTATTTATATAGCACTATTATATCAATTTGGTTGGAAAACCGAAATAATAAAAAATTTAGAATTGATTAAGTTTTTTATTTTAACACCAATGTTAATTAGTGCTTTTTTTATAGACTTAAAACATAGAATTATTCCCAACAGATTGAATTTAACAATTTTTGAAGTAGGATTAATTTTTGCATTTATTTATGGAATAACAAACCTTAATATGGCTAAAGATATGATTTTAGGAATGTTTACAGGAGCAGGAATTTTTATTATCATTACTTTATTAGGGGGATTAATTGCTGGAAAAGAGGCCATGGGGTTAGGAGATGTAAAATTGATGGGTGCGTTAGGATTATTTTATGGTGTAAGTAGAATAGCAGAAATTTCGTTAGCAGCCTTTTTTTTAGCAGCTATTTGTTCCATTGTTATTATTTTTATAAGAGTAGCAATTTTAAAAGTACAAGATGAATATATTCCCTTTGGACCATTTTTAGTAATTTCCGCAATTGTGTGTACTTTTTTACCTGCTAACACGATTTTTATGGTATTTATGGCATTTTGTAAAGGAATTAGTAATAAAATACTAAAATTATTCGATTAGGAGGAATTTCTATGAATATAAAGGTGAAATGGTTGAGAAACCAACTAATGTCTTTAAAATTAGATGGTATGATTGTATCCAATCCTGTTAATGTAAAATATTTAACTGGGCTTGAGGAAGAAGGAATTCTGATTATTGCACCGAAGGAAAATATTTTTATTACAGATAGTCGCTATATTGAAAGTGTTAATAGAAAATTAACTATAGATGATGAAATTATAGCATATGATACAAAAAAAATGACAAAATATGATTATGAAGGAATATTTATGATATGTGAAAATATTGGTTTTGAAGAAAGATACATTACGTATGAACAATATCAAAATTATTTACAAACATATCAAGTAAATTTAGTAGAAACAGAAGGTTTAATTGAAAATCAGAGAATTGTAAAAGAGGAACAAGAAATAGCTTGTATTCAAAAAGCATGCGAAATTACAGATAGTGCATTTGAATATATTATCAAACATATAAGAAAAGGAATGACAGAAAAAGAAATTGCTTTTGAAATTGAAAAATTTATGTTATTAAATGGTGCTGATAAATTGGCGTTTGAAACAATTGTCGCTTCTGGTACTAATTCTTCTATGCCACACGCAGTTCCTACAAATCGAAGAATTATAACAGGAGATATTATTCAATTCGATATGGGATGTCAATATAAAGGATATGCTTCTGATTTATCAAGGGTTGTATTTGTAGAAGATATGGCAGATGAATATGAAGCAGTATATGATTTTGTTTTAGAACAACAGGAAAAAATACAAAAAGCGCTGAAAGATGGGTCTAATATAAAATCAGTAATAAAAAATAGAGAAGCAGATTATCAATTAAAGAATTTTCCTATTATGCATGCTTTTGGACATGGTGTTGGGTTAGATATTCATGAACTTCCATTTTTAAAATCAAACCAAGATTGTACATTAAGGGAAAATAGTGTTATAGCAATTGAACCAGGTGTTTATTTTCCTGGAAGTTTTGGTATTAGAATAGAGGATACTTATCAAGTAACAAAAAATGGATGTATAAATTTAACAAAATGTGTAAAAGATAAAACTATCATACATCTGTTAGAAGAAAGAGCTTGATTTTAAGGGAAAAATATGGTAATATTATATGTAGTTTAAAATTTTAAAAAAGGAGAGAATAAATATGGCAGATGTATATATGGCAGGAGATTTAAGAAATGGAACAACATTTGAATTAGATGGAAATGTGTTTAGAGTTGTAGAATTTCAACATGTGAAACCAGGAAAAGGAGCAGCTTTTGTAAGAGTTAAAATGAAAAATGTTATTACGGGTGCTGTTTTAGAAAGAACATTTAATCCATCAGAAAAATTACAAGGTGCAGAAATAGAAAAAAAAGAAATGCAATATCTTTATAACGATTCAGGTTTATATTATTTTATGGATAATGAAACATATGAACAAATGCCTTTAAACGTAGATCAAATTGGAGAAGCTTTAAAATATATTAAAGAAAATATGAATGTAACGATATTATCTTTTAAAGGAAAAGTATTCAGTGTAGAACCACCTATGTTTGTAGAGTTAGAAGTTACATATACAGAGCCAGGATTTAGCGGAAATACAACAACAACATCTGGCAAACCAGCAACATTGGAAAACGGGCTAGAAATATCAGTACCATTGTTTGTGGAAATAGGTGATAAGATTCGTATTGATACAAGAACTGGTGAATATATGGAAAGATTATAGGAGGTTTAAATAGCGTGTTAGGCAACAAGTTTAAGGAAATAATAACCAATTTAGAAAACCATATACAAGATAAAAATGATTTAGATTATGCTAAAAAGCAAGTAACAGATTTAACAATGTCTTTCTTAGATGAGTTAGGAAAGATAGAAGAATTGTATGATCATAAAATATCACATTGTGTAGAAAGAATAACGGATTTAGAAAAAGAATTAGATAAGTTAGAAGAAGAACAAAATATGTCTATGAATCATACAGAAGAGGCTTTAGATGTAGAACCAATCACTTGTCCTTATTGTAATACGAGATTTTTAATAGAGTTTAATAGCAAACAGAAAGAAGTAAAGTGTCCAGATTGTAAAAATATTATAGAGTTAGATTGGGAAAATTTTGAGGATGATGATATGTAATTTGTTATTGAAAAAAATCTAAAGGATTGACGGCGATGCCGTCTTTTTTTATGGTTAAATGCAGATGTGTTCCTGTAAGAGCACCATTTGTTGCTTTTCCGGTAGAATCTTTATAAGGATTATTAAGAACATCTATAATATATTTTGGCCCCACATTCGCAATTTGTTCTCCTTTTGAAATACTATCTCCTACAGAGACAATATATTGAGGAGAAACATGACAATAAAGAATGGTAAGAGAACCAGATTGCATTTTGACTGTGTGTCCATTGGCACCACTAAAACCAGTAAAAATGATTTTACCAGAAGTAATAGCATATAGAACAGTGCCTTGTGGAGCAGCCACATCAATACCAGAATGGTTAGAAGAAGCGCCATTTGTAGGAGACACTCTTGGACCGAAATAAGAAGTAATTTTATGAAACCCAGGAATAGGCCAGCAAAATTCTTCATTTGAAAATATAAAGGAATGTTCTTTTATATTAGAATTATCAAATATAAATATGTCAGAACTATATAAATAAGTAGTGGTGATGCATATTAAAAAAATAATAATAAATAGGATAATATACAGAGAATAAATATATTTATGATTCATAGAAAAAAACCTCGTGATTGAAAATTAAATAAAATGAATATTAATCATTTTTCATAAAGTGTGAAACTTTACGAATTAACTAAGTACATGATATATATAAATTTAAGTAAAGTCAAGAATTCCAAAATAAAATTTAAAGGTAATAATAAGGCAAATAAAAAGCCCAAAATGCCTAGTAAATTATATTTTTATTCTGTTCTATTTTTTCGTAAAGTTTCACACTTTACGAAAAAATAGATAAAAAATAGGAGGAAAAAGATGAAAAACGAAGGAAGAGAAGATGGTATCACATTAGTAGCATTGGTAGTAACCATAATCGTTTTATTAATCTTGGCAGGTGTGAGTATAAGTTTAGTGCTAGGGAATAATGGTGTCATAACCAAAGCAAGTACAGCGGTAACAGAAAACCGAAAAGCGACAGCGCAAGAAGATATAGCAATGGCATGGGCGAGTTGTGAAACAGATTATTTAAACGAGTGGACAAAGAATACGAGCTTGATAAAAAGTGAATATTTATCACCTGACACAATTGCAAACAAGTTTAATAATCAATACTTAACAGGAGGACAAGCAAGTAATATTAGTAGAGAAGAAGATGGGAGTATAACAGGAACATACACAAGTGATGATAATAATACAAACGTAGACTTCATAATAGAATCTAATGGAGTCGTAACAATAGAAGGAGAAACAGAGCCAACAGCAATAGATGAAGGATTAAAAGTTGGAGATACCGTAACATACAGTCCAAGTGGAGAATACACCTGGCGAGCGGAATATTGCTCATCTTTGGGACAAGGTCAAAGTGATCGAAATTTATATTGCGGAGAAGGCAATGCCACTGGGGAAGCAATTAATACTAATAACAATATGACAGTAACAGACTGGAAGGTATTTTCTATAGATGAAAAAACAAAAAAGGTTGAATTAATCTCAACGAATCCAACGACTGGAAAGGTATATTTAGGAGAAGCACAGGGATATAATAATGGAGTAAAATTGCTAAATGAAGCATGTAATAGTTTATATGGAGATACAAGTAAAGGTATTACAGGAAGAAGTATTAATATAGAAGACATAGAGGGAAGAATGACGGAAGAAGCGTTAAAAACAGCACATGAATATTCTAATACAATAAAATATGGAGAAAAGGCAAACAATGCATATGACCAAAGTAACAGTAAATACCCACTAATATATGAATTAGAGGACAAGAGTGTGATTAATGGAAATGAAAAATCAGAAGGATTAGGCTTAAGTGACCAGCATGAATTAACAGCAAGAGACGGTACTAGTACATTAATAGATGGAGTAACAAATACTACAGCAACAGACGGATACGTACAAGCAATCACAAGCATCCAAGCATATCAAACATATTGGACTAAAAGTAAAGAGGATTTACAGAGTGGATTTCAAGGAAACGGAACAGGAGATTCAAACATAAATTATAAGTTTATTTTTCCAAGTACATCTTTTAATTCTTATTGGGTTGCTTCACGCTGTATCCATGCGTACTCGAGCCATTGTGACTTTTGCGTGCGCTTTGTGGATTTTGGTAATGTGAATGCTAGCCACATGTTCTACTCTTCCACCACTATTGGCAACGACACTCGAGCCCTTCGCCCCGTAGTTTCTTTAAGTGCTAAGCTAATTCAAGGAAATGCGGAAACAGGCTGGTTAATAGAGAATGAATAGACTTCTGAGGCTTTACTTGAATGAAATAAAAGCTAGAAATCTATTCAAATCTAGCTTTTTGGTGGCAGGGGTAGAAGGACTCGAACCCTCACAGGCGGTTTTGGAGACCGATGTGCTACCATTAACACTATACCCCTAGATAAATTAACAATAAAAATGATACCATATAAACCAAAAAAGTGCAAGTCATTTTAAGAAAATTTCGAGATAAATTTTCAAAAATTTAAAACAATTTTATATAAAAATAGACAAAAAATAGAAGAAAAAAATTTAATAATACGATAGAAAAAATGGTAAACTATAAATAGTTATGAAAGATAGTTGAAAAGGAGAAAAAGTGAATCAATTTATAAATTCAGCAATAGTTGCCATTGCTATTTTAGTAAAAAAGAGTACAATAAATGAGAAGAATATTTGAAATTTTAAAAGCAACTATTATATCAACAATAGTTGCTTTTTTATTTGTATCCATTATTTGCTATATAGTAATGAAGACTTGCAAAGAAAAATTTGATATGGCAACAAGTCTTATAAAAAGGATAACCATTCAAAATGAAGAGGTAGAATTAGTTAATCCAGTTTTAAAAAACGGTGTTTTAATAAATTATCCAACCTATGGAAGTAAATATGCTACGTTAAAAATTGATAGTGTTGATGTTAATTTACCCATTTACTATGGGGCTTCTTACACAATTTTAAAAAGTGGCATTGCACATGATAATACTTCTTATTTTCCAGGGGAGGGAGGAAGCGTGATTTTAGCAGGACATAATTTTAAAACGTTTTTAGCCAATTTACCAAAAGCTCAAATAGGAGATGAAATAGTAATAGAAACAACCTATGGAAATTTTACTTACAAAATATATGATACCAAGATTATACAAGAATCAGAAGTAAGTGAAGTACCAATACAAAAAGATAAAGAAATTTTAATGATATATACTTGTTATCCTATTCATAATATAGGGTATGCATCGCAAAGGTATGTTGTATATGCCAATTTAATAGAAGAATGAATCTTTTAAAAGGAGAAAAAGTAGAAATGAAGTTTCTTAACATGATAAGCAATTTAATACTATCCTTTTTATTAGTTATCATTATAATAGTTGTTATTGTTTTTCATCTAGCATCTACCACGATATTAAACAAAGAATATGTCTTAAAGAAACTAAAGGAAACGGAATATTATTTGCAAATTTCAAGAGAAATTCAAAATGCATTTGAAAACTATAGATATCAGTCAGGATTACCTGAGGAAATGATAAAGGATTTATATACTGAGGAAATGATTCAATCGGATGTAAATTCTATTGTTGACTATATATATGAAGATAAAGATATTGTAATAAGTGAGCAACAAGTTAAAGAGAAATTAGATACAAAAATAAAAAATTATTTAGTATCGGAGGGAAAAATATTAAATAAACAAGGAGAAAAAAATGTTCAAGAATTTGAAGATTTAATGATGAAAGAATATTATAAGAATTTTAATGTTTCTGAATCAGGTCTTAAAATAGCAAAAGATACCTTAAATAAAATAATCCCCATATATGTGCATTTAAAATATGCTCCTCTGTTTTTTTTAGTAATGGTTTTTATTTCTATAATACTACTTAATATTAAAGATGTTCTTATGGGAATTCGTTTTGTTAGTATTTCCTTATTAACAACTGGCATTTTATTAAAAATTGGAAAATCATTCGTTTTTAGTCATATAGATATTGATAATAGGATAGTATTAACAGCTTCATTAAGTAATTCGATAACTACGATTATAAAAGAAATACTATATACTATAGCAGATTACGGAACATGGTTTGTTTTGTGCGGTATAATAGGGATTATCATAACAAGTATTTTGAAGAATACAAAGGCAAGAGAGAAGAAGAGCTGAATTAATACCAAATTAGTAAAACAGCATAAGGAATAATAAGTCCAATAGACGCGATGCAGAAAACATAAATGGCAGCAGACTTATTTTTCCTTTCTTTTAACTCAAAAATTCCATAATACATACTTTTTATAAAGGTAAGCAATACTAACAAAAAGGCAAAATATTTCATAAAAACTCCTTCCATTATTGTTTATTAAACAAATTACTAGAATTAATTTGTGTATGCACATGAACTTCGAAGAAAGATTCTCTAAATAGCTCTTGAAAATGTGTATTGTCAAATTCATCCTTCGTTAAAAATTCAGATGAATATTTTCCAGAAAAGCCAGCTATATCAGATTGATATTCTTTCGTAATACGATATAAATATTGTTTCATAATATTTTCAATATAATCATTGGTTGCTTGTTCCATTTTCTTAATATGATTATTGTCAGTATAATCAAAACTTTCTCCAGAACTAATAATGGTTCCTTCTGGGTAAAGATCCAGTGTTATATAAGGTGCATGATTAATCATATCAAAAGAGATGTCTGTATTTTTATAAAGTCTTAGCTGTAAATCAGCCTTTTCATTTTCCTTAAAAGGACTATCAATAGAAATTTGACAGGTATTTAATGCATTAGTAACCATTAGATGAGAGATGGAATCTAGAACATTTAAAGTGCCAATCATAGTATCATCGCGAAAAACAGCTATTCCAGAATTTTGAATAATATCATCTTTTACTTCAGTATAAACTGCGCAAGGTTGTCTATAACTGTTTTGAAGGCTTGAAAAGAATGTTCCAAAAGTGGAAATAATACTATAGCCTGTATAGTCACTTGATGTCGTTAAATAATCGAATAGCCTTGAAGTAAAAGATTCTCCAGACTTTGAAACCATATCTAAAACATCGGTTGCAGAACCAGAGCTAATTAGAAATTCACAGCTGTGTCTTAATTCTGTATTATTGTTAAGAGCAGATATATAAGGGGATATACCACTTCTAGCAACTTCTTCTGAAAATACCAAAGCCGAGCAATGAGATAAATTAACTTTTTTGCTTAAATAGTTATTAAGAATTGTAATAGCAGAATCAATTGTTTCAGCTTCTACTGAATAAATTTTATAATTACTAGATTGTGAACTTCCTGAGCCACTGGAACCATTGCTTTCACCACTACCGTTATCGGTAGTTTGAATACTAACTTTGAGTAAATGATTTTCTGAAAAATCAATACCTAATGCAATAATATAATAAAATTTATCTATTCCCATGGCAGTTTGACAACCAGTAAGAGAAAAAAGACCTACTGTTACAATTAACATTAAACATAACGTTTTTTTCATGCTTTTTTCTTACCTTTCCACTTAAATTTTACATTCGCTAATAGCATAATGAGCATACCTAAACCAAATATAATAATCAGAATCATATAGCGATAGAAAGTATTTTCAATAAACCTAAGATGCGAAATATTAATAGGAATTAAAGCAAGACCCAATAGAATACTACAATTAGAAAAAGTTAACATTTTTTCATTAGAAACATTGATTAATTTTTTCATGGTTCGATTAATAAAGTAAATGACAATACTTAGGTAAGCAAATATGGATAGAATCCATAAAAAAATAAATAAAGCATCAACTCTTTGAAGAAAGTTTCCTAATTCTATTTTTCGTGCAATTAAATATAAAGCATTTATTGGTTCATTGGAAACGTCAATGTTAAATAACGTCATAATAGGTATAATCGTTAATAATAACAACAACCATGATAATCCATAAGATGTAAGAACGACTTTCTTAAATCCTACAGGATCTTTTAAAACTGGTTTGATAAAGTAAATATATGTGATAAAATACATAGAAAAGCAATTTGAAGCGCCTACTAAAAAAGTGGTACGAAGGTTGTGTCCTAAAATAGGGGTAAAATTTTCTATAGTAACATCTCCCCAAATACCAAATAATGTAACGATAATACTAATAAGAGTTAAGACTACGATGAAGCTAGTTGTGCGGGAAATAGCACGTAATCCTGATAAATTAGCAATAGAAATGGCAGCAATGAAAAATAATAAAATATATATAATAGGGAAATCTGAAAAGTAAATTCTTTGCAAAATGTTAGTAAAATCTACTAAAGTAATAAAGGCAACAATAAAAAATACAGCGATAAAAATAATACCAATTATCCATTTTAAGGGCTTACCACCTAAGTATTCAGAAATGTCAATAATATCAGAGTTTTGAAATTTATCAAACAATTTGATAAGTACAAATACAAAAACAAAATCTAGTAATCCAATATAGATGACATTTACGATGGCACCAGTTCCTACAAGAGAAATAATATAGTAAGGAACATTTAAAATTAATTTGTTAGCCATAATAATTAAAAAAATGCAAATAGCTTCAGATTTTTGTAACATATAATTGTTATTGTCCATTTTTCCTCCATTTCATACTAATAGAATTCTCCATTTCTGGTTTTTTAGTGTTTAAAAATTGACTTCTTCTTTCACGTTTCCAAACAGGTTTCATGTGAAAGTTATTATTTTCTGTAATATTACTAAAAGGAATGTAAGGCGCAAAATATGGTACACCAAATGAGCTAGTATTTGCTAATAAAAGAAAGTGTATATAAAAGCCCAACGTAATACCTAAAAATCCTGCAGCGTATCCGAGTACAATATACATAAAACGAAACATACGTATGGCAAAACGTAATGTGTTATCTGTTATAGCAAATCCAGATATTCCTGTAAAGGCCACAATAATAATTAGTATAGGACTAACGATATTAGCAGATACAGCAGCTTCTCCTAGAATAAGTGCTCCAATAATACCAACCGTTGTACTAAACGAAGAAGACACACGAATACTGGCTTCTTGTATTAATTCAAAAGAAAGCTCCATAATGAGAATTTCAAAAATAATAGGAAATGGAATAGCTTCTCTTGCTGTAATAATAGCAGAAAGCAGTTCAGATGGTATTAATTCATGGTGATAAGTCGTAATAGCAATATACATACCAGGAAGTGTTAAAGCAAAAAATAATGCAAGGGCGCGGATAAATCTTAAAAAATTAGCATAATGATAATTTAAGTTAGCATCTTCAGCAGAAGTTAACAAATCAATGAGTACAGCTGGTAGAATAATGGAAAAAGGAGATCCATTTACTAAAACAGCAACTCTTCCTGATAATAAATAGTGACAAGTTCTATCTGGTCGTTCAGTAGAAATCATTTGGGGAAAAGCCATATTAGCATTATCCTTTATAAATTGTTCTAGCTGTCCAGAAGAAAGTAGAAAGTCAATATCTAAGTGATTAATACGATATTTTGCTTCTGCTACTAAATCATCGTTGGTAATATCTTTCATATAGCATATAGCTACTTTTGTTTGACTAATTTTTCCCACAGAAACTTCTTCGATAATTAATTTTTCATTATTAATAATTTTTCGAATCATAGAAGTATTGGTTCTAATATTCTCAACAAATCCTTCATGAGATCCCTTGATAACAGATTCTGTAATTGGTTCTGTAACACTGCGTCCTTTAAATCCTTTTGTTTCAATGCAAAAAACAACGGGTAAAGTATCAACAATAAGTGCACAAAAACCACTATTAACATTCGAAACAATTTGAGAAAATCGAGTTTCTTTTGTAATGCTATTTTGAGGAATTAAGCTATTATATATAAAATCTTCTAAGTTGAATTTTCTAACACGTTTAACAGAAATATTTTTTGTGATGGCAGTAGTATTAGAATTTTCTTGCATAGTAATAGAATTGCGTAAAAGAAGCGGTTGTAAAATAAATTCGTTAATAGCATTTTCTGAAACCATTCCGTCAATATAGAGTAAACAAGCAGAGAAATTTTTAGATTTGATAGGTAGAACGAATTCACGTGTTTTTATATCAGTATTAATTAATAAATTGTATTTTGTTTTTATATATTCAAGATTGACGGATAACGTTGGATATACAGTAGTGGTATCTTTTTTTTCGTATTCTTCTTTTGGAATGTTGTTATTCGTATTTGATAAAATAAATTCGTATTTTTCACTATCTGTATAAGAAAATATTTTATGAAAAAATTCTTTTATCATGTTTGACTCCTATAACTTTCAATTTTTGATAGTATTTGTAAAAAATCAAATAATATTCACTAAATGAATTGGCTTCTTGTAATAAAAATGTAATGAAAAATCTATTGATAAATTAATGAATTTTAGGTAATATAAAAGAAAGTGGGAAAATATAACGATGAAGTGTATTGGTTTTATAGATTTTGGCCTATAAAAATCTAAATATAATATAAGGAGTTATAATGTAGCATTTTCCCAGAAGAGAGAAAATGAAAAAATACATTATAAAAGGAAAAATGAAAAATAAAAAAATAATGAATCAAACAGGGGCTATTTCACTTTTTGTATTACTTTCTATGATGTTTTTTTTACTGTTTGTATTAAGTGTGTTTTCTTTCGTATCGAATAGGGCGCAAATACAAACGATGACTTTGACAGAGTTACAAAGTATATATCAAAAAGATATGGAAAGTTTAAAAACTATTAGATATGCTAGTGGTGATGAAATAATACCTATTTATACTCTAGAACAATATGAATTAATTGGAACAGGTAATGCTGCTCAAATCAATGGAAAAGTGTATACATTAAACGAAGAAAGCTCCTATGTATTAAAAAGTGATATTATTGTTCCGTTAGAGGAATATGAAGTACAAACGAATGATGGTACAATGGTGATTGAAGGGGAAGAGTTAGTAACATACCCAGATATTTATACCATAGATCAAACAAATTTTAATGTATTGCCTATTCCCAAATTGGATGAAAATGGTTATATTTTAGAGAGTGATTACACTTTAAATGTGGATAATCATACATCTATAACAATACCAAAGGGATATCGTATTATGGATACAAAACAGGTTGAAAGTGCTGTAACAGAACCAATACAATATTTAAATATTCTTACTCCTGAAAATATTGATGAAGGAATTTTTGTTGAAGATAGCAATCAAAATGAGTTTTTATGGGGAGAATCCAATAGTGCTATTCCTGTATCAGAAGGGCAGGAATAAAACAAATCTATTAAAAAAATAGTCATAAATTAAAATACCCTTAATATAAATTAAGTAAAAAGATGTACAAATTTATAGGGGGTATTTTTTATATGGAAAATTTTGAGATATATCAAGATATTGCATCAAGAACAGAAGGAGATATTTATATTGGTGTAGTAGGACCTGTAAGAACTGGTAAGTCAACATTTATTAAACGATTCATGGAACTGTTGGTTTTACCTAATATTGAGAATGTATATAAAAAAGAACGTGCAATAGATGAGCTTCCACAAAGTGCAGGTGGAAGAACAATTATGACAACTGAACCGAAATTTATTCCAAATGAAGCTGTTGAAATTAATTTAGATGGTAATATTAAAATGAAAACAAGATTAGTGGATTGTGTAGGATATTTGGTGAACAATGCTTTGGGATACTTAGAAGATGATACGCCAAGAATGGTTAAAACGCCATGGTCTGAAAATGAAATGCCATTCGAAACAGCAGCAGAATTAGGAACAAGAAAAGTGATAGTAGAGCATTCTACTGTTGGAATTGTAGTTACAACTGATGGGACAATTACAGACATTCCAAGGGATGAATATGTAGCTGCAGAAGAAAGAGTAATTCAAGAGTTGAAAGAATTAAATAAACCTTTTATTATTTTAATGAATTGTCAAAATCCTAATGATGGTTATAGTATGGATATGGCAAAAAATATGTCTGAAAAGTATGGTACACCGGTACTTCCTGTAAGTTGTTTGGATTTGAATTTGGATGATATTAATTTGATTTTTTCCAAATTGTTATATGAATTTATGATAGATAAAATTGATATAAAGTTTCCAAGATGGATTGATGGATTAGATAGTAATAACGAATTAAAATTAAGTTTATTTAATCAAGTAAAAGATTGTTTTTCTGAAACACGAAGATTAAAAGATGTTAATGAGAATTACTTAAAATTGCAAGAGGGGGAAGAAATAAAAAGAGCTGTGGTAGAAGAAGTTAATTTAGGAACAGGTGTAGTTACAGTTAATGTTGAGTTGAAAGAAAGCCTATTTTATCATATGCTAACACAAATAACAGGGGTAGAAATAAAAAATGAAGGAGAACTATTTTCATGTATTTCTTCTTTTGCTAAAATCAAAAAAGAGTATGACAAGATGGAATATGCATTACATGAAGTACAAGAAAAAGGATATGGTATTGTTTCTCCAGGAATTGATGATTTAATTTTAGAAGAACCAGAAATTGTAAAACAAGGGCAAAAATACGGTGTAAAATTAAAAGCAAAAGCACCGTCAATTCATATGATTAAAATTGATACAGAAACGGAAATTTCTCCTTTAGTAGGTAGTGAAAAGCAATCGGAAGAATTAGTAAAATATCTTTTATCTGAATTTGAGAACGATCCAAAGCAATTGTGGAATTCTAATATCTTTGGTAAAAGTTTACATGAATTAGTTAACGAAGGTTTACAAAACAAATTAGCACGTATGCCAGAAGATGCACAGTGCAAATTACAAGAAACGTTACAAAGAATTGTCAATGAGGGAAGTGGAGGACTAATTTGTATTATTTTATAATAAAAAATATAGATAAAGAAGTGAAAAAATACTTGATTTTTTAGAAATATGATATTATAATAAATCTATTCTAAAATCAAAGGTTCAATAAATTAATTCAAAAAAAATTCTTTTTATTTAAGATATTATCAAGGGGCAAAACTATATTTGTAAGAAATAAAACAAATATAGTAGTTGCCTCTATTTTTTTTCTGTAATGCAATCAAACATTACTTATCTTATTTCATTATTGAATGTTTTGATTAGAATAATACATTTTTAAAGGAGTGGTGCCTATTAGATATATTTATTTCATGTTGAATAAATGATAAAACTAAAACTGCCCTATAATAAGGAAAATATACGAAACATGTTTTCTTTATTTTAGGGCAGTTTGCATAAATATGAGAGTATAAACCTAGCACATATGATTCATATTGTATAATCCATTATCTTTATGAAGAATAAATTGTGCTGCTTTAATAGCTCCAGAAGCAAATACAGCTCTTGAATTAACATTATGTGTAATTTCAAAACTTTCATGGTCTCCGAAGAAGATAACGCTATGTTTACCAACTTCATTTCCACCTCGAATAGAATGAATACCAATTTCTTTTTTATTTCTTTTTTCACGTCTACTGTGTCTATCATAAGTATATACCATTTCATTATTTAAGGCATGATTTATACTATTTGCAAGAATAATGGCGGTTCCACTAGGAGCGTCAATTTTTCTATTATGATGTGTTTCAATAATTTCAATATCCGCATTTGTTAATTTTTGAGCAACTTCGGCAACAATTTTAGCCATTAGATTGACTTCGTAAGACATGTTAGAAGATTTAAAAATGGGCAAATTTTCTGCATATTTTTGTATTTTTTCTAATTCTTTATCAGAAAATCCTGTTGTAGCAATAACAATGGGAATATGATACTTTTTTGCAAATTCTAAGACGCGAAAAGTAGATTCTGGAATAGAAAAGTCTATAATAACATCTGGTATTAAATTTATTTCTTCTATATTGGTAAAAACAGGGAAGTCATTATCACCAGTATCTTTGATATCCAGTCCGCATAAGACTTCAATATCTTGTGTTACTTTGATTTCTTTTGCAACTTCTTGTCCCATTTTTCCATTGCAACCATTAATTAAAACTTTTATCATTTTTTTTACCTTTATGAAATATATTTAGGTTTTTGTGGGGAAGTACCTATAAACCGTAATGTCTATGAAAATTTTTATGTTTATTTTTCTTTAAAAAGCGAAACATTTCATACGTAGCACAATATTTATCTACAAATGTGACAATATAACTTTCTTTATGTTTGGGTAATCGAATTGTTAAAGGCCACATATGTTTTAAAATAACATCTTTTTCTATTTCATTTAAATCGAAAATATCACAAGCATTTGTTAAGGCAATACGTGGATGTCTAAAAGCATGTAGCTTTTTTTGCCCTTCTACATGCTTATTGCGCCAATCATAGAAGTAGAAATCATGTAGCATAGCACCTCGTGTGGCAGAGATATAATCTAATTTTAATTTCTTGCATATTACATATGTGTGAAATGCAACGCTTAAACAATGGGAGTAACGAGAGTTATTAACATGTTGCACATGTTCTTTTAAGGCTAATACATTAGCATTATTGGCAATATCTTTAATAATACTTTTAAATTCTGTAACGGTAGGTTCTGAAACAATTAAAGCAGTTTCAGAATTTTCATTTGTAATACTCAATATAAAAACTCCTTTGTATTATAATACTTTAAATATCTGTATCAAATGGATAAGATATAATTTATTATATCATATTATTGTAATAATCCAAATGTTAAAAGTTCACTTTTTAGTTTTTCTTTTCCAATTTCACTCATTTCTATTAGTGGTAAACGTGGTGTTCCACATTGATAACCAAGCATATTTAGAGCAGCTTTTACAGGAATAGGATTCACTTCACTAAATAATGATTTTATTAAAGGGATTGCTTTAATTTGAGAATGAATCGCTTTGGTAATATTACCATTAAGAAAATCAGTTACAATTGCATGTGTATATGTAGGAGCAATATTAGAAAGTACTGAAATAACACCGATTCCTCCAACAGATAAAATTGGTGTAATTTGATCATCATTTCCAGAATAAATATGTAAATTATCTTTACATAAATTTGCAATTTCTGCAACTTGAGAAAGATTACCACTGGCTTCCTTAATTGCAACGATATTTTCTATTTCAGATAATTTTTTACAAGTTTCTGGTGTGATATTAACACCAGTTCTACTGGGAACGCTATACAAAATAATAGGAAGCTTTGTTTCTTTAGCAATAGCTTCATAATGTTTAATTAATCCTTCTTGTGTTGTTTTATTATAATAAGGAGTAACAATTAAAGCTGCATCAACACCAACGCTTTCTGCATATTTAGTCATTTCAATAACAGATGCTGTGCAATTTCCGCCAGTACCAGCAATAACAGGAATTCTTTTATTAACTGTGTCAATAGCAAATTTAATAGTTTGTTTTTTCTCTTCTAATGTCATAGTGGAAGATTCTCCTGTTGTGCCACAAACGATAATACTATCAGCTTGATGCTGAATTTGAAATTCTATTAATTTTTTAAATTCTTCAAAATTAATGCCAGTTTCTGAAAAAGGAGTAACAATGGCTGTTCCACAACCTTTAAAAATTATTCTTTTCATTATTTTAAAACCTTTCTTTAAAAGAGAAACTTAAAACAATATCATGATATCTTTTATGTTATTATTATATGCAATCGTTAGTAAAAAATCAATAAAAAATAATGAATTGAAAGAGAAACTTTTATTTTTATGAATGATGTGAGAAAATAACTGAGGCGAACAATATGAAAACAAAGAAGCAATTTCCTAATTTTAGAAGTAAGATTTATCCCAAATGGTATTGAAGAAATAAAGAAAACATAGTATAATAAAAAGTGTTAGATATGGGGGTGTATTTGGCTTCGACAGTAATCTAGAAAGATAAATAGCGAGTAGTGGAGATGCCTGGCCACTTTAAAAGGCATAAACTAAAAATAAACGCTAATAACGAAGAATTAGCTTTCGCTGCCTAATTGCAGTGACGTCTTACTTTTGCAACCTACGGCTTAAGATAAGGCGATGATTAGTAGGAAACGAAGTTAGTATATGCTTTCTATACTAATGGGATTCTATGAAGGCTACTTTCAATAAACTTTGTTTGTTAAGGAGATTGGAAGGAAATTTATTAACAAACTGCACTCGGAGAAATTTATTGGGAAGGGTTATTGGACGTGGGTTCAACTCCCACCACCTCCACCAACGACGTATCTGTTCGAAATAATAGAACATGGAGGGTAAAACCTCCAAGAAATTCTAAGGAAGTATCTCTATGAAAGTTGTTTACTCAAATGGAACGGAAGGAAATTTGACCCCAGAGCAGTCCAAGAATTTGTATATTCAAGACAGATTCACGAAGGAAGCGTCGGCTTTTCCTATAAGGATACCTTTGGAAACCCTATAAAATAACACTAATTTTAACGAAAAGGTTATTTCCTTTCTAGCATTACTCGTTTATCAAAATAATAATGCTTATTACATATTTCTGTTAATTTGGGTCTATGTGTAACAATAAGGCAAGTTTTATCTCTTAAATATTTATTTATCATATCATAGATTTTAGTTTCTGATAAATTATCTAAATTAGAAGTAGGTTCATCTAAAATATAAATTTCTTTGTCTAACAAGATTCCTCTGATTATATTTAATCTTTGCTTTTGACCAGCTGATAATTTAATTCCTTTTTCACCAACAAGAGTATCTAATCCCTTTTCTAAATTATTAATCCATTCATATAATCCAGCATCTTTTAAATATTCACTTAAGGTTTCATTTGAAAGCTTTTTTCCTAGACATAGATTTTCTTTAATAGTTAAATCAAATAAGTCAGATTCTTGTGAAATATATGCAACATCAGGGACTTTTGAAGTAGGAGTATTATCAGTTAAATAATTACTATCATCAACATTATAAAATCTACAAAATAATGATAGAAAGGTAGACTTTCCTTGACCAGATTCACCAATAATACTGATTTTATCTTTCTTATTTAAAACGAAGTTAGGAATTTTAATAACAGTATTACTTTCATTATTATATTTGAACTCAATATCTTTCATAGTTATATTTTTCCAGTTTCTAATTTTATTTTGTGGTTCTCCCTCTATGATCATTTTTTCGATTTGATTGTTTGCTGATTTGAATTTATTATAATGTATAAATAAAGATGCAACTCCTCTCAATTCAACATTCAAACCACTAAACATAGATGAATAAAAAACTAAATATCTGAATACATCTTCACCACTTTTCATTCTAAAAAATAAACTTACTAATATGATTGCATACATTATATAAACTAATGCATTAATACCGTCAGATCTCATTGAATGAAATATGTGAGATCTTTTTAAAGGTTTCTTTACCAATTCAAACTTATTATTCATTGTATTTGTTGCATAATTTAATGCGTCAAAATTTTTGACAATTTTTACATTTTGAAGGAAATCAACAGAAGTTGCATTATATTTTGCATTTTTATCATTATATTCTTCTTGTATTTTAACATTTGATTTTGTGATTATGACATTATAAATAACAATGATGATTGTAAAAATTAAACAAACAATAAACATAATATAACTTTGTGTCCATATTTGAATTAAGAAAATAGTAATTGCAACACAAAAACCATTTATTGTCATCATTATTTCATCTAAAAGTGAGACGGTTTCTTCACTGATTATATCTAATTGTTTTTTTAGATAACCAGTGTGTGTATTATTTATTCTAGAAATATTCATATTACAAATTCTTTTAAAGTAAGATATCTGTAAATCTTTTTTACTTACTTCGAGAAATGGATCTACTTTAATATTCCATAAAACATCAAAAAATATCTCTAATGTTTTTATTACTATTGTAAAGATAATTAACCATTTAAACTTTTCTAAACTAAAAGGTACAGTTAAAAACATTGATAATATAACAGGCATAATATATAAACATATATTTTCTAAAAATGCATTTATAAAACATAATGCATATTTTTTCTTGTTTAAGACTTTAAATGGATACATCATAAATAACACCTCTTTACAATTTTACCATAAACATTAAAATAGACAATGGCACACATGTTCACATGTGTGCCATTGTTTTATCCGTTAGAGCGGGGTTTTCTCATTGTTTTCTCGTTGCTTTCAAACAACTTACGCCATTCTCTATAAAGATTCATTTTTACATCTGCAGCTTCTGCCTCTTTCTTTAATTCCTCGAGAGAAGTTGCTGCCAGAACAGTATTAATGGAAATTGAGTTAGATGCTTGAAGTGCACTATTGTACAAGCGTTCACCTACAAGTGACTCTCCAATGTCCAGTCCCCGGTGTAATTCCTCCCAATTAGGATAGACTTCCTTTACTCTGTTTTTGAAATCTTCTGGATAAAACATACTACGTCCTCCTATCTATAAAAAAATATTTTTACTATGTGTAGTTTTGCCTAAGATGAGAAGATAGGAAACCACACTTGTATAATAATTATACATCGTTATTATACATCATTTTACATAAAATTGCAAATTTTTGTTTTTAATGTTCTTTTATAATTGGCAATATATTAATTTTTTAATAAAGTGTATTTAAAATATTCAACGTAGATATTTTGATTTTTATTGACAAAACTAATTTAATTAGCTATAATACAACTGAGATTAGTTAATGAGTAATGTATTGCATAGAAAAATATTAAAAAAAAGATATTCACATTAACTCAAGTACTAGCATATAAAATGTAATGGAAGGAGTATAGAAATGGAAAAATTTAATGAGTTTTGCGAAAAATATGAAGCACCTTTATGGCAAGTAGCTGCAGCAATTTGGTTCTTTGTAGAATATGATTAGTTCTCTTTTTGGTGCAGGAGTTTTCTGGATTGTTTTAGCAATCATTAATGCTATAAGAATAAAAATAAGAAAGAAGTAAAAGTACATCAACAATATTTCTGTTCTTACCATAGCAAAAAATGAAAAAGGGAAAATCAACATTAACAAAATTGTATAAACATGGAGAAATAGAGTTAATAAAAAAAATAGAAAGGAGCAGATTCTTGTGGATGGTAGTAATTTAGATTTTTCTGGGTTATCAAATAGCGAGATTTACACGGTTGGACAAATTACAGGTGGAGTTTTAACTGTTCTATATACTATTCTAGCAATCATTTATATACTTGAAATAATTGGCATGTGGAAAATGTTTACTAAGGCTGGTATAGCTGGATGGAAATCAATTATCCCTATTTATAATGCAGTCTTACTTTTCAAAATGAGTGGTGAATCACCTTGGTTAATTTTATTATGTTTTATACCGATAGTGAATCTTTATCCAATAATCCATCAACCATACAAACTTGCCAAATCATTTGGTAAAGGAATAGGTTGTACATTAGCTTTAATCTTCTTCCCAGGTATTACTCATATATACCTAGGTTTAGGAAAAGCTGAATATCTAGGTCCAGGTGGACAATAAAAGGCTAAAATAAAAAAATTAATTCTTAAAAAATTGAGAATTAATTTTTTTATTTTTCTTTTCAAAAAAGAAATCAAAAAATACTTGAAAAAGTTATTTCTTTTTAGTATAATGCAAATGTATTTAAAAGGGAGTAGCTTGAAAATTACTAATCAACAATCTCGATATTTTATCTGGTTAGTAACCTGTAAAGGAGTGAGACTTTTAAAGAAACAATAACAGTAATGTTGTTTCTTTAAAAGTCTTTTTTCTTATCGAGGGAAAGGAATTTAATATGCAAGTAGAAATCATAAAATTTAAAGCAGCAGATGGTGTTATGTTAGATGGTTTTCTTCATAAAAATCATACTAAAAGAGTAGTAATCGCAACACATGGGATGAATGGTAATTGCTTTAGAGAAAGAGATAAAATAATTGCACAAAAAATAGCAGAAGGTCATATAGATTTTTTTATTTATAATAATAGAGGAAGTGAGCTTGTAAGAACTTTAAAAAAAGAGCAAAATGGAGAAATAACAAAAATATTAGCAGGTACAACTTATGAAGATGTTGAAGAAGGATATTATGATATAAAAGGTGCTATAATGAAGTCAATTGAAATGGGGTATACAGAAATCTATTTACAAGGGCATAGTTTAGGCAGTACAAAAACACTATATACATATCATAAGTTGCAAAAAGAAAATTCGGAAATACTATCCTATATTAAAGGAATGCTATTATTATCATTGGTAGATATTCCAAGAGTATTACGTGTTCATCTGGGTAAAAATTTCCCTACTTTTTTACAATTAGCAGAAGAAAAAGAAAAAACAGGTAGGGAATATGATATTATGCCTAATGAAAGCTTTATATATCCTATTTCTGTAAAAACATTTTTAAAATATGCAAAATATTATAAAACATTTGATTTTGCACAATATAGTAATAGCAATTTTACTTTTAATGCACTAAATAATATATCTGTTCCATTATTTATGAGATGGGGAAATGTAAATGAAATGGTAGAACAGCGTGTTGAAATATTAACTCAAATGCTAAATACCAAAATAAACAAGAAAGATAAAGATATTTGTTTTATTGATGGGGCAAATCATAATTATACAGATAAAGAAAATATTTTGGCAAAAGAAATCTTAAATTTTTTAAAGCAATATGATGATTAAATTTCTGAGATAGTAAAAAATTTAAAAAATGAAAATTGAAAGAAGAATTTTATAAAAATAAGGAAATAATAAAAAAGAAAAATCAGGAGGAGAAAATGGAAGAAAAATGGTTTCATATATCAGTGAAAGAAACAGTTAAAAAACTAGAAACAGATTTACAAAATGGATTATCATCACAAGAAGTAATAAAGCGTTATGAAAAATATGGGAAAAATGAATTAAAAGGTAAAGCGAAAAAAAGCTTATTACAAAAATTTTTAGAACAATTTAAAGATTTTATGATTATTGTATTGATTATTGCAGCAATTGTTTCTGGAATTGTTGGAATTCAGCAAGGAGAGGGAATAGCAGATACTTTTATTATACTTGTTGTTATTATTGTAAATGCTATCATTGGAGTAGCACAAGAAAATAAAGCTGAAAAATCATTAGAAGCATTACAAAAATTAAGTAGTCATGTTGCTAAAGTTATAAGAGATGGAAATTTATCAGTGGTACAGTCAGCAGATTTAGTACCAGGCGATATAGTTGTATTAGATACAGGAGATTTTGTACCAGCAGATATTAGAATTACAGAGGCTGTGAATTTAAAAGCACAGGAGTCAGCATTAACAGGAGAGTCTGTTCCAGTAGAAAAATCATCTAATACCATTGAAGATGAAAATATAGGAATAGGAGATAGAAAAAATTTATTATTTTCCTCAAGTTTAATTACTTATGGTAGGGGAAAAGGAATTGTAGTTGAAACAGCTATGAAAACGGAAGTTGGAAAAATAGCAGAGATGATAAATGAAACAGAAGAAACACAAACTCCATTGCAAATGAAATTAAATAATTTAGGAAAAACATTAGGTATTGTTGCTTTAATGATTTGTTTTATTATATTTGTAGTAGGAATGCTTTATGGAAAAGCACCACTTAATATGTTTATGACAGCAGTATCTTTAGCTGTAGCAGCTATTCCAGAAGGATTAGCTGCTGTATCTACTATTGTTCTTGCTATTGGTGTTCAGAGAATGGTTAGAAGAAATGCTATTGTAAAAAGACTTCCAGCTGTAGAAACCTTAGGAAGTGCGTCAGTCATTTGTTCTGATAAAACAGGTACATTAACGCAAAATAAAATGACAGTGCAAAAGATATTTACCAATGGTATTTTAACAGATTTAGACAAAGTAAAAGATATAGATGAAGAAGTAAAATTGTTATTAGAAGCCAATATGCTTTGTAATGATACAAAAATTGCAGATGATGGTACATTAACAGGAGATCCAACAGAAACAGCTTTAATTGATATGGGAAATAAAATTGGATTTCAATTAGAAAATTATCCTAGAATAGCAGAAATTCCTTTTGATTCTGATAGAAAATTAATGACGACTGTGCATAAAGTGGGAGATACATTTGTAGTTTATACAAAAGGTGGTGTAGATGAATTATTAAAATGCTGCACATCATATCAAAAAAATGGAGAAATACAGTCTGACTTAGGAAATTATAAACAAAGGATTCAAGAATGCAATCAGAAAATGGCAGAAGGCGCTTTAAGAGTTTTGGCAGCAGGTTATAAAATTATTAATCACACACTATCAGAAGAAGATATACAAAAATTAGAGTCAGAACTAATTTTTGTAGGTATGGTTGGTATGATAGATCCACCAAGAGAAGAGGCTAAAGAGGCTGTTAAGAAATGTATATCAGCAGGTATTAAAACAGTTATGATTACAGGAGATCACAAAATTACAGCAACTGCTATTGCTAAAGAATTGGGTATTTTAAAAAATGAAAGTGAAGCTATAACGGGAGCAGAGTTGGAAAAAATAACAGATGATGAGCTGATAGAAAAAGTAAAAAATATATCTGTTTATGCAAGAGTATCACCAGAACATAAAGTACGTATTGTAAGAGCTTGGCAAGCTAATGGAGAGATTGTAGCTATGACTGGGGATGGCGTTAACGATGCACCAGCACTAAAAAAAGCAGATATTGGATGTGCTATGGGAGTAGTAGGAACTGATGTGGCAAAAGAAGCAGCAGATGTTATTTTAACAGATGATAATTTTGCAACAGTAGTCTCAGCTGTTGAAGAGGGAAGAAGAATTTATGATAATATCTTAAAAGCCATTGCTTTTCTGTTATCAAGTAATGTAGGAGAAATTGTAGTACTGTTTTTAGCAATATTATTAACACCTTTTTTCTCAAACCAATTTGGGATTACTTCAGAATATATCAATGATTTAGATATTTTATTACCCGTACAAATTTTGTGGATTAATTTAGTAACAGACTCTCTTCCAGCATTAGCTTTAGCAGTAGATCCTGCTGAGAATGGAATTATGAAAAGAAAACCTTTAAAAAATAAAAAAGGAATTTTTACAAAGGGAATGACATTTAGAATTATTTATCAAGGTATTATGGTAGGCTTATTAACGTTAATTGCATTCATGTTAGGATTAGCAACAAAGGGTGTAACAATTCCTGAGAAAATAGCAATAGGAGAAACAATGGCATTTACAGTATTAGCATTATCAGAATTGGTTCATGTATTTAACATTAGAAATAACAAAGAATCAATTTTTAAATCAAATCCATTTAATAATGGAAAATTAATCTTAGCAATTGTGGTCTCAGCAGCATTAATGTTAATAGTTTTATTGGTGCCAGCATTACAACAATTATTTGGAATTGTTTCGCTACCATTAGAAAAATTGGGAGAAACAATCATATTGATAATAGCACCATTAATTATAGTTGAAATTATGAAGTTTTTAAAATGGAATACAACAAAAGATGAATAATATAATTGGATAGAAATGTTAAAAAAGTAGTTAAAAGTCACATTGTTTTTACTAATATCATATAGTGTAGAAATGTGACTTTTTTCTGCATGTAATAGAAAAAATCATTTTATATGAAATATAGTAAAAAAATGTCGAAAACTGTAATATAATACTTGAATTTTTAATAAAATACTATATAATAAAAGTAATATTTGATTTTATGGGAATAATCAATGTAGATTCAATTGAAAGATAAATAAAATTCTGATAAATTCATAAAAGAGGGAATGCATAAAATGTTATATGATAATGAAAACAGGGAAGTAGGTCTTATTAAGAAAGAAAAATTAAATATTAAAAAAGTAATTTTATTTATTGCAATCGTATTTGCATGTTTTTTAATTATGTTTGGTAGTTTTTATATTTCTTATCAGAAACTAGTTATGGCTTCACAAAATCAAGAAATGGAGTCAGCAATCAATTCGAATACAAATGAAAAACATGTTATTACGCAAAAAAAAGTTAATAAAAAAGATAAACATTTAGCAATGTATGAAGGAAATCATATGCAAATTGCTAACCATGATATAGAAATGATTCAAAACAACTTTATTCCACAAGCTAATCCCAATGCACAGCAAATGATAAAAGATATTTATTTTTCAGATGAGAAGCAAGTTTATTTAACATTTGATGATGGACCATCAAAGGACATAACACCACAAATATTAGATATATTAAAAGAAAACAATATTAAAGCGACATTTTTTGTTTTGGGAGCTAGAGTAGAATTGTATCCAGATATGCTAAAAAGAGAATTTGAAGAGGGACATTATATTGCGAACCATGGATATTCTCATCAATATTCATCAGTATACGAAAATGAGGATAAAACTTTTCAAGAATATGTAGATTGTGAAAATGCAATAAAAAAAGCCTTGAATAATCAGAAATATAACTCTTATTTGTTTAGATTTCCAGGAGGCTCTACAGGGGGATATTATTCAGAAGTAAAGCAAAAAGCAAGAGAGTTATTTAGTAATTATGGTGTTGCTTATACCAATTGGAATTGCTTAACAGGAGATGCTGCAGGAAATACTACAAAGGAAGCATGTATGAATGAAATGATTTCTACGAAGGAGAATCAAAATAGTATTATACTTTTAATGCATGATGCCAATGATAAAACGCAAACGGTAGAAGCACTTCCAGATATTATACAGTATTTTAAAAATGAAGGATATACTTTTAAAAATTTTTATGAAATATTTTAAGCAAATATAAAAGATATCATGAGACAATAGAAAATAGCATATGATGAGTGAATAAAGAAAATAAAATACATGTGAACATGTAAGTTTTAAATATTAAAGTACACTTAACAATTTTTTTCTAAAGTATTGACAATTTTGTTGCTTTTATGCTATGATTAATATTGTTATTGACGAATGCGGATGTGGCGAAACTGGCAGACGCGCTAGACTTAGGATCTAGTGGGAAACCGTGGGGGTTCAAGTCCTCTCATCCGCACCAACGACGTATCTGTTCGAACTAACAGAACAGATATATTAAATACCATTCTGAAAAGGCTGGTATTTTTTTAGCTTTTTTGTTGAAAATACTGAAAATTATGATAAACTTAAACTATATCTAGTAAAATTATATTAATTAAATGGAAATTTGGAGGAAAAAAATGATTATAGGATTAGACATTGATGATGTTATTTTTAAAACTAGTGAAGCACTAAAAACTATATTAGATGAATGTGAAGATGAAGAAATATTGAGTCATAAATTAGATATTATGCGAGGAGATGCTATTAATAGTAAAGTTGGACAATTTTTAAAAGATCATGGAGTTCCAGCAATGAAAAAAGCAAAACCAATGGAAAATGTTACTGAATCAATCAAAAAATTAAGAGAACAATCTAACAAAATCATTTTAATTACTGCAAGAGGTAATATTACTTTTCCAGGGTCAGAGAAAGTTACTATAGAAACTTTAAGGGAAAATGAAATTGAATATGATGCAATAATATATAATAGTAAAGATAAAGTTGAAGATTGTAGAAAGAATAATGTCAACTTATTTGTTGATGATTCTCCAAAAAATTGTTTAGAAGTGCAACAGAAACTTAAAATTCCAGTAATTGGATTTGAATCTGACATTACTAGAGAAGAACTGATAAGAAATAATATTAGAAGTGTTAGTACATGGATTAACTTATTAGAATTAATAAATCAAATATGTTCTAAAAAAGATAATATAGAAATGGAAAGATAATATTTAAAAAAGAGTAAAAAATAATGTGTACATAATATACTAAAAAAAGTACAAAAGAAACCTCGAAAGAGGTTTCTTTTGTTATAATTATATAGTGAAAACAAAAAAATTTGGAAAATTAAGAAATATTCCATTTTTGTTGTAGTATGTAGAAAATATTGTTATAATTTAGCTATAAAATTTCTTGAAATTGTAAACAAAAATAGAAGAGATGCTATGATACATTTCTTAAGCAATAAGAATAGGAGAAAAGATGGAACAAGAAAATAGAAGATACATAGCAATAATATCGTTTTTTAGAAAATTTATAAGAGTTTTCTTTAATTTATTTTTTAATATATATATATTAAAAATAGTAAATAATGATTTAAGTTTTATAATAAAATATACACTATTTGGAGTAATTGTAGAATTTATAATTTGTTATACTATATTAAAATTGATTAACTCAAGAAATGCCAAAGCTATATATAAATTGAGTTTTCCCTTATTAATATTAAATATTTTAGCATTATTAGTATTTAAAGAAAATATAGTTAAATATATTTTTTTATTTAAAATATTGGAAAGACTAGCAGAAGTATGTTATTCGATGCCGTATGAATTAATAGTAATCGGATCAAATAATAATGATACTATGAGTAGTTTTATGGCAAATATAAATATACTTTCAAGTATTGCAACAATATTAACTCCTATTTTTTCAGGTTTTATAATACAAAGATTTTCTTATTATATATTATTTATTATATTAATATTAGAAACATTAATTATTATAGCAATATCGTTCAAAATAAAAGACTTTACAGTTAGTGACAAAAAATTAGAATTGAGAAAATTCTTTAAAATAAGTAAAGATAAAAAGCATATACAAGATATTTATAAATGCATGTTTTACAGAAGAATATCATCTCAAGGAGCTATGACAGAATTATTGCCAATAATATTATTTTTAAGATTAAGGACAGAAATGAATTTAGGTGTTTATAATTCAGCATTCGCAATACTTTCAATAATATCATTGCAAATATTAAAAATACTAAATAAGAAAAATATAAAAAAGGATTTTTATCCATACTTAGCAATTATAATATTTTTATCCTCATTACTAGTGGTATATAATTCAAGCTTTATCACATTGCTAATATACTATATTTTAATGAATTCTCTAGGAACAATAATTGAGTCAGAATCATGTAGCATAGTATATTCAGCAATAAGAACAGAAGATTTAATAGAATACAAGAAAGAACATATACTTACCTATAATATTTATATGACACTAGGACAAATAATTAGTTATAGTCTAATATATATATTATATAATTATTTCTATGATGTAAATATACTGGCAATATCGGTTTCAATATTAATGTTTTCTTTGATAATATCAACCATTTACTTGAAAAATACGGAAGAATATTTGGAAAATTTCATTAATAAATCTTTTATGAAATTAAAAAGATAAATAAAGTTTTTTAAAAACTTAACTATCTTCTTTTAAATTTTCTAATGCTGTTCTTACAGCTTCTACAACAAACGCAGTAAAAGTACAATCTTTTCCTTGAATTGCTTTTTCAACATCTTCAATAACATTATTAGGAAATCGTATGCATTTATTTGTAGTTGATGGGGTTGTTGGAATTTTAAATTTTTTCATAGTTTTTATCTCCGCAATGCATTTATATATACATAGTATAAACAAAAAAAAATATTTAATATGCATAACAAATGTATTGCAAATAAAATTTATTTGTGATAATATCTTTATATAAATTTGTAAAAAATGGAGGATTTTATTATGGCAATGAAAAAATGTAAGGAATGTGGCGAAGAAATTAGTTCTTCTGCAAAAAAATGTCCAAAATGTGGAAAGGACCAAAGGAACTTTTTTATGAAACACCCTGTTTTATACACAATTATTATTTTGGTTATAATTGTAGTTGTTGCTAGTTCAGGTAAAAGTTCAAATCAAACAACTAAAACAACAACAACATCATCATCCGGTTCTACTCAAGAGAAAATTTATAATATAGGAGACGCAATTCAAAATGGAGATTATGAAATAACAATTTTAAGTGTAAAAGAAGCTTCAAAAGTTGGAACTCAATATGTTAATTCTCAACCATCAGAAGGAGGAACTTATGTATGTGTTGATTTGAGTTATAAAAATATTTCAAGTAAACCTTTAAATTCTTGGGAATTTCCTAGCCTAGATTTAGTTGATTCCAATGACGTTAAATATTCTAGTGATATAAGTGCTAGTTCATATTATGCAACAGAAACAGATCCAGATAGAAAAGTATTAAGCGACTTAAATCCTGGAATTACTACTAAAGACTGTAAAGTATACGAAATTTCTAAAGAAAATTACGGTCAAGGAGAATGGTTCTTAGTTGTGGATGGAAACATTAAGATAAAAGTCAAATAAAAGTTTTTTATTAAACTTATTTCAATCTTAAACTTAATACGAAAAAAAAGAAACAAAGATAAATTATTTATTTGTTTCTTTTTTATGTTATTGTAGAGTTGATTATTTTCAAAAGATTTTTAATTTATGTAAAATGTGATAATATATAAATGGGAGGGTAAAATTATGGAAAAAGAAGAACAAAGAAAAAGATTTTCTATTATCATTCCAATGCATAATGCAGAAGAATTTATATTAAAAGCATTAGAAAGTGTAAAAAATCAGAATTTTAAAGATTTTGAGTGCATTATAATAGATGACCATTCTCAAGATAAGAGCAAAGAACTAGTAGAAAAATATATTGAAAGTAATCCAAATGTTAAATTTACTTTATATGAGACACCTATTGAAAAATGGGGACCTGGTACAGCAAGAAATATTGGATTAGATAATGGTATTGGTGAATATGTTGTGTTTTTAGACGCAGATGATGAATTGAATAATGAAAATTCTTTAAAAAATATTAGTAATGCTATTGATAAAAATGAATTAGTAGAAATTCTAATATTAGGTTTTCAACGAAAATGGAGAGATAGACATGATAATGTGTTACTAACTAGTACTTTTAAACCAAAAGAAAAACACACAGATAAACATTATCAAATAGGAAAAAATAATGAAGGGACAATATGGTCTGGTTGTTGGAAAAAAACTTTATTTGATAACAATAAAATAAGATTTCCGGAAAACACTGTATGGGAAGATTTAATACCTAAATTAGAATTATTTAATGTTGCTGAAGCTGATAAAATAAAAATTTGTGGTTATTCTACTCATAAATATAATGTTAGACCTGGAAAAAGTATAGGAACTACACCCACAATTGATAAATTAAAGTCATTGATAGAATTACATAGAAAATGTGCACAATTAATTTCAGAAGGAAAAATAGATGTTCAGTATGAAAAAGATATAAAAACTAGAATAAGAAATAGCCCTGCTTTAGTTATGTGGATGGTAGGTATGGCTTTATACACCAAAGTATTAAAAGATATACCTGAAAAAATTGACGAAATAAAAGGTAATTATGGTCGAGACGAGAAGTAAAAACTGGAGATAATGAAAGACAATGTATATGCTATTTTTTACAAATAATCACTAGTTTGTAAATGGCAGTATTCCTAATCAACATACAGAAGAAGTAAAAATCTTTACATTTTATATAAAATAATGTATAATATATAATGTATTGTATCAACAACCATTAAAGTTCATTAATTAATGAGGAGGAAATCAAATGAAAAGACGTAGTATTTACGGTGCTTGTAATGTTGTAGGAAGTACTACAATAATGCTTAATGTATGGATTCATGAACACCCAACTTATCATCCTTTGGAGGGACGGCTTACATTTTTACTTGCAGTAATAGGAGCAGTTGCGTATGCAATTGCTTTTGGGATTAACCTGGAGAGCGATACTCCTGAAAAGGTTACACAACAACTTAGACTCTCTTGTCTCTATATGTTCATAGCTTTTTCTGTTTGCATCAGTATGATTTTTTAAGAGGAGGAAATCAAATGAAAAGGCGTAGTATTTACAGTGCTTGCCAGTTTGTAGGAGGCATTACATTTTATGTTAATTTATGGATTCATGAACACCCCAGTTATCTTCCTTGGAAGAGTCGGCCTGTATTTTTACTTGCAGTAATAGGAGTAGTTGCGTATGCAATTGCTTTTGGAATAAGCTTGGAGAACAATACTTATGGAGATTTTACACAACTACATAAAATCGCTTTTTTCCTTTTGTTCATAGCTTTTTCTGTTATCGTCGATATGATTTTGTAGGTAGAATCCGTTCAAAAAAGAAACCTTTGCAAAGGTTTCTTTTTTGATTGTAAAGCGTATCATATAATTTTACATAATTTTTTTATAAAAACAATTTGATAGAATTTGTACTTTTATATAAAACATTGTATAATATAGATATTAAAATCCAGTAAAATAAAAAAATTAGGAGGAAACAATATAGCATGAATGAAGAAGAAAGAATGTTATCTGAAGCATTATATGATGCTAATAATAAGGACTTAATAAAAGAAAGATATATGGCCAAAGATAAATGTTATGAATATAATCAATTAAAACCATCAAATCATATAGAAAAAAAGAAATTAATAGAAAATCTATTAGGAAAAGTAGGAAATACATTTACAATTGAACAACCTTTTATGTGTGATTATGGATACAATATTGAAATTGGAGAAAATTTTTATGCTAATCATAATTTAATCATACTTGATGGTAATAAAGTTGTATTTGGAGATAATGTATTTGTTGCACCCAATTGTGCTTTTTATACAGCAGGACATCCAATAGATGCAAAAAGAAGAAATCAAGGATTAGAATATGCCAAGCCAATTAAAGTGGGAAACAATGTATGGATTGGTGGAAATGTTGTTGTACTGCCTGGAGTAACAATTGGAGATAATGTTGTGATAGGAGCGGGTAGTATCGTTAATAAAGATATTCCATCAAATGTTGTAGCAGTAGGAAATCCTTGTAGAGTAATTAAACCAATAAACGAGTTCATAAATTAATAATTGATATATTCATGTTTCAATAGAATCCTAGACAACTTTTTATAAAAGTGACTTAAGTAGCTAAAAAATAATTGAAAAAGTATAAAGTTATGATATAATATAAAAATATATATTGTATATTATATCGTAACAATTATAAATAAACCATGATAGGAGAAAAAATGATAAAGCAATTAATAAAAAGTATTAGAGAAAATAGGAAAGCCACAATAGCAACACCAATATTAGTAACTATAGAGTCTATTTTGGACGTTTTAATTCCTTTTTTTATGGCTTATATAATAGATAATGGCATTCATCAAAATAATACAGCTGTTATTTATCGAGTGGGATTTATTTTAATCATTTGTGCAGTGTTAGCTTTAATTTTTGGTGTATTATCAGGAAAGTATGCTGCTAAAGCTGCTACAGGATTTGCAAGAAATTTACGAAAAGATATGTTTTATCATGTACAAGATTTTTCTTTTTCTAATATAGATAAATTTTCATCTGCTAGTATTGTGACACGACATACAACAGATATCATGAATGTTCAAATGGCATTTCAAATGATTATTCGTGTAGCAGTGAGAGCACCGATTATGCTTATGTTTTCCCTCATTATGGCTTTTGTTGTGAATCCCAAACTAGCACTTATATTTTTAATAGTAATACCATTTTTAGCAATAGGACTCTTTCTAATTGCTACAAAAGCACATCCTATTTTTGAAAAGGTATTTAAAACATATGATCAACTAAATGCTGTTGTAGAAGAAAATGTTAGTGGTATTAGAGTGGTAAAATCATTTGTAAAAGAGGAAAAAGAGATTCAGAAATTTGACACAATATCGAATGATATTTATCATAACTTTTCTAAAGCAGAAAAAATAGTAGCCTTGAATAATCCGTTAATGCAATTTTCAATAAGTGTTGTTATTATATTACTTTCATGGTTTGGAGGAGTAGCCATTGTTCAAAATACGTTAACAACAGGTGAACTTACTAGTTTAATATCTTATGCTATGCAGATATTAACTTCATTAATGATGTTATCCATGGTACTTGTGATGATTATGATATCAAGAGCATCAGTGGAAAGAATAGTAGAAATTCTAGAAGAAAAAAGTGACTTACAAAATAAGAAAAATCCCGTAACAGAAGTTAAAAATGGTTCAATCGTTTTTGAAAATGTTAGTTTTAGTTATGTAAATGATAAAAATAAACTTTGTTTAAAAAATATTAATCTTTCTATACGTTCCGGAGAAACAATTGGGATTATTGGTGGAACAGGTAGTTCAAAATCGACACTAGTACAACTTATTCCAAGGTTATATGATGTAACAACTGGATGCGTAAAAATAGGAGGTGTGGATGTAAAAGACTATGATTTAACAGTGTTAAGGAATCAAGTTTCTATGGTTTTACAGAAAAATGTATTATTTTCTGGAACAATTAAAGAAAATTTACGTTGGGGAAATGAAAATGCGACAGAAGAAGAAATGATAAAAGCTTGTAAACAGGCACAAGCAGATGAATTTATCAATCAGTTTCCTGAAAAGTATGATACCTATATTGAAGAAGGAGGAACCAATTTGTCTGGTGGTCAAAAACAAAGACTTTGTATAGCAAGGGCTCTTTTAAAAAAACCTAAAATTTTAATATTAGATGATTCTACAAGTGCTGTTGATACTAAAACCGATTGTTTGATTAGAAAAGCATTCCAAGAAGAAATACCTAATACTACTAAATTATTGATTGCACAAAGAATTTCTTCTGTGCAAGAGGCAGATAAAATTGTTGTTTTAGAAAACGGAGAAATTAACGGTATAGGTACACATGAGGAGTTGCTAAAAAATAATCATATTTATCGTGAAGTTTATATATCACAAATGAAAGGAGAAGAGCCATATGAAGCATAAATTTCCTGTAGATATGAAAGTAGTTAAACGATTATTACAATATATTACAAAGTATTATAAAGGTACGTTTATTATTGTTTGTATTAGTATTATTCTAACAACAGTTTCTGGCGTAGCCGGTTCATTATTTTTAGAAGTATTAATAGATAAATATATTACACCTCTCATCGGTATGCCTAATCCAGTTTATACGGGACTAATATATGCGATAGGTATTATGATAATAATATATCTTATTGGTGTTCTTGCAGGTTTATTATATAGCAGATTGATGGTTAATGTAGCACAAGGCATATTAAAAAAAATTCGTGATGAAATGTTTGAAAAAATGCAGAGATTACCAATAAAGTATTTTGATACGCACACACATGGAGATATTATGAGCCATTATACAAATGATATTGATACATTAAATCAAATGATATCGCAAGGCGTACCACAGGTGTTTTCTTCAGCAATGACCATTATTGCTGTATTTTTTGCAATGCTAGTAACGAATATCTATTTAACGCTAGTTGTTATATGCTCTTTAATAATTATGTTAAGTGTAACTAAAGTGATTGCTATGAAGAGTGCAAAGTATTTTATCAAGCAACAAGAATTTGTGGGAAAAGTAAATGGTTATATTGAGGAAATGATTAACGGTCAAAAAGTGATAAAGGTATTCTGTCATGAGGAAGCTGCTAAAAAAGAATTTGATGCTATTAATGATGCATTGTGTATGCATGCTTATGAAGCAAATCGATTTGCTAATATTTTAATGCCTACATTAGGAGCATTGGGGAACATACAATATATTATTTTAGCAATTGTGGGAGGCATATTTGCTGTTAATGGATTTGGTAATATTACAGTAGGATTAATTGTGTCTTTTTTACAACTTAGTAAAACTTTTATTAGACCAATTAGTCAGATTTCTCAACAATTAAATTCAGTTATTATGGCTTTAGCAGGAGCTAAAAGAATATTTATACTTATGGATGAAGAGCCAGAACAGGATGAAGGATATGTAACATTAGTGAATGCCCAATATGAAAATCATACATTAATAGAAACAAATCAAAAAACAGGGCTTTGGGCTTGGAAACATCCACATCATGATGGTAGAGTAGAATATATTCCTTTGAAGGGAAATATTGAAATGAAAAATGTTGATTTTGGATATGAGGAAAATCATTTAGTATTACATAACATTAATTTATATGCAAAACCAGGTCAAAAAATTGCTTTTGTTGGTGCTACAGGTGCAGGAAAGACAACTATTACAAATTTATTAAATCGTTTTTATGACATAGAAGATGGAAAAATTAGATATGATGGTATTAATATTAATAAAATAAAAAAACAAGACTTAAGATTATCTTTAGGAATGGTACTACAAGATACGAGTCTTTTTACCGGAACAATTAAAGAAAATATTAAATATGGAAATGATAATGCCACAGATGAAGAAGTAATTCGTGCAGCAAAATTAGCAAATGCACATGATTTTATCATGCGATTGCCACATGGATATGATACTTTTTTGGTAGGAAACGGAACAAGTATTTCGCAAGGACAGAGACAATTATTATCTATTGCTAGGGCAGCTTTAAATGATCCACCAGTGATGATTTTAGATGAAGCAACTTCAAGTATTGATACAAGAACAGAAAAAATTGTACAAGATGGTATGGATAAATTGATGGAAGGAAGAACGGTTTTCGTAATAGCGCATAGACTTTCCACTGTAAGAAATTCAGAAGCAATTGTTGTATTAGATCATGGAAATATTATTGAGAGAGGAAATCATCAAGATCTAATAGAAAAGAAAGGCACATATTATCAATTGTATACAGGTGCTTTTGAATTAGAATAATAGTATATTTTTTGTATATAATTTTTTTATGGAGGAAAATATGAGTCAAGAGCAAATTAGAAAAATGCATTTAGAAAAAATAATCGATTGTATTATTTTAATTAGTTTTTTCTTATTAGCTGTTTATTGGGCTGTTTCAATACCTAGAGCATCGGCTCCAGACGAATTAATGAGAGAATGGATACCGGAGTATATTTTTCGACATCATAAACTACCGTTGCCAACAGATACAGAAGTAGTGGCGAAACCATTTAATGCATCTTATGCCTATTATCCACTATTATTAGGTTCTATAGTGGGAGCTATGTTTATGAAAATAGCAGCAATTCTTGGATTTACCTCAGAAGTACAATTGAGAATTGCGGGTAGAATGGTTAGTGTGTTATGTGGCACCATATCAGTATTTTTCCTTTTAAAAATTACAAAGAAATTAATCAAAAAAAATAGTTTGATTCGATATGGGATTGTTTTATTAGGTTGCTTTCTACCGCAATTTGTATATTTATCTTCTTATATTAATAATGACATAATTGCTGTTTTGGCATCTACTATTATGGTATATGCATGGATACTTGCTTTAGAGGATGGATGGCATTTGAAGAATGCTATTATATTAGCGATAGGTATTGTAATATGTGCCTTATCTTACTATAATGCCTATGGTTGGATACTTATGAGTATTCTTATATTTATTTCAGGTTTTATACGAAGACAAGATAAGCGTATACGTATAGATTATAAAAACTTATTTCGCTATGGGATTATAATTTCTATATTAGTTATTAGTTGTATTTCTTATTTTTTTATCAGAAGTTATGTGGTCAATCATGGGGATATGTTAGGCATGAAATCTTTTTTATCAGCTTGTGAAGAAGGTGGATCGGAGGAGCAGAAGCCAAGCAATCGAGAAACTGGTAAAAATCTTGGAATGAATTATCTAGAATTAATTTTATCAACACGTTGGTATGGACATAATTGGATATGGTATACTTTTAGAAGTTTTATTTGCATATTAGGTAGCTTTGATGTTTTTATTGCTGACCAATACTATTATTTTTATGAAGGCATATTTTGTATTGGTTTAATAGGAATGTTAATACGTATAGGGAAAAAAGAGAAAAAAAATACACGACTTCTTTTATTTTATTTAGCATTATTTCTATCTTCTATAATTACAATTTTATTAAGTATTCAATATAGTTATGCAACAGATTACCAACCACAAGGAAGATATGTATATCCTATTTGGATTTGTTTATTAATATTTGTATCGTTAGGCATTCAATATATATGGGAATTATGCAATCAGTGGATTAAGAAAGACACACTTAGGAAAATTATAAAATATTTTATATGTATTGTGACATTAATTATAGTAATTTTAGTAATAGTAGCAGCGAATACAGCCTTAATGGCTTCTATAAATATCAATGGATAAGTTGCTAAAAGAATGGAAAAAGGAGGAATGAGCTAAAATGCATAAATTAGGAAAATATTATGTGCCTTTTATGATACTTATTATAGTTGCTGTTTTGTTTTTGTTTATACAAGCCATGTGTGATTTGAAACTACCTGACTATATGTCAGATATTGTGAATATTGGTATTCAAGCAAGTGGTATACAAAGGGTTGCCCCATCTGTGATATCAGAAAATGGCTTACATTTTATGGAACAGTTTATGGAGAAAGAAGAACAAACATTAGTCAATAATGCTTATCAAAAAATGACAAAAGATAATACAGAATATAAAAATATTTATCCGATTTTAGAAAGTCGAGATATTTATATTTTGAAAGATACTGTTTCGGAAGAAGAATTAGAAAATTTAGATATATATTTTTCAGTGTCGGCTAGAACAATGATGAATCTTATACCGGAAATGGCTTCTATACAAGGAGTGGACGAATCAATATTAAATCAAGAAAATAAAGCACTAGCTACAGAAAATGTAAATGCAAATTCTATTAATCTAGATATAGAGCAATTGTACCACATATTACCAGTGCTGGATCGTCTTCCAAATGAAATTTTAGTGAAGGCAAGACAAAATGCTTTACAAACAGATAAAGCAACATTATTATCCATAGGAAAAATTTTTACAAAAACCTTTTATCAAGAAGTTGGTTTAGATATAGCAGATATTCAGATGAATTATATGATTCATATTGGTATAAGAATGATTGGCGTATGTCTATTTAGTGTTGCATCTGCTATTATTGTTGGATTTTTAGCATCCAAAATAGGAGCAGGTATAGCTAGAAATTTAAGAAAAGATGTATTTGAAAAAGTGCAAAGTTTTTCTAGTACAGAATTTAATCGCTTTTCAACTGCTTCTTTAATTACAAGAACAACAAATGATATTACACAAATTCAAATGGTAACGACGATGATGATTAGAATGCTAGCTTATGCACCAATTATGGGTATAGGAGCATTAATTATGATGTCACAAAAAACAACAAGTTTATTATGGACAATTGTAGTAGCTTGTGCTTGTATTGTTGTATTAATTATTATTTTATTTAAAACAGTATTTCCTAAAATTAAAATTGTACAGAAATTAACAGATAAAATTAATTTAGTGGCCAAGGAAAATTTATCAGGTGTTATGGTTGTTAGAGCTTTTGGAACACAAAAATATGAGGAAAATCGATTTAATGCTGTTAATACAGAAGTGATGAAAACCAATCGATTTATTAATCGCTCATTAGGAGCAATGATGCCATTTATGATGTTTATTATGAATGGGTTAAATTTATTAATTTTATGGTTTGGAGCAAACTTAATAGAAAAAGCATCTATACAAGTAGGTGATTTAATGGCTGTTATGCAATATGGTATAGAAGTGGTTATGAGTTTTTTATTTATTTCAATGATATTTGTAATGTTACCAAGAGCAAGTGTTTCTGCTGGACGTATTGATGAAGTATTAAAAATGTCAGCAACGATTCATGATCCTGAAACTCCAAAACCATTTAAAAAAGAAAAACAGGGTTATGTGGAATTTAAGCATGTAGGATTTCATTATCCTGGAGCAGACGAAAAAATATTAGAAGATATTACATTTACAGCAAAACCAGGAGAAACAACTGCTATTATTGGAGCAACTGGTAGTGGTAAGTCAACAATTGTGAATTTAATTCCACGCTTATTTGATGTAACATCAGGGGAAATTTTTGTAAATGGTGTTAATATAAAAGATGTGAAACAAAATGATTTACATAATCAAATTGCTTATATTCCTCAAAAAGGAAGCTTACTTTCTGGTACCATTAAATCCAATTTAATATATGGCAATGAAGAAGCTTCTTATGAATTTATAAAAAAATGTGCGCAAGTAGCACAAGCAAAAGAATTTATTGAAAATAAAGAGCAACAATATGATGCGCCTATCTCACAAGGTGCCAAAAATGTATCAGGAGGACAAAAGCAAAGATTATCTATTGCTAGAGCATTAGTAAAAAACAGCCCTATTTATATATTTGATGATAGTTTTTCTGCATTAGATTTTAAAACAGATCGTAATTTAAGAAAGGCTTTAAAAGATTTTGCTTCTGATAAAACATTAATTATTGTTGCTCAAAGAGTAAATACCATTATGCAGGCAGAACAAATTATTGTATTAGAAGAAGGAAAAATTGTAGGAAAAGGAACACATGAAGAATTATTAAAGAATTGTCCTACTTATTATGAAATCGCATCATCTCAGTTAAGCAAGGAGGAATTAGAACATGGAAGAAAATAGAAAAGAAGTAAGACCACCTATGGGACGCGGTATGAGAAGAGGTGCAGCAGGAAGACCAGTAGAAAAAGCAAAAGATTTTCGAGGAACGTTAAAAAAATTATTCCATTATTTAGGAAATTTTAAATTTATCATAGCAATTGTTCTTTTTTGTGCCATTGCTTCTACTATTTTTAATATTGTAGGTCCTAAAATCTTAGGAAATGTAACAACAGAAATTTATGAGGGTGTTATGCGCCAATTAACTGGTACAGGTGGTATCGATTTTGAGGCTATTAGAAACATTGCTATTTTGCTATTTGTCTTATATATAGCAAGTGCTGCATTTGGTTATTTACAATCGTATTTAATGGTTGGTGTAGGACAAAAATTTACATATTCATTAAGAAAAGGTATTAGTGAGAAAATTAATAAATTGCCATTACGTTATTTCGATAAGAAAAACCATGGAGAAGTTTTATCATATATTACAAATGATGTTGATACAATTGCGCAAAATCTTAATCAAAGTATTACGCAGTTTATTACTTCTTTAACTACAGTGATTGGTATTTTTATTATGATGGTATCTATTTCATGGCAAATGGCGTTAGTAGCAGTATTAGTATTACCTGTTTCTATGATATTTGTTATAGTTATTGTAAAAAATTCCCAAAAGTTTTTTGTGGCACAACAAGAAAATTTAGGTCATGTGAATGGACACATAGAAGAAATGTATTCTAATCATGATTTAATAAAAGTGTTTAATGGAGAAGAGAAATCTATTCAAGAATTTCATACCTATAATGAAACTTTATATCATGCAGCATGGAAATCTCAATTTTTCTCAGGTATGATGCAGCCAGCTATGAATTTAGTAGGAAATTTAGGATATGTTGCTATATGTATATTAGGTGGATTTTATGCTAACCAAGGTGTTATAACAGTAGGAAACATTCAAAGTTTTATACAATATATGAGAAGATTTACACAACCGATTACGCAACTAGCGAATGTTAGTAACATGTTACAAGCTATGTTAGCAGCATGTGAAAGAGTATTTGCTTTTTTAGAAGAACCAGAAGAAATAGCAGATAAAACAGATGCTACCAGTATTGAAAATATAAAAGGAGAAGTTACCTTTAAACATGTTAAATTTCAATATGATGATAATAATCAACCTACTATAAGAAATTTTTCAGCAGAAATAAAAGCTGGTAAAAAAATTGCAATTGTTGGTCCAACAGGTGCTGGTAAAACAACTATTGTAAAATTACTGATGCGTTATTATGATGTAACAGATGGAGCTATAGAAATTGATGGTATTAATATAAAAGATTTTAAAAGAGATGATTTAAGAAGTTTATTTGCTATGGTATTACAAGATACATGGGCATTTAGTGGAAGTATTATGGAAAATATTCGTTATGGAAATTTAGAGGCAACAGATGAAGCAGTAATAGAAGCAGCCAAAAAAGCACAAGTTGATCATTTTGTTAGAACATTTTCAGAAGGTTATCAAACTTTATTAAATGAAGATTCAACGAATATTTCACAGGGACAAAAACAGCTATTGACTATTGCAAGAGCATTTTTAGCAGATCCAAAATTGCTCATATTAGATGAGGCAACATCTTCTGTTGATACAAGAACAGAAATGCAAATTCAAAAAGCTATGAAAACCTTAATGCAAGGTAGAACATGTTTTATTATAGCCCATAGATTATCTACCATTAGAGATGCAGATTTAATATTAGTGATGAATGAAGGAGATATTATTGAACAAGGAAATCATGAAGAATTATTAGCAAAGGGCGGTTTTTATGAAAAATTATACAATAGTCAATTTGAAGAAGAGGATATTGCATAAACAGACAATGAATGAAATGTAAAAATGAACATTTTATAAAGATCGTTGCCATATGTAAAATTTTCGGTTATAATAATATGTATTACAAATAGAAATATTTTAAGTGGGAAAAGTTTATGAAAAATATTTATATCATTTTAGCACATACAGGCACTTTATTATCCAGATTAATTCGATTCAAAACGGGAGCGGAGTATACACATGTTTCTATAGCATTGGATATTCATTTAAATCAAATGTACTCCTTTGGAAGAATTTATCCACATATAGCTTTTATTGGTGGTTTTGTAAGAGAAGGAGTAACATTTGGTACTTTTAAACGTTTCCAAAATACACAAGTAAGTATTTATGAATTGCAAATTACAGAAAAACAATATGGAAAAATTTATAAAACGATTCAGTATGTTAAAGAAAATAGGAAACAGTATAAATTTAATATTTTAGGTATGTTTTTAGCGGGTATCAATATAGAAAGAACGAAAGGAAATTGTTTTTATTGTGCGCAATTTGTAAAATATGCTTTGGAAAAGGGAAATGTTGATACAGAAAAATTACCTAAGATTATTAGACCAGAAAACTTTAAAAATTTAAAAAATACAACATTAATTTACAAAGGTTTATTAAGAGAATATAATAAAGCTAGTAGAGGATAAAACATGAAAATTTTAATAATAGAAGATGATAAAATTTTAGCCAGAACGATAGAACAGTGTATTAAAAATGAATATGACGTCGATAAAGCTTATGATGGAGAAGAAGGTATTTTATATGCTAAGCAGGAAATTTATGATGCTATTATATTAGATTTAATGATACCTATTATGAATGGGTATGAGGTTTTATCGACATTAAGAAATGAAAAAATATTTACACCGGTATTAATTCTAACAGCTAAAGATGGCTTAGAAGATAAATTAAAAGGATTTAAAATGGGAGCAGATGATTATTTGACAAAGCCATTTAATCGAGAAGAATTATTAGCAAGAATAGGCGCACTTATTAGAAGAGCTTCAGGAAATTATGGAGAAAAAATAATAGAATTTAAGGGACTGGTATTAGATTTAAATAGTAGAAAAGCTACAGCCAATGGAATAGAAATTCTATTACAAGGGAAGCAATTTGATATGTTAGAGTATTTAATTAATTCAAAGAATACTATTATTACAAAGGATCAAATATTTGATAAGATTTGGGGGTTCGATAGTGAAACCACGACGAATGTTGTCGAGGTTTATGCGAGTGGACTAAGAAAAGAACTAAAAAAAGTGGGATATGATCATTATCTTAAAACGATTAGGGGAGTAGGATATATCTGGGGATAAACACCGGTTATCCTACTATATTCTTATAAGGAAGTAAGAATAAGAAAACCACATAGTAAATGAATTCTTAAGATAAATTTAAGCCAATTATCGTATAATCATGTTAAGTACAAAAGGATAAAATGTAACAAAGTAAGGTGGAAAATGGAAGAAAAAGAAATGTTTAATAGAAAGTTAATATTGCATGCTATTTATCATATTGTTGTTTTTGCAATAATATTTTTTGTATTTGGCATTTTTGTATTTTTTATGGTGAGACATATCACGTATCGTTCTGTTGATACAGAATTAAAAGAAAATATGCAACTTTTAGAGCAACTAGATTTAAAGACGACTTTTTTCTTTTCATTTCCAACGGAAAATCAAAGGAATAGTGATAATATTTTGACTCAAGGAATAAGAGGATATCAAGATTTTGTTTTAACAAGGCAAATAAAAAATCCAAAAATTGTGATGATTTTAAGAGATGAAAATCAAAATATAGTAAATCAAGATGAATTAGGAAAACTAGAAGATTATATAGCAGATTTTAACAAAAACTTTAATAGAGAAGAAAAAACATTTCGTAAGATTTATCATTTAGAAATTGGAGAAACTTATCATTATAGGGGAATTAATTTCAAATTGGATTATGATGGTGATAGTACTGATAGGTTTGTACAACTATTAATTAATGTTGATAGTGAGAAAAAACTGATTGAAAATTATGAGAGTATTATTGCTTATGCAGTGATAATAGGTATTGTATTATCTATTATAGCAAGCTTTATTTTATCTAAGCACACCTTAAAGCCTTTACAAGAAAACATGGAAAAGCAAATGGAATTTGTGCAAAATGTATCGCATGAAATAAGAACGCCATTGACTATTATTCAAGCAAAACAAGAATTGTTATTGCAAGAACCTAATGCAAAAATTATCGATAAATCAGAAGAAATTATGCTTACTTTAAATGAAACAAAACGTCTAACAAAATTAACAAAAGATTTAATGCTGTTAACAAGGGCAGATAGCAAAACAATGAAACTACAAAAAGAAATTGTTAATATAGATAATTTTATAGAAGAACTGGTAAAGCCATATATAGAAATAGCAGAATTGCAGAACAAGAAGATGATACAAAATTTAGCGTGTAAAGGAGATATTCAAATTGATACCAATAGAATATATCAATTGATGATTATTTTGTTAGATAATGCTATTAAATATACGGAAGAGGGAGATAGTATAGAAATTAACACATGGATGAAGGACAATAAATGTGTGATAGAAATAAAGGATACCGGGATTGGTATAAGTAATGAAGGATTAAAACGTATTTTTGAAAGATTTTATAGAGAAGATGAAGCAAGAAATAGAGAAACAGGTGGTAGTGGTTTAGGACTTTCGATAGCAAGTTTTATTGTTAGTGCCCATGGAGGAACGATTAAAGCAAGTCATAATACACCCAAAGGAACAATTTTTACCATTCGTTTGCCAAAATAAAAAATTTCATAAAGTATAAAACTTTACGAATTTACTACATTTATGATATCTATAATTCTTATAATAGTCAAGGATTTTAGAATAAAAATTTGATGAAAAATTTTTTAAACGAAAAAGATAAAAAAGTTAATAAATTAAGCTTTTTTATCTTTTTTGTTTTTCGTAAAGTTTTATACTTTACGAAAAAAGTCGATAAAAAATAGGAGGAAAAAGATGAAAAACAATGCAAATGAAAAAGGTATCACATTGGTAGCATTAGTAGTAACGATTATTGTTTTACTAATTTTAGCAGGGGTGAGTTTAAGTTTAGTATTAGGAGACAATGGAATTATCACAAGAGCACAAGATGCAGTAACAAAATATAAAGAAGCAGAAGCAAATGAACAATGGCAAATGGATAACTTTATGGCAAATTATGAAGGTGGAGATGCTTATGCAAGAGCACTACAACAAAAAGGGTTATCTGTAACAGCAACAGAGAATGGTTATTTAGCTGCAGAATATGATGCAGATGGTAAAAATGTGAAATTATATCACTATGATAATAGTGGAAATGTTACGGAAACAGAAATAGTAACATGCGCGCCAGAAAATTATTTTAATTTTGACATTTCGACTGGCGAAATTAAAGGCTTTGTAGAAGATAAGAATATTGGTGTATATTATGAAAAGGAGGCAGGAGGATTTTTTCTTGGAGAAATTACAAAATATCTAATCATACCTGATAAAATAAATGGTCATGTGGTTAGGTCAATTAAAATTGGGAGCAGTAGTCCGATAGATTGGTTAAAAAATGATATAGATACAGTGATTCTTCCTACTCACCTTGAGAAAATCGAGGCGAGTGCTTTTTACGATTTTGGGAAACTTAAGACAATTGCTTTACCAAACTCGGTGAAAAGCATAGGGGAGCGAAGCTTCCAAGATTGTTACAGACTTGAAAGTATAGTTTTGCCGTCAGGTCTAGTTCAACTAGGTGACTATTGTTTTCTGGGGTGCTCCACTCTTAAACGTGTGGTTCTTCCTGAATCATTAGAATCTTTGGGAAAATATTGTTTTGATGAATGTGCTGGATTGGAGTATATCAGTGTGGGAAGTAACAATCACAATTTTGTTGATATTGATCGGTGTTCTATTTAGTCATGACAGGAAAAAACTGATTAAATTTCCTTCTTCATCTCATTTAGAAACATTTTCGATACCTTATGGAGTAGAAGAAATTTGTGCATATTCTTTTCAAGGTTGTACAAACCTGAAAGAAATCAGTATTCCTGAGTCAGTGGTAAAAATTGGATTCTACGCATTTTTTAGATGTTCTAACTTGAGTACCATTGATCTACCTGACTCAGTTAAAACAGTGGAGCATAGAGCGTTTAAGTATTGCGTAAATCTGGAAAATATAACTCTACCAAACGAATGGAAAACTATTCCGGATGGTCTATTCGTAGGTTGTGAAAAATTAAAGAGTATTCAATTACCTGATAAGTTGGAAGTTTTGGGGGAGTATGCTTTTTCACACTGTTCTGGATTGGAGAGTATTACGATACCGAGTGCAGTTTATGCCATTGAAAGCGCTGCATTTATTGAATGTTCAAGACTTAGTTCAATAACTATTCAAGGTAAACTTACAAAGGCAGAGTCTGGTGCATTTGAAGGATTAGCGAAATCGTCAACGATTTATGTGCAAGATGAAGCTACAAAAAATTTAATTGAAGGAAAGGATTGTAAGTCCGAATATACACAGGTTGTACTTCAGACAGCTAATTAAGTAATGTCCCCAATTTCTTCATAAACGAATTTTTAAATGCATTAAGAATTGCTAAAACGAGCCATTTTTTTAATTTTATGTTTAATTTTTCCAATTAATGTGTATATTATAAAATAGTATCAATAAAAATATAAAAGAAAAAGCAGGAGGCGTTTTATGATATACAAATTCACAAAAAGTGGAGAGAAAGTATTAGAAATTGCTAATGAAATTGCTTTGGAATTAGGTCATGCTTATATAGGAACAGAACATATTTTATATGGATTAGCAGAAGAGGAAAATGGTGTTGCAAGTAAAGTATTAGAAAATCAAAATATTACGTCAGAAGATATATTAGAAAAAATTGAAGATTTAATAGGAAGTAATTTAGATGCCAAAAACAATATTTTAGGTTTTACACCGAGAACCAAAAAAATTATTGAAAATGCTTATTTAGAGGCAAAAAAACTAGGATCTAATTATATTGGAACAGAGCATATATTAATTGGCATTATGAAAGAAGGAGATAGTATTGCTATTCGAATTTTAGTAGAACTAGAAGTAAACCCAGAAGAATTATATAGTGATATTGCCAAAACATTAAATGAATTTGAAAGTGAAGTTAATGCGAACACAAGTAATATAAATCAAACTTTAGGTAGCTATAATACAACACAAACATTAAATCAATTTGGTACAGATTTAACAAAACAGGCACGAGAAGGAAAATTAGATCCCGTAATTGGAAGAAATGATGAAACGGATAGAGTTATTGAAATATTATCAAGGAGAACAAAAAATAATCCTTGTTTAATAGGAGAACCAGGTGTAGGGAAAACAGCAGTTATAGAGGGATTGGCCCAACGAATCATAAATGGCAATATACCAGAAAATTTAAAAAATAAACGTGTTGTAACTTTAGACATTACTTCTATGGTAGCAGGAGCAAAATATAGAGGAGATTTTGAAGAGCGCATAAAAAAGTGCTTAAATGAAGTAAAAAAGGCACAAGATATTATTTTATTTATAGATGAAATACACACGATAGTGGGAGCGGGAGCAGCAGAAGGAGCCATTGATGCAGCTAATATTCTAAAACCACTTTTAGCAAGAGGAGAAATTCAGTTAGTCGGGGCAACCACTTTAAAAGAATATAGAAAATATATTGAGAAAGATTCTGCTTTAGAAAGACGATTTCAGCCAGTAAATGTAGAAGAACCAAGTGAAGAAGAAACATTAGCTATTTTAAAAGGACTAAGAGATAAATATGAAGCACATCATAATGTAAAAATTACAGATGAAGCTTTAAAAGCTGCAACGCAACTTTCTATGCGTTATATCAATGATAGATTTTTGCCAGATAAGGCAATAGATTTAATTGATGAGGCAGCAGCAAAAGTAAAGCTAACATCATTTGTAGAACCAGAGTATTTAAAAACAATGGAAAAAGACTTAGATAAAGTTATTAAAGAAAAGGAAGAAGCCATAAACACACAAAATTTTGAAAGAGCTGCCAAGCTTCGTGATAGGGAAAAAGAATTGCTAGAATCATTAGATGAAGAAAATGATAAATGGCATAATAGAACCAATAAAAAAGTTATTCAAATTGAGAAAGAAGATATAGCTATTGTAATTGCTAAATGGACAGGAATTCCAGTATATAAAATTACAGAAAGTGAAAATGAAAAATTAAAAAATCTAGAAAATAACTTGCATAAAAGAGTGGTTGGTCAAGATGAAGCTGTTACAGCAGTATCAAAGGCCATTAGAAGAAGTAGAGTAGGATTAAAAGATCCCAATAGACCAATAGGTTCCTTTTTATTTTTAGGACCAACAGGTGTGGGAAAAACAGAACTTAGTAAAGCTTTAGCTGAAAGTCTTTTTGGAGATGAAAATGCTTTAATAAGAGTAGATATGTCTGAATATATGGAAAGTCATTCTGTTTCTAAAATGATAGGATCTCCTCCGGGTTATGTAGGTTATGATGAGCCATCAGGATTAACAGAAAAAATAAGAAGAAAGCCATACGCTGTTTTATTATTTGATGAAATTGAAAAGGCACATCCGGATGTAATGAATATACTTTTACAAATATTAGAAGATGGTAGATTAACAGATAATCAAGGAAGAGTTGTAAGCTTTAAAAATTCTGTAATTATTATGACATCTAATGTAGGAGCTAGAATGATTACAGATAAGAAAACGTTAGGATTTTCAGAAGCTAATGAAAGTGTAGAAAAAGCATATGAGACGATAAAGAAATCGGTTATGGTAGAGGTCAAACGAGATTTTAAACCAGAATTTTTAAATAGAATTGATGAGATGATAGTTTTTCATAAATTGACGCATCGAGAAATAAAAAATATTATCGCATTAATGCTAGAAAAAGTAAAGAAAAGGTTAAAAGCATATGAATTAGATATTGTAATAGAGGATAGTGTAGAGGAGCTTATTCAAAACAAGGGAACGGATGTATCTTATGGTGCAAGACCATTAAGAAGAGCAATACAAAACTTGGTAGAGGATGTCATTGCTGAAAAAATTTTAGAGGGGGCAATTAAAAAAGGAGATCATATAGTATTAACAGTTGAAGAGGAAAAAGTAGTTTTAAAAGTTCCTATTTCTTCATAGAGTCTGATAATTAACCGTTTAGATAGTGCACAAAAATTATCACACATACTTTGTAATAGTATTCAGTACCATTTTCCACAATTTTAATAAAAACCAGAAACAGAGGAGAAAAAGTCCTCTGTTTCTGGTATGAAAGTAAAAAACACTAAATACAAGAAATACATCAGAAGAAAGAAATTAAGCTCCAATTCTCTGCAAAAAAGAGAGAATTTTACTTTTTACTCTTATGGGAGAAAGACTGAAATAATCCATAACTTCCATAATCTCAGATGAAGTATGGCTATCAGAATTTCGAACACTGATTATTTTCTCTATCATAGATTTATAGAGTTCATTACTAGTATCTCCTTTAAAGAGTTCCGAAATGATCCATTCCGGCAGAGTAGGATATGAATCCTTTAAATTTTGAAATCCTTTATATTCTTTCTGGATTGTGTTTCTTGTTTTGACAAAATATTCAAAACGGTTTGAACCAGTAATTCTTAACCCATGGTTGTATTCGTCGTATCTATATCCTTGGCATATAAACACATGATAAAAATTACCGTATTCTTGTATTTGGAATTCATCCACCTGGATTTCATTCGATGCATAAAAACCTCTTACTTCAGGAAGTGCCGCAAAATTAGATGTTTTTAAATTCTTTAAAGTTTTCAAAGTTTCAAATGAATACTCTTTAAGAAGTTGTAGTATAATTTCCTGAGACAATGATAAATCATCAGCTAGATCCGCAATGTTCCGAATGTTTAAAAAATTGGTGTTTTTATCAGAAATACAATTGTGTGTGTTAAGAGCGTTACGCTGAGAATGCTTGGTATGAATTTTATGAATTTTTTTGTTAAGTTTTTCCCAATCCGTACGCACGCAAGTAGTGGTAAAACTCTGAGGTTCAGTAGCCCATACATGTGAATAAATGTCGCCACGATCGTTTACATGGTAAAAAAAGCTTTTCTCACCTTCAATGATCTTAAGAAGGTACCGGTTTGATCGTACTAACTTAGGGTCAACTTTCCCTGTTAAGGGATTGACGAAATTACCACGAAAGCAATTTCGTTCTTTGACAAGATTTTCTTTCATTTTGAATCACCTTTCCTTTCTTAATATTAAATAGCAGAAATGGTATGCCTTTAAAAGGCTTTAATCAGTTATATACATAAAATTTTATCACATTTTATAAAAAAGAGCAATAAGAATTCTTGCAGAAATTGTAATATTAGATATTCTCAACATCAGTAGGGATGTACATGTACAATTGCTTTATCAATTTTATCTAAAGCTTCAACATCTTTTTCAAGATGATTGGCAAGTTCATGGCTTTCATATGTTGACATATTACCATCTACTGCAATAGTAAATACCACTAAATAATTATATCCAACAGGCGTAGAATAAAGGTTGTAGCAGGCTTTAATTGCTTCATGCTCTTTTACTAAATTCATGATTACTTTTTTTGTTTTGTCATCTAAAGAAACATCCATTAAAATACGATAGCTTTCCATAAAAATTCCAAATCCAGATAATAGTATCCAAATAGAAATACCAATACCAACCACGGAATCAACCCAATAAATTTCATGTAATCCTAATAGGATAGAAATTAAAGTAAAAGAGGTAATAACACAATCATTTCTATGATCTATATAATTCGATTTTAATAAAATATTATGATACTTTTGATATAATTTTTTGGTATAAAGGAATAAGGCTAATTTGGTAATAATAGTAACAATACAAACTACAATTAATATCATTGAAAAATGAAAATGTGCTTTTTGAACAAAGTGTTTAAGTGTATCTAAAGCAAGTTTACAAGATAATAAAATCATAATAATACTTATCAAAAGTGAGAAAATATATTCTGCTTTTCCATGTCCAAAATTATGATCATAATCACATGGTTCACTAGAAATTCTGTTTCCAATAAATGTCATTAAAGATGCTAAAATGTCAGATGCACTGTTAACACTATCTGCAATCATTGATTGACTTTGTGTGATAAAACCAATGGAAGCTTTTATAACAAGTAAGAATATATTTCCTATAATACCCAATAAACCAGCTTTTTTAATACTTTTAAATTTATCTTCCATAAAAGGTACTCCTATAAAAATAGTAATTTTACCATGATAATAATATATTTTCTTAAAAATTAAGGAATTTATATATGTATGAAACATAAAACATATTATTATTTAACATAGTATATGATACCACATGATAAAAATTTTACAATATGTTGATTAAAAAAAATCAATATGATATAATACCATTAGTTTTAACAAAAGAAGGATAGGTGTAGTATTTTGGAATTTTTAGCAGTAGTATTTATATTACTTATGGTAATATTATTTTTAACAGTATTGGCAGTAGCGCAAATAAAAATGGCCGGTATGAATGTAAAAGATTTTTTTTCTTTTATACAGGCAAATGATATTTTAGACAAATTATACGCGTTTTCTTTAAAATATGAAAAATTAAGCCCACAACAACAAGTAATATTTTTGCAAGAAGCAGATAAAATTTTTTCTGCATTTGATAAAGTTCCAGATGCACTATGGGAAGAAGAATATCAAAAATATATGGAAATTTTAAATAAATATCAAGAGATCAAAATGACACGCTGGGAGTCTAGATAACAACAGAGAAAGTAGATGTGGTAATACGGAGGAATAAAAATGATAAATATGTTTGATTTAACGGGAAAAACGGCAATTGTTACAGGATCTAGTAGAGGATTAGGAAGAGGAATGTGCTTGGCTTTAGCAGAAGCGGGTGCGAATATTGTAGGTGTTAGTTCTTCTTCTAGTGAGGCAACTAAAATAGAAGTAGAAAAGCGAAACAAACAGTTTGTAGAAATACAGGCAGATTTAAGATATACGGATAAAATAGAAGAAATTGTAGAAACAGCTGTTAATGCATTGGGACATGTAGATATCTTAGTAAATAATGCAGGTATGATACGTAGAGAAAATGCTATAGCATATACTGAAAAGGACTGGGATGATACGATAAATGTCAATTTAAGGACTTTGTTTTTTTTATCACAAAGAGTAGCCAAGGAATTTATGAAACAAAATAGTAAAGGTAAAATTATTAATATTGCTTCTATGTTATCTTTTCAGGGTGGTATTCGTGTTCCTGCATATACAGCTAGTAAAAGTGCTGTTATGGGGTTAACAAAAGCACTAGCAAACGAATTAGCACCATATGGCATTAATGTAAATGCTATAGCGCCAGGCTATATGGCCACAGATAATACTAAACAAATTCGTGATGATAAAAACAGAAATGATGAAATTTTATCGAGAATTCCCATGGGTAGATGGGGAACACCAGAAGATATCAGCGGTGCTGTTGTGTTTTTATCTTCTAATGCATCAAATTATGTAACAGGGCATACACTAGCTGTTGACGGAGGTTGGCTAGCGAGATAATTCAAAAATCCATTCACAATCAATATTTAATTTTCATACAATATAAGAGACTAAAATGATATGGTATACAGTTAAAAAATTTAATGAAGCGATAAGAAAATCCAAAGGAAGGGGTAGTATGAAAATTAGATATTTTGACCATTCGGCAACAACGCCTGTTGATGAACGAGTGCTGGAAGCAATGCTTCCTTTTTTTAAAGAGAATTATGGAAATCCTTCTTCCGTATATAGTATTGGAAAAAATAATAAGGAAGTAATTAACATTGCAAGAATGAAGGTAGCAACAGTTCTTAATTGTAAAGTAAATGAAATTTATTTTACAGGCTGTGGAACAGAAAGTGATAATCTAATTTTAAAAGGAATTGCATTTGCTAATAAAAATAGAGGTAATCATATTATTACAAGTAAAATAGAGCATCCTGCCATTTTAAACACTTGTAGATTTTTAGAAAATTTTGGCTTTAGAGTGACGTATATTAACACAGATGCTAAAGGAATGATAGATTTAAAAGAGTTAGAAAGAAGCATTAATAAGAATACAATTTTAATTAGTATTATGGCAGCAAATAATGAAATTGGAACTATAGAGCCATTAGAAGAAATTGGAAAAATTGCTAAGAAATATGGCGTTTATTTTCATACAGATGCTGTTCAAGCAATTGGTAATATTGATATAGATGTTAAAGCATTAGAAATTGATGCACTTTCTTTATCGGCACATAAATTTTATGGACCTAAGGGAGTTGGTGTAGCGTATATTAATGAAAGAGTTCCTTTTATCACTATGCAAGATGGTGGTCATCAAGAAAGAGAAAAAAGAGCTGGAACAGAAAATGTACCGGGAATAGTAGGATTAGGAAAAGCAATAGAATTAGCAGATAAAAATCTTGTTGCCTATAATGATCATTTAAGAAGTTTAAGAGACTATTATATAGAGGAAATTCAGAAAAGAATTCCTTATATTAAAATTAATGGTGACTTAGAGAAACGACTTCCAGGTAATGCAAATATCTCTTTTAGAGGAATTAATGGAGGAAAACTTTTAAGTGAGTTGGATAAAAAGGGAATTTGTACTTCTAGTGGATCTGCTTGTAGTGCAGGACTTTTGAGCCCTTCGCATGTATTACTAGCAATTGGAGTGCCAAGTTATCTAGCAAGAGGAAGTCTAAGAGTTACTTTTGGAAAGGATAATACGCTAGATGATGTCAATTATTTAATAGATAGTTTAGAAGAAATTGTAAAGAAACTACGATGAAAAATATGTGTAATAAAAAATAGGTCTTTTTCATTTTGAGAGAAAAGACCTATTTTTATGTAATTTTTATGAATTTGATTTTTTCTTATCTTTTATGACATCTGTTAAAGCCCCTAAACTACTTAAGGCAGATGTTGCTTCAAAAGGAATGAAGATTTTATTAGCTTCTCCTTTGGCAACTTCTTGTAAGGCTTCTAAAGATTTAATCTGTACTAATTTTTCATCTGGATTAGCATTTTTAATTGCCTCATAAACCATGTGAATTTCTTTTGCTTTTGCATCGGCTACTTGTTTGATTGCTTCAGCTTCACCGGCAGCTCTTCTAATTTTAGATTCTTTATCAGCTTCTGCATCTAATATGGCAGCTTGTTTTCTACCTTCAGCAAGTGTAATAGCAGATTGCCTTTCACCTTCAGCCTCTAAGATTAAAGCTCTTTTATTTCTTTCAGCATTCATTTGTTTTTCCATAGCATCTCTAATATCAGCAGGTGGAGTAATATCTTTTATTTCTACTCTATCAATTTTACAACCCCATGCATCGGTTGCCTCATCTAGGATAACTCGTAATTTATCATTAATTTCTTCTCTAGAACTAAAGGTTTGGTCTAATTCCATTTTACCAACAATATCACGAATGGTTGTAAGTGCCAAATACTCAATACCTTTTTTTAAGCTTTGAATTTCATAAACAGCTTTTGCAGGATCTGTAATTTTATAGAATACAACTGTATCTATTGTGATGGTAACGTTATCAGATGTGATAACACTTTGTGGTGGTATATCCATAGTTTGTTGTTTTAAACTAACGACAGAACGAACTTTGTCTAAAAAAGGTATAATAATTGTAAGTCCTGCGTCTGCAACTTTATGAAATCTACCTAATCTTTCGATAATATAAACTTCTGATTGTCTAACTACTTTAATTGTTTTATATGCGATAATACAAACGATGATGAATAATATGCATAAAACGATCATTTTTTTTTATCCTCCTCATAATAATTTTATTTTATATTTTTGTTTTTATGTTTTCTTTTAAAGGTTTTACAATGGCTTTTACACCATTAATTTTTTCAATAATAACTTCAGTATCTTTTGGAATAAAGGTATTGTTATAAGACTTAGCTGACCAAACTTCACCATTAACTTTAATTTGTCCTTTTCCTTCAATAGGTTCAATTTCTGTAATAACCCTTCCTACTTTTCCTTGTACAGAGTAAGCATTTGTTTGAATAACAGTATCTTTTTTAGTGACTCTTGTAATAAAAGGTTTGGTTGCAAAAAGAAGTATTGTTGAAGAAACAAGAAATACAATGGTTTGTACAATAATACTATCGATAAAAAAACTGGTAACCATAGCAATTAAAGCACCAATGGCGAACCAAAAAACAAGAAAGCCAACTGTTGCAATTTCCAAAATAAAGAATAATCCTGAAATAATTAACCAAGCTTGCCACATAATATCCTCCATTCCACTCAAGTAATGAGTATATTTACAATACAATTTTATTATACTACATTTTATGACAAAAAGAAATATATTTTTTAAATATTTTTAAAATATATAGCTTTTTTTACTATCTTATTATATAATGCAAAATAGAATAACCTATACATGTAAACTTTAGATTGTAAATTAAAAATTCGCTTTATTTTTGTAAATATGGCAGGTAATATAAAAAAGAGGGATGCCGTTATGAAAAGTAAAAGAATGGTTAGAAAACGCAAAAAAAAGTTAAATAAATATCTGTTAAGAAGAGTATTGGCAATCTTATTATTCATTTTTGTAATATTATTTGTAAGGTTTATGATGCATCTTATCACAAATCATAATAAAGAAATACCTTTAACAGTACTATTGAATAATGAACTGATTCATACAATAGAGCCAGTATATGTAGATGAAAATAAAAATATATTTTTTTCAAAAGAAGACATACAATCTTTATTTGATGAAACAATGTGCTACAATGAGGCAGAAAAGGAACTAATTACAACATATAATAAACATACGGCTCTTATTAAAATGGACGAGCCTAATGTGATAATTAATGATGCAGAAATAGCATTAGAAGCACCTATGAAAGAGATAGAGGGGAAGATTTACCTTCCCATAAAAGATTTTGCTATTGTGTATGATTTAGAAATAGACTATATTGCAGAAAACAATAGAATTATTATGGATGCAACAAGTAAAGAAAAAATACAAGCTACTATTATAAAAAAAGCAAAAGTAAAAAATAAAAAAGGCTTTTGGGGTAAAACTGTAGAAAAATTAGATTCTGGAGATACAGTTATTGTATTAGAAACACTAGGAAATAAGAAAAAAATTAGAACGCCATTAGGAAATATTGGTTATATTTCAAAAGAAAAATTAACCAATGAAATAACGCTAAGAGAAAATTTACAGGAAGAAAAACGAGACATAAAAGTATTTCATAATTATTCCAATATTTCTGGCATTTACGATAGTGTCAGTATCGATGAAAACTTGCTAAATGTTGTTGTACCAATATTTTTTAGGATAGATAAAAATAACAAAGTTTTAGATAAAACAATGAGTAACACGGCAGCGTATGCTAACTATATGAATTGGGTAAATGAAAATCGTTTGGTTGTATTACCTACTCTGGAAAATAACCAAAGTGTTTCTGCTACATTATTAACGTATGAGCAAAGAAATGTAGTTATTAATGCTTTATATGCACAAATTGTGAAATATCAATTTAAAGGTATTAATATCAATTTTGAAACAATTGATGATATTAATAGTTTTTATCGATTTATTATTGAACTAACACCTAAATTTAAAGAATCAGGATTAGTAGTGGCTGTTACCATGAATGATAATTTAGAAAAAGAAAAGTTAGCTAAGATAGTGGATTATGTGATAGATGTATAAAGGAGGAATGATAGTAAAGATGAAATCTAGTAAATTAAAAATTGTATTCGTCTTATTAATTGGCATAGGTATTGGTTTAGTAATTTTAGGAATAGGGTTAGTAGTTTGGTATCAGGGAGGATTAAAGCCAGTTAGTACAGAACCTGTTTCAGAAGATGCCTTTATTTCTATTGAAATAAAAGAAGGAATGGGAATAACACAAATTGCAGAGTTATTAGAACAAAATCAGGTTATAAAAAGCGCAGATGTTATGAAAATTTATGCAAAAATTAATCGTATTGAAGGACTTCAGGCAGGTAAGTATCAATTAAATAACAGTGAAACTATGCCCACTATTTTAGCACATATTGCAAAAGGAGAAATAGCGTCTGATGAAATAAAAATTACTTTTATTGAAGGAAAAAATATGCGATGGATTGCCAAAACAATAGCGGAGAATACAACAAATACGGAAGAAGATGTATTTGCTTTACTAGAAGATGAAACATATATTAATTCATTAATTGAAAAATATTGGTTTATCACAGACGAAATAAAAGACGATAGAATTTATTATCCATTAGAAGGATATTTATTACCAGATACTTACAATTTTGCTAGCAAAGAAGTATCTGTGGAAACGATTTTTGAAACAATTTTAAATTATATGGATAAGCTATTAGCAAACTATAAAGAAGAAAAAGAATTACCTGAAAATCTTACGATTCACCAATTATTAACCTTGGCTTCTATGACGGAATTAGAAGGAAAATCAGTTGAAGATAGAGCACAAATTATTGGTGTATTTTATAATAGAATTTATAGTAAAATGAATTTAGGAAGTGATGTAACCACTTATTATGCTGCTAAGAAGGAAATGGCAGAAGGAGATTTAACTGCCAAAGAGCTTGATGCAGAAAATCCATATAATACAAGAGGGCCTAATATGGCAGGAAAAATTCCAGTTGGACCAATTTGTAATCCAAGTGCTTTATCTATATCTGCTACAATTCATTATACAAAAACAGATGCTTATTATTTTGTAACTGATAAAACTGGAAAAGTATATTTTACTAAAACAGAGAAAGAACACCAAAAAATGATAGAAGCATTAAAAAGTGATGGCCTTTGGTATACATATGATAAATAAATTTGTATAAAATATTGACAAATTGTATATAAATATAGTAAGATAAATACATTATAGATATATTTGCGATGAACATGAAAGCAATTGAAAAACATTTTACAGAGAAAAAATGCTATTAGCTGAGAGCATTTTAAATAAAGTTCAATTTGTGAAACACATGGGAGCAATCTTGTAAAAAGAGGAAAACAAAGGAATTTGTTTTCAAATAGGGTGGCACCGCGGAACCATAGCTTTCGTCCCTGTAGTTATAGCTACAGAGAAGAAAGCTTTTTTGTATATCTTTATATGTTGGATATTAAATGGATTCCGTCCCTATAGTAGCATAAAAAAAGGAGTGTGAAAAAAATGAATATTTATAGGACTTATAATTGTTCACAAATAAGAGAAAACAATGTTGGTGAAGAGATTCGTTTAGCAGGATGGGTAGATACCATTAGAGATTTAGGAGGTGTATTATTTATTGATTTAAGAGATCAATATGGTATTACACAAGTTGTTGTTTCAGGAGATGAACAAAAAGTAGATTTTGCTTCCAAAATTCCATTAGAATCTACTATTACTGTTTCAGGAAAAATTCGATTAAGAGATAAGGAAACAATTAATACCAATATAGAAACAGGTACTGTTGAATTATTAGCAAATGAAATAAAGATATTAGGTAAAAGAAGTAAACCATTACCATTTGAAATAGAAAATCATAAACAAGTAAGAGAAGATTTACGATTAGAATATCGTTATTTAGATTTAAGAGCAAGAAAAAATGTAGAAAATTTAGTATTAAGAGCAAAATTACTACAATTTTTAAGGAACCAAATGATAGAACAAGGTTTTTTAGAAGTACAAACACCAATTCTTACAAGCTCTTCCCCAGAAGGAGCAAGAGATTATTTAGTGCCCAGCAGAGTATATCCGGGAAAATTTTATGCCTTACCACAAGCACCACAACAATTTAAACAACTGTTAATGGTAGCAGGCATTGATAAATATTTTCAAATAGCACCATGCTTTAGAGATGAAGATGCCAGAGCAGATCGATCACCAGGAGAATTTTATCAGTTGGATATGGAAATGGCTTTTGCCACACAAGAGGATGTATTTGCTGTTATGGAAAAGGTAATTTACAATACATTTACAAAATTTTCTAACAAGAAAGTAGCAAAATATCCCTTTCCAAGAATCCCGTATGAAGAAGCTATGTTAAAATATGGTACAGATAAACCAGATTTAAGGAATCCTCTTGAAATAAAAGATGTGACTAATATTTTTGAAACATTAGATATAAAAGTATTTAACGGGAAGATAATAAGAACCATTACACTTCCCGATGGTGCAAAAGCAACAAGACATTTTTATGATGAAATGGAAAACTTTGCTATTCATCATTGCAAAGCAAAAGGATTAGCGTGGTTAAAAGTAAATGATGATAGAACATTGCAAGGTCCTATTGCAAAATTGATACCAGATGAAGCAAAGGAAGCATTATTAAACCAAACTGGTACAAAAGAAGGAGATAGCATTTTCTTTATAGCAGAACGTAAAGGCATTGTTGAAAAATTAGCAGGAGAAATTAGAAAAGAAATTGGAATTCAACAAAATTTAGTGGATTCAGATATATTTCAATTTTGTTGGATAGTAGATTTTCCTATGTTTGAAATAGGTGATAATGAAAAATTAACTTTTTCACATAATCCTTTTTCTATGCCACAAGGTGGTATGGAAGCATTATTATCAAAAGATCCATTGGAAATATATGCATATCAATACGATATTGTATGTAATGGTATAGAACTTTCATCAGGAGCGGTAAGAAATCATGATCCAGAAATTATGATGAAAGCATTTTCTATTGCAGGATATACAGAAGAGGAAATCATGAATCGTTTTTCTGCCTTATATAACGCTTTTCATTATGGAGCACCACCTCATGCAGGTATTGCACCAGGAATAGATAGAATGTTAATGCTTCTAACAGATGAAGAGAGTATAAGAGAAGTTATTGCTTTTCCTATGAATAGTAAAGCACAAGATTTACTTATGAGAGCACCTGGAAAGGTTACAGATAGACAATTGGCAGATATTCATATAAAATTGGATATAAAAAAATAGTAAAAGTGAGATATAGGATAATACCATACAGATAATATATTGTCTAGTCTTGTTCTAAAAAATGAATTGCTTCATATATACATATAGAGGTGATAGATTTGATTTATATTTCTTTAGCTAATGATAAAGATGAGGCAATTCCAGAAAATTATAGAAATTTCCCCCAAATTATAAAAGATTTTATATATTTTGTAAGAAGTAAGAGGGGATGTTTATTAGAACAAAAAATTGAGGGAAAAACATTGGTGGTATTACCGAAAATTAACAAAAAAATATTAAATAAACTGGAACATTACATAAAAGTAAAATGTGTTAAATCTGTATGTATAGATAAAACATTAAAAATGCATGAAGATTTCAATGTTTTTTTGAAAGGACAAGCTGTCAAAATATTGGATGGTAGATGGCTGTTTAAGCAGCTTATGATGAAAGTCATTGAATATATTGCACAGAATAAAAAGGAATTATTAGCTTATCAAGAAGTTTCTATTTTAACAAATGATATTGATGAGATATTAGTCGATCATATTATGGAAATCGCAAATAGAGTAAAATTACTAAATATTGTTACTATGAAAGAAGCAAAATTTAAAAAAATAGAACAAACTTTATATGAAGAAAATGGTATATTATTAAATATTCATCATAATTATAAAAAGAGTTTACAAAAATCAGATATCATTATCAATGTAGATTTTAGTGAAGAAGAAATAAATAAATATGATATTCCTAAAAAAGCCTGTTTGGTGCATTTAAAGGAAGATATAAAAATGACTTCCAAAAGTTTTCGTGGTGTTAATGCTTGTTTTTATGAGGTATCTATGCCAAGAAAATATATTAAATATTTAATGTATTTTCGAAATTTTAATACATCTGAGTTATATGAAAGTTTTATCTATAAGCATACGACCACACAAAATATAAAAAAAGAAATAGAAGAGGATGGGTTAAATATAATTTTTCTTAGTGGAAAAAGCGGAAAAATTAGAAAACAAGAATATAGCAATCTATCTAAAAAAATGATAAAATAAAACAATTTTAAAAATTATCTTGACAAATGTATAAATAAATTTTATGATATGTGAGATAGAATAAACAAAGAGGGGGGTCTTACGTATGGGAGAAAAAGAATTTTTACTAACACAAGAAGGATATGATAATTTAGAGAAAGAATTAGAAAGATTAAAAACAGAAGTAAGATATGAAATAGCAGATAGAATAAAGGTAGCATTAGGTTTTGGAGATCTATCTGAAAATTCTGAATATGATGAAGCTAAAAATGCTCAAGCAGCTAATGAAATGAAGATTGCTGAATTGGAAGAAAAAATAAAGTATGCTAAAATTATTGATGAATCAGAAATAGACACAGAAGTTGTTCAAGTGGGTAATAAAGTAAAAGTATTAGATATGGAACTAAATGAAGAATTAGAATATACAATAGTAGGTTCAACAGAAGTAGACCTATCACAAAATAAAATTTCCAATGAATCTCCAATTGGAAAAGCATTATTAGGGAAAAAGAGAAACAATATTGTAGAAGTGCAAGCACCTGTAGGAATGATCAAATTAAAAATAAAAACAATTAAAAAATAAACAAAAAACCTTTGCTGAGGAATCAGTAGAGGTTTTTTGCTATTATAAAAAAAGTATATCATTTCTTTTTTATTTTTTATTAATAATTTTTTTAAAATAATTTTAAAAAAGTAGTGTCAAAAGAAAGTTTTTATGATAAAATGTGAAAAGTAAAAAATATAAATGATATTAGAAAAATAAAGAGAAAAAAATATTATTATAATAAGAGGAGAATCAATATGATAGCTTATAAGAGAGTTTTACTAAAGTTGAGTGGGGAAGCCCTAGCAGGAAAAGAAAAACATGGAATTGACCCAGATGTTGTAGATGCGATATGTATTAAAGTAAAAGAAATTGTAGAAATGGGTGTGCAAGTATCTATCGTTATTGGTGGAGGCAACTTCTGGAGAGGACTAAAAAATGGTAAGAAAATGACAGATAGAGCAACAGCAGATTACATGGGAATGCTTGCAACTGTAATGAATGGATTAGCACTACAAGATTCTTTAGAAGCAAAAGGCATATTTACAAGATTACAAACAGCTATTGAGATGAAGGAAATAGCAGAGCCATATATTCGAAGAAAAGCTGCTAAGCATCTAGAAAGAGGGAGAGTTGTAATATTTGCTGGCGGAACAGGACATCCATTTTTCTCAACAGATACGGCAGCAGCTTTAAGAGCAGCAGAGATGGATGCAGAGGTAATTTTACTTGCAAAAACAATAGACGGTGTATATTCTGCAGATCCTAAAGTTGATTCACATGCAATTAAATATGATGAAATTTCTTATAAAGATGTGTTAGCACAAGATTTAAAAGTTATGGATTCAACAGCAACTGCATTATGCAAAGACAACAATATTCCACTATTAGTTTTTGCTATTAGTGAACCAGAAAATATTGTAAAAGCCATTCAAGGTGAAAAAATAGGAACGATTGTAAAATAATTAAGTAAATGGTTTATAGGTTAACCCATTTTAAAACCTAAATATGATATAAGGATGTAAAAAAATGGAAGAATTAGAAACAAGAATGCAAAAAACAGTAAGTGTTTTTGAAGAAAATTTATCAGAAATAAGAGCTGGAAGGGCAAACCCAGCAATATTAAATAAAATATCAGTAGAGTATTATGGTGTTCCAACACCAATTCATCAAGTAGCTGGCATATCAGTTCCAGAGGCTAGAATGATTGTTATACAACCATGGGATGCTAGTATTTTAAAAGAAATTGAAAAAGCAATTTTAGCATCTGATATTGGCATTCATCCCAATAATGATGGAAGCGTTATTCGTTTAAACTTTCCTGAATTAACAGAAGAAAGAAGAAAAGAAATTGTCAAAGACATTAAAAAAATGGCAGAAGAAACAAGAGTGAGTATTAGAGCCATTCGAAGAGACGGAATGGATAGCCAAAAATTAGCATTGAAAAAATCTGAAATTACGGAAGATGAAGAAAAGTCTAATGAGGATAAAATTCAAAAATTAACAGATAAATATATTGCAGAGATTGATAAAATTTTAGAAAACAAAGAAAAAGATATTATGAACATATAGTAAAAATATATGGATAGATGAATTATTTTTAATAAAACAATCATTATAGATAAAAAAGATAGGATATAATCATATGAAAGAACAATTTCTGCCACAACATATTGCTATTATTATGGATGGTAATAGAAGATGGGCAAAACAAAAAAAGATATCAGTTAATTCTGGGCATAAAGAAGGTGCTAAAACATTAGAGAAAATTGTAAGATATGCTAATCAAATAGGGTTAGCATACATAACAGTGTATGCTTTTTCAACAGAAAATTGGAAAAGAAGTGAAGAAGAAATAAGCGCTTTAATGCTTTTATTAGAGAATTATTTGAATGATTATGCTAAAAAGGCTGATACAGAAAATATAAAAATAAAAGTTTTAGGAGATACTACTATATTGGCACCAGGTTTGCAAAAAAGTATCAAAAATGCTGTTGAAAGAACAAAAAATAATACAGGAACAGTATTTAGTATTGCTTTAAACTATGGCGGTAGAGCAGAAATATTAAAGGCAGTGAAAGAAATAGCACAAGAAGTAAAAGAAGGAAAAACAGATATAGAAAACATTACAGAAGAAACGATAAAAAATCATCTTTATACAAAGGATATACCAGATCCAGATTTCATTATTCGCACAAGTAATGAAATGCGATTAAGTAATTTTTTAACTTGGCAATCTGTTTATACAGAGTTTCTATTTTTAGAAAAATATTGGCCAGATTTTACAGAAAACGATTTAGAAGAAGCTATTACTGTGTATAAAAAAAGAAATAGAAAATTTGGAGCAAATTAATAACATAGAAGGAAAAAAGAAATGAATTTAAAAAGATTATTAACAGCTATAATTGGATTGCCAATTGTTATCATTCTGTTTATTATAGGCAATAAATATATGATGGACTTTATTTTTGCAATGATAGCTATAGTAGGATTTTATGAATATAGTAAATGTGCATCCCATAAGGTGCATATTATTTCATGGGTAGGATATATTTGTGCTGCAAGTTTGGCCTGCCTGCACATGGTACCTATAAAAATTTTATTCTATATTCTGATGTTGTCTATACCATGTTTACTCTTTGTTTTATTTTTACATGTTATCATAACAGATATGAAAATAACATTTGAAGATATGGCGTTTACTCTAGTAGGAATTACTTACATTATTTGTTTTACAGCATTTTTACCACTTACTTATGGAATAGAAGGGGCTATTTCAGGGAAAATATTGATATGGTATATTATTTTTGCGGCTTGGGGAACAGATACTTTTGCTTATCTGATTGGTAAAAACTTTGGAAAGAGAAAATTGAGCAAAATTAGTCCGAATAAAACAGTAGAAGGGTGTATAGCAGGTACAATAGCTTCTGTGGCTATTAATATTGGTTTTACATATTTTCTTAACCAATATTTAGGATATCACATTTCTTATAGTACAATTGCAATTATAGGATTTGTATTAAGTATCATAGGTCAAATTGGAGATTTTTCAGCCTCTGTTGTGAAACGATATTTTAACATAAAAGATTTTAGTAAATTGTTTCCAGGTCATGGTGGTATGATGGATCGCATTGATAGTGTCATGTTTATAGCACCATTTGCATACTGTTTACTAACGATGTTTTTATAGGAGGAAATCATTGATTTTAGTAAGTGCACTTAAAATTATATTTTTATTAGGATTTTTAGTATTTATTCATGAGGGCGGTCATTTTTTAGTGGCAAAGGCATTCAAAATAAAAGTGAATGAATTTTCTATTGGATTTGGGCCGAAAATAATAACAAAACAAACAAAAGAAACCAAATATACGTTGAGAGCGATACCTTTTGGTGGCTATGTGGATATGTTGGGAGAAGCAGAAAGAATAGAGGAAGAAGGATCTTTCAGTCAAGCCAAAGTTTTACCAAGAATTGCTATAGTGGCAGCTGGTTCAATTGTCAATATTATTTTTGCTGTACTTGTGTACTTTACTTTAACAGCTATAACAGGTATTAATGTATCTACCACAATAGGAGAAATTCTACCAGAATGTAAAGAAAAGTTAGCAGGTATTCAAGTAGGAGATACAATAGTAGCCATTAATGGAGAAAATACAAGATTAAAATCAGATATCGATAAAGTGATGCGAACATCAGATGGTTCAAAGATCATATTACAAATTGAAAGAGAAGGAAAGAAAAAAGAAGTAGAAGTAGAACCTACAAATTTTGATGGAACCTATTTATTAGGTATTAGTGTACAATTAAAAGAAAAAACGTTAAAAAACAATATATACTATGCTTTTTGGGAAACAGTAGATTTTGTTACTTCTATAGGAGACAGCCTAAAATTATTAGTAACAGGCAATGTTAAACCAAACCAAATGATGGGGCCGATTGGAATTTCTGAGATGGCTGTACAAACCAACGGTGTCTACCATTTCTTATATTTATTGAGCCTTGTATCTTTATCTTTAGGTGTAACTAATTTATTGCCAATTCCTGCATTGGATGGTGGAAAGATATTGTTATTAATTATAGAGGGAATGCGTGGCAAGGCTTTAAAAGAAGAAGTAGAAATAGGAATTCAATCTGCAGGTTTTACACTACTCATGTTGTTGTCATTATATGTATCGTATAATGATATATTAAGAATATTTTAAAGGAGCAAAAGAAGAATGAGATGTCGTATTTGTGGTGCACCATTAAAAAAACCAGGAGATATTTGTAGTAATTGCTATAAAGAATATCAAGAAGATGAAAATTTAAAAAAAGATGTGAAAGAAATTTACAAACTAAAGAGAAAATATTCTATTGCTTATGAATTATTGAAATATATGGGATTAATTCTTATCTTTTTCATTTGTATTATTGTATTTTTCTTTGGAAAAGCTTTTTTAGAAGGAGTTTTAACGATACTCTTGTTTTTAATTACTTTAGGTGTTCTATTGTTTTTAGATAAAAGAATTGCTGTAGGAACTCAAGCCACCTTTTATGAAAAGAAAGTTGTATATCGTTTTCATTTTTGGTTTTTAAAAAGGGAAAAGATTGTTAAATATAAAGACATCACAGATATCTCGTATTACCAGACATTTAGACAAAAGCGAATGGGATATGGGGATTTATGTATTTATGCAAGAGGCAATATTCCTGGTGCTACTTTGTTAAATGGATTTCAAGTAAAAAATGTAGAAAATGTAAAAGAGGTATTACAAACATTAAAAGAAATGTTACAAACAAACGAAAATTAAGGGGCGAAACATGCAAAAGTATGTCAAAGAAGTTTTTATAGATTATCCAATGGGTCATTCATTAGGAAATACGCAAATAGAAAAAATCAATTTATACAAAAAAACCAATAAATTACAAGTAAAAGTAATAGCAAAACATCCCATTGATTTGGAAGAAATTGAAAATTTTGAACAGTATTTAGTCAATAGATTTAACGTATGTAAAGCTTCTCTTGATATTGAATATCAAGAGGTAGACATTCAGCAAAATATAGAAGATAATTGGGATAATATTCTTGCTTATATTGCTAAAAAAGAGCCATTTAGTAAAGCTATTTTGACAGGAAGTAAAATAAAAATTAAAGAAGAAACACTAGAAGTTATGTTGGCAATGAAGGGTGCTTCTTTTTTAACTGTGCAAAAATTTGATAAAGCATTGTCACATTTATTAGAAAATCTATATAATAAACAATACCAAGTAATATTTATTGAAAATATTGCTGAAAATTATGATGCATTGTTAAAAGAAAAGAAACAAGCTGAAGAAAAAGAAGCTTTATTATTATTGCAAGAACAAGCACAAAAAGAAGCTTTGGCAAGAAAATTAGAGAAAGAAAAAGATAAATTAAAAGAAGAGAAAGAGAGAGAAAAGGCAGAGTTAATAGCACAAAATTCAGATTTAGAAGAAAAACTAGAGACAAAACAGAAAAAAGCTTCTAAAATATTGGGAGAAAATTCTCCTCTTATTTATGGAAGAAGCTTGCACATAAAAACAGATCTCATAAAAATTCAAGATATTCCTATGTTACAAAGTACGGAAATGAAAGTTTGTATAGATGGAGAAGTTTTATCAGGTTCTTTAGAAACGAGAGATATCAAAAATGAAAAAGTTATTTTAATGTTTCATTTGTTTGATGGAACAAGTACAATTGCTTGCAAAGCTTTTTTAGAAAAAGAAGAAGTTAAAAAGATGCAAAATAGAATAGCAAAAGCAAAAGGCCTAAAAATAGAAGGTATAGCAAAATATAATATTTATTCCAAAGAAGTAGAAGTGATGATAAAAACCATGATAGAATCTATTGGCATTGAAGTAGAAAAACGCATGGATGATGCTGTACAAAAAAGAGTAGAGTTGCATATGCATACACAAATGAGCCAAATGGATGGTATTACACCTTGCCAAGACTTACTAAAAAGAGCAATAGAGTGGGGATGGAAATCGATTGCTATAACAGATCATGGTGTTGTACAATCTTTTCCAGAAGCTCATAAATTTCTAGAGAACACAAAGGCAGATTTAAAAGTTATCTATGGCGTAGAAGCATACTTCGTTCCAGATAAAGATCCGTGTGTTTTTTTGTCTAAAAATCAATTAATAGATACAGAATATTGCGTATTTGATTTAGAAACAACGGGATTATCACATCTGACAGAAAAAATAACAGAAGTAGGCATGATAAAAATAAGAAATGGAGAAATTATTGATACATTTGAATGTTTTGTAAATCCAGAAAAACCGATTCCATCTAAGGTAGTAGAAGTAACACATATTACAGATGATATGGTAAAAGATGCGGAAACAATTGATCAAGTTATGCCCAAGATATTAGCATTTATGGGAGATTCTGTATTAGTAGCACATAATGCTGATTTTGATATTGGGTTTTTGAAATATAACTGCGAACAATTAGGATTACCATTTGAGAAAACTTATATTGATACATTGCGTTTAGCAAAATCAGTTTTTCCAGAATTTTCAAAATATAAATTAGGAATGATTGCTGATAAGTTAGGTATTAGAGTAGATGTAGCACACCGTGCTTTAGATGATGTAAAAACGCTTGTTTCTGTTTTTAAAGTAATGATAGAAAAAGCAAAAGATAAAAATGCTAAGACAATTGATGATTTTGATAATGTATTTGAAACAGACTTTAAAAAATTACCATCTTATCATGCTATTATTTTAGCTAAAAATTATGTAGGTTTAAAAAATTTATATAAACTGATTTCTTACTCACATTTACATTATTTTTATAAAAAACCTAGAATCTTAAAAAGTATGCTAAATAAGTATCGTGAGGGACTTATTTTAGGAAGTGCTTGTGAAGCAGGAGAATTATATCGATCTATTGTAGCAGATAAATCAACAGAAGAAATAGAAGAGATAGCAAATTATTATGATTATTTAGAAATACAACCTTTAGGCAATAATGAATATATGCTAAGAGAAGGATTGGTAAATAGTAGAAAAGATTTAGAGAAATTCAATCAAAAAATTGTAGATTTAGGAGAAAAATTACATAAACCAGTAGTGGCTACTTGTGATGTACATTTTATGGACCCACAAGATGAAATTTATAGAAGAATATTGCAAGCAGGGCAGAAGTATGATGATGCTGATATGCAAGCACCTCTATATTTAAGAACAACGGAAGAAATGTTAAAAGAGTTTACATATTTAGGAGAAGAAAAAGCTTATGAAGTTGTGGTAACGAATACCAATTTAATAGCAGATATGTGTGAAAAGATTAAGCCTATATCTTCTGAAAAATGTCCACCACACATACCAGGATGCGAACAAGCGATTAAAGATATTGCTTATCGTAAAGCACATGAATTATATGGAGATCCATTACCAGAAATTGTACAACTTAGATTAGATAAAGAATTGGATTCTATTATCAAGAATGGATTTTCTGTTATGTACATGATTGCACAAAAGTTAGTATGGAAATCTAATGAAGACGGTTATATTGTAGGATCTAGAGGATCAGTGGGTTCTTCATTTGTAGCAAATATGACAGGAATTACAGAGGTAAATTCTTTACAGGCGCATTATCGATGTCCTCGCTGTAAATATTCTGATTTTACAGATTATGGAGTAAAAAATGGATTTGATTTACCAGATAAAAATTGTCCTAAATGTGGTCATAAATTAGATAAAGATGGCATGGATATCCCATTTGAAACATTCTTAGGATTTAATGGAGATAAAGAACCTGATATTGATTTAAACTTTTCAGGAGAATATCAAGCAAAAGCTCATAAATATACAGAAGTGATTTTTGGAAAAGGTACAACATTTAAAGCAGGTACTGTTGGTACCATTGCGGATAAAACCGCTTTTGGTTATGTAAGAAATTATTATGAAGAACGAAACATAAAAAAAACAAGTGCAGAAATTGCTAGAATATCAGTAGGATGTACGGGAGTGAAAAGAACAACTGGACAACATCCAGGTGGTATTATAGTAGTACCGAAAGGAAGAGAAATTTTTGAATTTACACCTGTACAACATCCAGCAGATGATCCTAATTCTGATATTATTACAACACATTTTGATTATCACTCTATTGACCAAAACTTATTAAAACTAGATATTTTAGGACATGATGATCCAACAATGATTAGAATGTTACAAGATTTAACAGGGATAGATCCTACTAAAGTTCCGTTAGATGATAAAGAAACAATGAGTATTTTTTCATCAACAGAAGCCTTAGGGGTAACACCAGAACAAATTAACTCCGAAGTAGGTAGTCTTGGTGTACCGGAGTTTGGAACAAAGTTTGTAAGGGGAATGTTAGTAGATACAAAACCTAGTACTTTTAATGAACTAATTAGTATTTCTGGCTTATCACATGGTACAGACGTATGGCTTAATAATGCACAAGATTTAATTAATCAAGGTATTGTAACATTAAATGATGCTATTTGTTGTAGAGATGATATTATGATATATTTAATGAAAAAAGGATTATCACCAAACATAGCCTTTAAAATTATGGAAACTGTGCGTAAGGGAAAAGCATTAAAAGATAGCAAATGGCCAGAATATACCGCCATGATGAAAGAGCATGATGTACCAGATTGGTATATTCAATCTTGTGAAAAAATTAAATATATGTTTCCCAAAGCTCATGCAGCAGCGTATGTAACAAATGCTTTTCGTATTGCTTGGTTTAAGGTACATTATCCAGAGGCTTATTACACCGCATATTTTTCTATTAGAGCAGATGAATTCGATAGTGAGTGTATGATTTTTGGAAAAGAAAAAGTAAAAGCAAAAATGAGAGAAATAGACTTAGCAGGAAATGCAGCAACTGCAAAAGACAAAAATATGTATTCTATTTTGGAGATTGTATTAGAAATGTATGAAAGAGGAATTCAATTTTTGCCAATAGATTTATACCAATCTCACAGTACAAAATTTTTAATGGAAAAAGAGGGAATTCGTCCTCCATTAAATAGTATACCAGGCTTAGGAAATGTTGCAGCAGAAGGAATTTACCAAGCAAGATTAGAAGAACCATTTGAATGTATAGAAGATATGCAAGCTCGTTCAAAAATAGGAAAATCTGTTACAGAATTATTAGATAAATTTGGTTGCTTAAAAGGAATGACACAATCAAATCAAATGAGTTTATTTGTGTAGAAAAAATAACATTGATAAAATCAGGAAAGAGATATAGTATGGAATATATATTATCACTAGCCAAAATGAATATACAATATATTATATTATATGGCATTTTAATTAATTTAATAGGTGTTGGGGCAATGGCCCTAGATAAATATAAATCACAAAAGGGTTATTGGAGAATATCAGAAAATACTTTATTTTTGATTACAATATTAGGTGGTGGAATAGGCACTATTTTTGGAATGTATTATTTTAGACATAAAACTAAAAAGTTAAAATTTACCATAGGTTTTCCAACCATACTAATAGGAGAAATTATATTGTTAATTTATATAATCATAAAATATTAAGAAATCATATTTTATAAAAACTAAAAAAGTCGTTTATGAATTTACCATAAGCGACTTTTTTAATCTTCATCAATTAAATCTTCAAAAATTTCATTATCAAAAAATTCTCTTACTGTAATACCAAGTCCTTCACAAATATGCAAAATGGTAATAAGTCTAGGTGTTTTACTAGTACCGTGTCATAATATCTCTAACAGTGGATTGTGTTAAACCAGATAACATAGCTAATTTATTAATGGTAATGTTTCTTTCACATATTAAATTATAAATTCGTTTAATAATAGCTTCCGATACAGTCATATACTTATTTTTCCTTAAAAAATCTTTTATATGTAAAATCATTATAGCAGAATAAAAATTATGATATTAACGGAAAAACGTTAATAAAAATATAAATTATTAGATATAATAAAAACATAAAATTTTACGAAGGGGATAAAAAGATGAAAAACAAAGAAAGAGAAAATGGTATTACATTAGTAGCCTTAGTGGTAACAATTATTGTCTTGTTAATCTTAGCAGGTGTTAGTATCAGTTTAGTATTAGGGAATAATGGAATTATCACAAGAGCACAAGATGCAGTAACAAAATATAAAGAAGCAGAAGCAAATGAACAATGGCAAATGGATAACTTCATGGCAAATTATGAAGGTGGAGATGCTTATGCAAGAGCACTGCAACAAAAAGGGTTATCTGCAACAGCAACTGAGAATGGTTACTTAGCAGCAGAAGATGCTGGTGATGGTAAAAATGTAACATTATATCATTATGATAATAATGGGAATGTCACAGAAACAGAAACATTAGCATATGCTCCAGAGGACTTGTTTACCTTTGATTCATCTACAAATGCGATAACGGGAATTAATATTAATGATGATGACGTATATTATGACGATGGAATACACCTTGGAGATATCACTGGAACATTAGTGATTCCTAAGAAAATTAATGGTAGTGAAGTAATCAAAGTAAATATTTCTGATAATTATGGTTTATATTCTATTAATACTGTCATTGTACCCGACGGTGTCACAGAAATTTCAGAAGATGGTTTTAGAGATTGTGAAGAAATGGAATATATTCTTTTACCAAATACATTAGAAAAAATTGGTGATTATGCTTTTCATTATTGTTGGAAGCTAAAGAAGATAGTTCTTCCGAATTCGGTTACTTCTGTCGGTTATGCAGGTTTTTCTCAGTGTGATGCGCTAACGGATATTTCTTTACCAAACCGGAGTTAGTGAAATTTCTGGGGAGTGTTTTGAAAATGGTGGTTTGCGTAACATTAATATATCTTCTTCTCTCAAGGAATTTGAAATTGGAAGGATTGACGATCCGTTTCATAGGTGTGATCTTTTAGAATCCATCAATGTTGAAGGTAATAATCCTTATATGACTTCAGTAGATGGTGTATTAATGACAAAGGATATGAAAAAAATTATTAGATGTCCACAGGCTAAAACCTCTTTTACTGTTCCTGATGGTGTAACAACGGTTGGATATGATGCTTTTGAGGATTGCCATATTAATAAATTAATTTTTCCTGAATCTGCTACAAAATTTGAAAATGGATCAATCAATTTACGACATAGTGATAACTGTGAAATCTTTTTTAAAGGACATCTAGAATCATTTGGATATATAGAACACATACCTAATAATTCAAAGTTATATGTTGTATCTGATGAAGATAGAAATCTAATATTAAGCGAGAATGAAGATGCATTTTCGGGAAATATTACCGTAGAATTAATGCCCTAAGTTAAATATAACCTAATAACATTTTAAATGTTATTAGGTTATATTTTTAATGAATTATGCCTAATATAAAAGTTTTTGATAAAGAAATAAACGTTTAAAATTGGAAATATACAAATGGTTGTTCTCCAGTAAAAGCTAATCCTAATATGAGTCCTAATACTGTAAAAAATGTAGTTAACCCACTAATAGTATTTAAATTGACTATTGGATAATAACCCTTAATTTCTTTTTCATTATTTTTATGTGATTTAATTATAGCGCAAATGGTAAAGATAACTAATACAATAATAGCAACAAAAGACCAAAAATATGGTTGACTAACTCCTTGTTGCAAAGTGAATATTCCTTTAATGATATCCCAAGCTATGCTAAAGTTATCAGCTCTGAAGAATATCCATGTAAAACTTATAAATGTAAATGTTAAGAAGATATTTAAAGTTTTAATGTAAAAATGTTTCTTTTTATTTTTAGATATTCTTTTATGAATGCATAATGCTATTCCATTTAATGCACCCCAAAATATAAAAGTCCAGTTAGCTCCATGCCATAAACCACCTAATAACATAGTTATCAATAGATTTATGGATTGTCGGATCTTACCTTTACGATTACCTCCTAAAGGAATGTATATGTATTCTTTTAACCACGTTGACAAACTAATATGCCATCTTCTCCAAAATTCTGTTATGTTTTGAGAAATATATGGTAAATTAAAATTACAATTAAAGTCATATCCTAAGCATTTAGCACATCCAATTGCTATATCTGAATATCCAGAAAAATCAAAATATATCTGAATAGAATATGAGATAACAGCTAATATAATCGTTGTCCAATGATAAGCTGATGGACAGAAGAAAACATCATCAACTAAAAGTGCAATGTGATCGGCTAATACAATTTTTTTGAATAATCCAAAAGTGATTAATTGTATTCCATATTTAAAGTTTTCTAAATTTATTTTTCGATCTTCTTCTAATTGTGGTAAAAATTCATGTGCTTTTATAATAGGACCAGCAACGAGTTGTGGAAAAAAACTTAAGTATAATGCTAATTTAATAAAATTATTCTCCACTTCAATTTTACCGCGATGCACATCTATTACATAACTTAATGCTTGAAAAGTGTAAAATGAAATTCCAATAGGAAGAATAATATTTAAAGTAGAAGTATGGTTTTGATGGGTGATTGAGAAGAAAGAGTTTAAAAAGAAATTAAAATATTTAAAAAAGCCTAGAACGATTAAAGGTATAGCAATACCCATACCGTATATCATTTTTTTATGTGATTTAGCTGAAAAATATGAAGTTAAGGTAATAAATAAAAGTAAAAAGCAAAATCTCCAATCCCAATATCCATAAAAGAAATAACTTGCTATGAATAAAAATAATTGCTTTATGTTTTTAGAAAAAAATTTTTGTATTATTAATGTTACTACAATAACAATAATAAAAAAAATAGCAAAATCAATAGAAGCAAATGACATTTATTTTACCTCCTGCATGGTTTTATATAATTCTTCTGCTAACATCTTATGACCGTATTTATTTAAATGACCACTTCCAATAGAAGAATTAGTAAAGCCATAAGGTAAGATGTGTTTGTCATTATATTCTTCTAAAAAACGTTCAGACATATCTAAAAAATAAATATTGTTTTTTTGGCACATTTCTTTGAATGATGTTAAGTCTTGAGAGTTATTTGATAGTTGTAAAGAACCATCTGCATTTATTGTGGTTTTGGGATGATACACAATAATTAATTTTATTCCTGAAATGGAAACGGAGTTACTCATTTTAAATAACAATTCATTTAACAATGTTTTACTGTTATCATTATTATTTACTGTGTTTGTTTTTTCTATATCTTTAGTATTAGTTTCAGAATTATTTATCAATTCTCTTGATTGTTTATATGCTAATCGTAAAAATTGATTTTTCTGTAAAATACTTAAAAGGTATTGATTATTTTTTAGAGGAATTTCTTCAAAAGTTCCATTTAATACATTTCTTAAATCTTGTTCTTTAAATGCAATGCTTGATGTTTCTATTATTATAAATTTTGTAGGTTTATATTTTTGAATGGCATTTTGTAAATGATTGGCAATAGTTAAAAATGTATGATTTGATACACCAATATTATAAACTGTATTACTACCTAGCATACTATTTAATAATCCAGCTGTAGATTCATTAGGTTGGACTTGATACGCTTCCATATGAGAAGAGCCCATTATTAATACTTGAATTTTCATATTATTACTATAATTAAAAGCATTATTGTAACCATCATTGTTAATTTTACCAAATGCAAATCCTTCTGTTCCTCTTGAATAAAATGAATTAGGTTTCCATTTATAATCAGTAACACCATCTGATACTTCATATTGTACTGGTACATTATAATAGAAATAGCAAAATATTGTTAATATTGTAAAAGCTATTAAGCCAGATATGATAATTTTAATAAAACCAATTAAATATTTTCTCATTAAAGCGTAACCACCTTATTTTATTATTGTAAAAGATGAAAATTAATTGAAAAATATGAGTTTATTGTAATAACTTAAAGTATTTATTTAGAATTGTAGTATATTTAGTCATTATGCCAACAGTTGTGTAAAGCCATAAGACTTTTAATAATATATATTAAAGTAAAGTTAAGGATTTTTATATAAATCAGGAAATTATGTAATATATTGAAATAGATAAATAAAAACTGACCTTGTAGGTTTTGAAAATGGATTTCAGCTACATAGTTAGTTTTTTTATTTTAATATGATTTCATAAAGCATAAAACTTTACGAATTTACTATATTTATAATACCTATAAATTTGAAGATAGTCAAGGACTTTGTTGTAAAATGTACAATACAAAATAGAAGATGAAAACAAGTAGAAATATTGAAAGATAAGGATCTTGCTTGTTTTTTATTTTCGTAAAGTTTTATGCTTCACGAAAAAAATTCGATAGAAAATAGGAGGAAAACGATGGAAAAAAGGTATCACACTG